>CAWLAN010000032.1:0-22033 GCA_963854815.1 Planctomycetes bacterium UBA1146
ACGGCAACCATAGTCACCTCGGTTGTTCCAACAGCGAAGAAATCGCCACTGGAATGATTCGAGTCAAAGGTGTCGATCTCACAATTGTCAGTCGCAGTCGGTGACTGCCATGTCACAGAAGCACCGCAAAGTCCTGAGTCATTGGAAACCGTGATGTCTGCCGGAACAGCCAGTATCACCGGGGCTTCCTCATCAGTCACAACAACCGTGAAGCTACCGCTGGTTTCATTACCGTGTATATCAACGGCAACCAGAGTCACCTCGGTTGTTCCAACAGCGAAGAAATCGCCACTGGAATGATTCGAGTCAAAGGTGTCGATCTCACAATTGTCAGTCGCAGTCGGTGACTGCCAAGTCACAGAAGCACCGCAAAGTCCTGAGTCATTGGAAACCGTGATGTCTGCCGGAACAGCCAGTATCACCGGGGCTTCCTCATCAGCCACAACAACCGTGAAGCCACCACTGGTCTTATTACCGTGTATATCAACGGCAATGAAAGTCACCTCGGTTGTTCCAACAGTGAAGAAATCGCCACTGGAATGACTCGAGTCAAAGGTGTCGATCTCACAATTGTCAGTCGCAGTCGGTGACTGCCATGTCACAGAAGCACCGCAAAGTCCTGAGTCATTGGAAACCGTGATGTCTGCCGGAACAGCCAGTATCACCGGGGCTTCCTCATCAGTCACAACAACCGTGAAGCTACCGCTGGTTTCATTACCGTGTATATCAACGGCAACCAGAGTCACCTCGGTTGTTCCAACAGCGAAGAAATCGCCACTGGAATGATTCGAGTCAAAGGTGTCGATCTCACAATTGTCAGTCGCAGTCGGTGACTGCCAAGTCACAGAAGCACCGCAAAGTCCTGAGTCATTGGAAACCGTGATGTCTGCCGGAACAGCCAGTATCACCGGGGCTTCCTCATCAGCCACAACAACCGTGAAGCCACCACTGGTCTTATTACCGTGTATATCAACGGCAATGAAAGTCACCTCGGTTGTTCCAACAGTGAAGAAATCGCCACTGGAATGACTCGAGTCAAAGGTGTCGATCGCGCAGTTGTCTTCGGTAGTCGGTGGTGTCCACGAAACGATGGCACCGCACTGACCACCATCGTTTCCTACGACGATATCCACAGGAATATCAAGTATCTGCGGGGCTTCAACGTCCTCAACTTCAACTATGAACTGAGCCGTTGACTGGTTGCCGTGAATATCAGTGGCGGTGAGGGTGACAACCGTCTCGCCAACCGGGAACTGATCCCCGGAAGCATGGCTGCTGGTAATGCCTGAAATTCCGCAGTTATCTGCAGCTTGTGGTGCATCCCATGAAACAGCCGCGCTGCAAATTCCAGGCTCATTGGGAACGGTCACACGTTCAGGGAGATCGACGAACTCTGGGTTTTCATCATCGGTGATGGTTATAAAGAAACCGCCAGATGTCGAATTGCCGTGAATATCAGTTGTTTCGTATGTGACTTCTGTTGTTCCAACCGGGAAAGTCTCTCCTGATTGATGATCTGAAGTGAGGCTTTTGACTTCACAGTTGTCAGTACTTGTGACCACTTCCCAGCTCACAGTTGCGGAACAAAGTCCTGCTTCCGCAGTCAATGTCATGTCAGAAGGCAAACCAACTAATGCTGGGGCTTCATCATCTACAACGATTACCTTGAACTTGTCGGAGAACACATTTCCATAGATGTCCACGGCCGTGTAGAACACGTCAGTTGAACCCACCGGGAAGAAATCGCCAGGCTGATGGCTCGCATCCAGGCTGACATCATCACAGTTGTCACTGGCAGTAGGCTCGGTCCATGAAACAGATGCCCCGCACAAACCAGGGTCATTTGAAACCGTGATATCAAGCGGAAGACCTAGAATCTGCGGATCTTGATCATCGGTGACGGTGACCAGGAAACTAGCGCTCTGCTCGTTGCCGTAGATATCAGTGGCCGTCAGTACTACCTCGACAGTTCCAATACCGAAGAAATCTCCGCTGGTACTGCTACTGGTGAATGACTGGATTCCACAGTTATCCGAAGCAGACGGTTCAGTCCAATTGATAGTCGCACCGCACTGATCTAGATCATTCGAAACAGCAATATCAGCAGGCGCGTCGATGATCTGTGGAAGTTCTTGGTCCTCGACGGTAACGATGAAACTCTGACTTGAACTGTTTCCATGAATATCGATAACGGTGTAGACAACTACCGTTTCACCGACTGGAAGCATTGAACCGCTATCGACGCTGACCTCGAGAGCAGCGACACCGCAGTTGTCAGAAGTGTCCGGATCGGTCCAGGAAGTTGTTCCTTCGCAAATCCCTGGTTCGGTCGGGACCGTGACGCGATCAGGAAGATTGATGATCACAGGATCTTCATCATCCGTGACAGTCACCAACATGACATCTTCTGTCACATTGCCGTTGATATCCGTCAGCGTTATCGTCACTTCCGTGGTACCAACTTCAAAGTAGGTAGCGGGATCATGGCTGGAGATCAGACTCAACACCTCACAGTTGTCTTCACCGGTCGGTTCGGTCCAGGTCGCAAGAGCAGAACAGATGCCTGGCTCAGTGGACAACTGGATGTCTTCTGGCATTGAGACGATCACAGGTGCTTGAGTGTCCGTAACAATCACATCAAAGGAACTCGTCGAGACGTTTGAGTGATTATCAGTGACCGTCAGGACAACCGTAGTAGTCCCAACCGGGAACACATCTCCTGAACTGTGAGTCGATTCGAAATCAAGAACTTCACAGTTGTCAGTGGGGCTCGCAGGATCCCAGGTCGCTACTGCGCTACAGAGGCCGGCTTCAGCATCGATCTCGATTGTTGCTGGAACATCACTAATCTCTGGTAGCTCATCGTCACTAACGCTGACGTCGAATGACTGCTGAGCAACGTTTCCGTAGATGTCCGTAGCCGTGTAGGTCACGTTGGTCGTACCAACAAGGAAAACAGAGCCTGGTGCATGCGTCGTTTCGAGACTCAGCATCTCACAGTTGTCTGTGCTAATCGGTGTGTCCCAGGTTACGACAGCTGAACAGAGCCCAAGATCGTTGGAAAGATTGATCCCCGATGGAATCTCAACAAATGTTGGGGCTTCTTCGTCCAGGACTATGACCGTCACACTTGCACTGATTTGATTGCCATGGACATCGGTTGCGGTGTAAGTCACCAGAGTTTCGCCAACACCAAAGACCCAACCCGGTTCATGAGTCGAGGTCAATTCTGCAATTTCGCAATTGTCAGCGGCTGTTGGCGCATCCCATGATGCAATGCCGTCACATGTACCGGCACTGTTGGTAACGGTAACAGAGGCGACCAAACCACTGATGGTCGGAAGTTCAACATCTTCGACTGTGATATTGAAACTCGCAGTGGTCTCCAGACCAGTGGGATCAATAGCGGTATAGGTAACTACGGTGGTTCCCACCGGGAATTGATCGCCAGATGCATGATCAGATTCGAAGGAACTGATACTGCAGTTATCACTCGCAGTAGGAAGTTCCCAGGTGGCGACAGCTCCGCACTCTCCGGGATCGTTGTCCAGTAGCAGATCAGAGGGCATCTCTGAGATCACTGGATTCTCGACGTCATTGATCGTCACGGTGAAAGATGCCTCTGTGACGTTGTCGTTCACGTCAACGATGGTGTATGTAACCGTTGTGGAACCAACTTCAAACAGGGAACCACGTTCATTAGTGGTCGTCACTGAAGCGATTCCGCAGTTGTCGTCAATGATGGGTTCACCCCAGGCAACAGTGGCTCCGCAGACACCAGGCATACTGCTGGTAGTCAAGTCGGCGGGTAAACCAGCAATTGTCGGAAACTCTTCATCAATAACAGTGATGTTGAAAGTCTCTTTGGTGATGTTTCCGTGGATGTCAGTTGCTGTGTAGGTCACCAACGTGGTTCCAACCGGGAAATCTGTTCCCGCCTGATGACTGGAAACTAGAGTTGAGGGTGCACAGTTGTCATTACCTTCGGGAAGTTCCCAGTCGACATTGCTGGTGCAAATTCCCGCCTCTGCAGAAACCGTGATATCGTCTGGCATCCTGGCAATCGTAGGTGGTTCCGTATCATTGACTTCGACATTGAATGCGAAGTTCAAAACGTTTCCATTTTCATCATCAACAACAATAGTGACCTCTGTGGTTCCAACTTCGAAGAAATCTCCCGATTGATGACTCAGGGTAATGAGCGCTGTTCCACAGTTATCAGTTGCTGTCGGTGCAACCCACTCATAAACCGCACCACAATTCCCTGGATCATTTTCCAGGATGACATTGGCGGGGATTCCTGTGACTTCGGGTAATTCGTCATCAACAACAGTCATCTCGAAGGAAGACTGTGACTGGTTACCCTGCGCATCCGTTGCGGTATAGGTAATCAGCGTGACCCCGATCGGGAATGCGTCTCCAGGGCTGTGATCGGAAGTGAACGTCGCTCCGGGACAGTTGTCTTCAATCGTTGGAGCAGCCCAGGACACCAGAGCGGTGCAAAGACCCGGGTTAGTATTCACTATGACGGTTCCAGGTAGCCCTTGAATCGTTGGCAAATCAACATCGTTGACGACAACCTCGAATGAATGACTGGCTGTATTTCCGCTCGTGTCTTCAGCAACATAGGTGACCACGGTGGTCCCTACGGGGAAGCTACTTCCCGAAGACACGGAAGGTTCGAAAGTTGCGATATCGCAGTTGTCATCCGAAGTTGGCTCTTCCCAGGCAACTACGGCTTCGCACTCACCAGGTGTATTTTCCACCTGGATGTTGGCGGGTCCTGAGCCGATTGTGGGAACCTGGTCATCAATAACCGTGACATCGAAAGACTGGCCCGTGACATTTCCACTGACATCCGTCACAACAACAGAAACCGTTGTAATCCCAACCGGGAATGTGTCGCCCGAATTATGCGAATTTACAACAGATTCAACTCCGCAATCATCCTGGATCGTTGGAGGATCCCAGGTAACAACAGCCTCACATAGACCTGCTATTGCGGCGATCTCGATGCTATCTGGCAGTCCCTCTATCGTCGGGGGGATTAGATCCGTGTCCACTTCACAAACATCAGGAACCAGATTTCCATCGCAATCGATGGCTCCCTCTGCAACGTCACATTCGTCTGGATTCGAGTTTAAATCGCAATCCCCGCTGTAGTTGCTAGCAATGTCACAACTATCGATGACACCGTTTTCGTTACAGTCAGGTTGGTCACCACTACTGAGTTCACACTCGTCGGGAGTCAGGTTGCCATTGCAATCAGTAGAAAGGCCATAAGCGATGTCGCAGATGTCGGGAATATTGTTTTCATTACAATCCTCAGAAGTTCCGTCCTCTAACTCGCACAGATCAATAACTCCATTCGAATTGCAATCCTCTGAAATCCCGAGAAGAATCTCACAAACATCGAGAACAAGGTTGTCATTGCAGTCATCAGCGACTCCGGTAACGACATCACAACTATCCGGAATCGCGTTTACATTGCAATCGTCTGCATTACCAGAAGCAATATCGCACACATCCAGGACGCCATTGCCATTGCAATCGTAGGCAAATCCGTCAGCGATTTCGCAACCGTCTTCGACCCCGTTCATATTGCAGTCGTCTTCGCAATCATCGGGTATGCCGTTAGCGTTGCAATCCTGGGAGGTGTTCGTTGCTATGTCACATGAATCGATAACACCATTCGAGTTGCAGTCCGGTTGAGATCCATCATCCAACTGACACTGGTCAGGAATCCCGTCCATGTTGCAATCAGAGAGTTCACCGCTCTCGATCTGACAGGAGTCGACATATCCATCAAGATTGCAGTCCTGGCCAGTCCCCTGAAAAAGATCACAGGGATCTTCCACTCCGTTCTCATCGCAATCCGGAAGCTCAATCAGACGATCCGTAGCGGCGTATTCTGAGGGAAGAGCAGTTCCTAAACACCAGCGACCTGTCGCTGCAACTTTCTGTCCGAATCGGTCACCACTGAGTGCTGACGCCGGGGTGTATGCCGACATGTTGTAACCACCAGACGAGTTCTGCTCGTAGATAACGAGTTTTCCCCTGTGGTCATCGGCAAGCCATGCCCCGACAACGAGGCAGTTGTTTGTAATGGCGACGTCACTGCCTTGCTGAGCATTGTCCATTCCTTCAGACAACTTCCCCGACTGTGTGTAGACAAACGAAGTTCTTTCGAAATGGTAGGCTGAGCCATCGGCATCATCTGCCTTTGGCGCTCCTACCAGCAGATGACCTTCTGATAGCGCTATGGAACTACCGAACTCCGCATTCTCCTGAGGATCTTGTGCCGTCAATTTCTGAGTGAAGATCCAGTTTGTCGGAGTAATACTCGTATAGATATGAACGGCACCCACATGGCCAAGGAAGCCGAGGTCCGCCTTTGCGTCGCCAACTGCGATGAAATCGCCGTCGATGGCAACTTCGCCACCAAATCTTTTCTCAGCATCTGGATCGTTGGATTGAATGATCTGATCCTCAGTCCAGGTATTTCCATCGAAACTGAAGATGTATGCTGCGCCGGAATCGGACCCGGAAAGCGCTGCCCAGGCGCCAATGACCGCTCGATCATCTGAAATCCCTACGGAAATTCCGAACTCTGCATTCTGCGACGCGTTGGAAGCTTCAATCTTTTGCTCGAAATCCCAGTTGGTTCCATCGTGGCGGAAGATGTATGCCGCGCCCATGTCTCCTTGCGACTGTCCTCCATCACGCCCGGGTGAACCTACGATCAGTTGATTGCCGCTCAGCGATAAACTCATTCCAAAATCTGCACCGTCGTCAGGATCTGGAGCGGTCAAGATGGTGTCCTCGACCCATCGGCTTCCGATGTTTCGGAACATGAAGACTGCTCCAGCATCAAAACCGGAGATCTCGGATTCAGGCGCGCCAATTGCGAGCCAGTTGCCAGACATCACTGCAGATGATCCGAAATGGTCAGCCGGTGTGGATGAACTCAGGATGTCTTCCAGAGAGCTTTCGCAAGCGTCGAGAATGGAATCCTGATTGCAATCCAGCGAAGGATCCGCGGATATTTCGCATTCATCGGGAATCCCATTCCCATCACAATCATCACTGATGTTCTCTGCGATATCACAACTGTCTGCAGATCCATTGGCATTACAGTCCACGACCGGTTCGCATTGAGCGTCGATACTGGAACTGAATCCAAAGGCCACACACAGAATGACCAGGAAGGCGAGGGGCAACGACTTCATGGCTCTATACCTCCAGCAATCCCGTGCTTTACACGGGTTGGAATTGGTCGCCCGGAGGAGGGACATTCCTTCTCCGGATTACAGGGTTTGTTATTGTCTATGAAGCAACAGAATCGATTTCGGCCATTGAAAGACCGATTCCCATTCCGTAGCACTTGATGGAAGAAGAGAACTCTAATTTATCGTTCAACGACTATCTGCCTACTGCAGATTCAGTTAGATACGGCGTGAAACACCGTGGAAAAAATATTTTGCCATCGACTTTGGGCTTCATCTGTTTCGGCAAGAAATGCCGGATGGATGATACATCAGGGACCAGGAGCCAGGAAAACCAGCACCAGAAGTTGATCAGGTCCCTCGTTTCTCACTCCATGAGGAACATCCGCCGGAGCCACCAGCATTTCGCCAGCGGCTAACTGAATTTCGCGACCTTCGAGTAGGAATTGCCCGATTCCATTGATCACGAGGTATACCTTGTCCATACCTGAATGGGCATGGAGTTGATGTTCCTGGCCTGCTTCGAATGAATTCAGACCCACCAGAAGATGCTTCGAGCGAAAGATCGTGCTCTTACCCATCCGGGCAGAATTCCATACAGCGTGATCCCGTGGCTGAATTTTACCGGGATGCTGGATTTCTCGATCCTCTGCCACGCTATCACCCCTATCTCGAGGCGAGATGTGATACGACCTTGAGGGCCGCATCCTCGCCCGAGCGTGCACAGGATTCCAGTGAGATCCCGTCGATATAGCAGCCGGCCAGTGCCAATTCAGGATGGCAAGCCAGTTGGGATCGGATTTCGGTAACTCTCTTGCCATGCCCCTTCATTGGCTGGGGAATCGCCTCGCGAGCCTTCCCTACCGCAGTCATCACTGGGCTCAATCCACTGCCATGGACCGTTTGCAGTGCACAGAGTGCTCGATCCACCAGCACTTGATCCGGTTCATCGATCACCTCTGGATCGCGAGTTCCGCCGAGAAAAACGGTGGCCAGAGAATGTGGATCTGGTGCTCTCCAGGGGAAGATCGTCGATGACCAGATGGTGCCGAGGATAGAAAGCCCCTGTTCTCTGGGTACCAGGAATCCAAACCCATCTGGGCGTTTCTGGCACAATTCGGCATCGTATCCAATTTGTACGATCACCATCGAAACGTACGTAAGTTGGTTCAGAAGAAGCGCTACGCGTGGAAAAATCGGCGCCAGCAGACCACCGGCGGCGAGTGCTGGTAATGTGAGAATCAGCCCATCCACCTCGACCGTATCCGATGGATACGCCCCTTCGAGAAATAACTTCCAACCGTTACCGGAACGTTTCAAGCCCATCACCGGAGTATCCGGATGAAACGAATCTCCCAGTTCCCTTGCCAGTGCTCGAGGTAGGCACTCCATACCCGCTCGAAGGGTGCCGGTGCCCTGAAATGGACTTCCTGCTGGACGAGGTGAGCGGAGAAAACCCATCAGAACACTGCCGTAACGTTGCTCCCACTCCTTGAGCCGCGGTGAAAAAGACTTCAGTTCCAGTTGTTCCGGATTCCCGCCGGAGATCCCCGCCACCATCGCATCGGCGAGATAACGGCAGGCCTCCCGCCCAAATCGGCGATGAATAAATCGACTTACAGATTCTTCATCGTCTCTCCCCCTGCCAACGAGAGGCTCTGCCAGGAATCTTGCCCATCCCAGTGGCGAAAGAGAACGTGAGAAGGGGATAGAAAATGGACTCGAGGGAAGTGCTCTCAACGAATCATCGCGCCAGATGTAGCGCTTTTTGGCGCTCTTTGCAGCACTTCGCCAGGTATCACCAAGACCAACTTGCTCGGCGAGACCAATCAGGGTTTGGCTCGATGGGAGTATCGAGTGTGGGCCCCATTCGAGCACCCAGTCATCCTCATGAGTTGTGCGAATCCAGCCACCCGGTCGCGAAGAAGACTCGAACAGATGCACCTTTGCCCCGCACTTGCGGGCCTGCAACGCGGCTGATAGACCCGTGATGCCGCCCCCGATGATCCCGATACTGCAATCTCGGTCTCGCAGAATTTCAGGAATAGTTTCGGATCTCATCCACCACCACCTGAACATTTTCCACCGGGGTCGGTGGCAGAATCCCGTGTCCCAGATTGAAGACATGCCCAGGATGGTCCTTGAAGGCATCGAGCAACTCTCTGACCCTGCGGCGCAATTCCTCTTGCGGCGCAAACAACGCCTGCGGTGGTAGGTTGCCCTGGAGGGCACAACGATCGCCAAAAATGGTCAGTGCTTGCTCGGGAGGAGTCATTTCATCTAGCCCCACCGCTTCGACTCCAACCTCCTCTACCATCTTCGCCATTTTGTCGAGATGATTCCCGGCTCCACGAATAAAGAGAATCCGGGGAACACCGCACCCATCGAGTCCTTCCATGATTCTGCGGCAATAATGGAGGGAAAACTCATCAAAGGCCTCATGGCCCAACATGCCACCCCAGGAATCAAAGAGTTGCACCGCATTTGCACCCGCTTCGACCTGGGCTCGAAGATATGCGATTACCGTATCCGCAATCTTCTCCATCAGAAGATGAAGATCCCCGGGACTCTCGTAGATCAATCTCTGAGCTGCTGCAAAAGTCCTGCTTGGAGACCCCTCCAGCGCATAACAAGAGAGGGTCCAGGGAGCACCAGCAAAACCGATGACCGGAACCTTGCCCTGTACTCGCTCGTGCACCGCTCGAATCACATCCATGACAAATCCCGTGGACTCTACGGGATCCGGAATGTTCAACGCCTCGATATCGGCGCGATCCCGCAGCGGATTTGACATACACGGGCCACTATCTCCGAATTCAACCTTCAGCCCCATTGCCTCGAGTGGCACCAGAATGTCACTGAAGATGATGACTGCGTCGACATCGAGAACTTCCAACGGCTCCACCGACACCTCGGCAGCGAGGTCCGGTGTCTTGCACAGATCCAGAAAATCTGTCTCGCCCCTGATTTTCTGATATCCAGGCAGGTATCGTCCTGCCTGCCGCATGAACCAGACCGGAGTCCTCTCGGTCGGCTGCCTACGTAGAGCTCTGATCAGTAATGAGTCCTCATGGCTCAAGAAAGTTCCCCCTATTCCCCTCAGCGCTTATCGATCAGAGAAACCGCCTTCTCGGCCCCGTAGGTGATAATGATCGTAGCCCCTGCTCTTCGTATCGAATCAAGACTCTCGAGATAAACCTCATCAGCATCGATCCAGCCCCTGTCAGCCGCTGCCTGAATCTGCGCCCACTCCCCGCTGACATGATAGGCCGCCACAGGCACTTCAAAGGCATCGTGAATCCTGGTGATGACATCCAGATAGGGAAGCCCGGGCTTCACCATGACAATATCTGCTCCTTCATCGATATCGAGAGCCACTTCCTGTAATGCTTCCCTGGAATTTCTTGGATCCATCTGATACCCGCGTCGATCCCCATGAGTCGGGGTACTGCCTGCCGCTTCTCTGAAGGGACCATAGAATGCCGAGGCGTACTTTGCTGCATAGGACAGAATCAGCACTTTTTCATGACTCGTACCATCGAGCCGCTCCCGGATCGCCTGCACCTGTCCATCGGCCATCGCAGATGGGGCGACGATGCCACAACCTGCATTGGCCAGGACTTCCGCCTGTTGTGCCAGAACATCCAGTGTGGAGTCATTGTCGACATCCTGTCCGTCCAAGATTCCACAGTGACCATGATCGGTGAACTCGCAAAGACATACATCTCCGATGACGATGAGTTCAGGGGCAGCTTCACGAATCGCCCGCACTGCCCTGGGAACCACTCCCGAAGGATCTACAGAACTGGACCCTACAGGATCCTTGTGATCGGGAATGCCGAACAAGATGACCGCCGGGACTCCAGCAGCCTGGATCTTTTTGGCGCGTTCTCCTATCATGTCCGAAGAGAACTGCGCCTGCCCCGGAAGAGACTCGATGGGTCTTTCGACAGCGTCCCCATCACAGATGAAGAGTGGTTGGACAAGACCATGACGCGTGAGACGGGTCTCGGCCAGCATCTCTCGCAACACACGGCTCTGTCTCAACCTGCGCATTCTCCGGAATGGAAAACTCGCCATCTTCAGCCTGCCTTCAGTCCCGAATTTCTGGAATCGCCATGGAAATCACCCGGACAAACCCATCGTACCACCGGCAAGGAGATTTTCGCAGGCAACGACGATATCTGCAGGTGTCGACCTTTGAGCAATCTCGACATTCTGCCACCCTTGAGCCTGTAATTCCTGTGCAGTGGTCACTCCGGCAGCCACCGTTGGGATCGCGAACAATGATTCTCGCACATTTCCGGAACGCGACAGCACTGCCCGAACAGAGGCTGGACTGCTGAATATGACCCCTGAACGTGCACCTTGAGCTTCGAGATCCCACTTCGTTGGATCGAGCCCGGGCTCTACCTGAGTCCTGGTGGCTTCTGCTCTTATTACCGAGAATCCAGCTTCGCTCAATTGATCGACGATGGTCGGGAGTCCTGAGTCACTGGTGAAGTGGATCGATTCACAGGGTTTCACCACCGAGATCACTTGCCGTACCAGTTGGTCAGCACCTGTCCCATCACCTTCTACATCCACTTCATATCCGCGCGACCGGACCGCATCGGCAGTGGCCGAGCCAACTGCGGCCCAGCGCATTCTCTCCAGTTGACGGCAGTCTTCTTGCTCCAGAAGCGAGAAGAAATGTACTACAGTCGTTGCGCTGGTAAAAACCAGCAAGCCATCTCGCCCAAGATTCGACAGGGGAATACGAACAGAATTCCTCTCTCCCTCGATCAGTTCCAGAGCTGGAGCGAGAAAAACGTCTGCTCCCCTGGCAGTGAGCGCCTCATACCAGGAATCAGAACGAATGCGGGGCCGGGTCAGAATCCATCGGGAACCGCTGAGATTCTCTCCGGGCATCACCGTTCCCATCGGGCATCAAGTTGGCTGAGGATATCATCACCTCCGGCTTTTCTGATCAGGTCAGCCAGTTTCACCCCCAGATCTGCAAATTCATCGAAGCCGCCTTCGAGACTGAGACGGATCAATTGTGATCCATCGGGAAGACCCAGAGCGCCACAGATGGTGATCTGGTGTCCCGAACAGACGGCGTATGCCCCGACGGGAAGGTGGCAACCTCCACCAAAAGCAGCAAGAAGACCTCTCTCTGCCTCTACGCAGCGACGAGTGGGCAGATGATCCAGTTTGGAAATGATCGAGATCAACTCCTCATGAGAAGATCTGACCTCAACCGCTAATGCTCCTTGACCGGGCGCAGGGGTGATTTCAGTCGGCGATATGGAACAGCGGATTCGATCTTCCATGCCCAGTCTTTTCAACCCAGCACATGCAAGTAACAGGCCGGCATCACCTCGCTCTGAGTACCGGCGAAGTCGCGTTTCAACATTACCCCTGATTCCGGCTACTTGCAGGTGAGGATATTTGTGGAGAATCTGAGCACTTCTCCGCAGAGATCCAGTAGCAATAACCGCACCTGCGGGTACATCGACTAGCCCTGGGTATTCAGCAGAGATCCATACATCCAGAGGGTCTTCCCTGGGGGGAATCGCCGCGACTAATAGTTCCTCCGGTTGTTCAATGGGAAGATCTTTCAGCGAATGCACGGCCACATCAACTTCATCTCTGGCCAGCGCTCTCTCGACTTCTGCAGTAAAAACTCCTGGAGAGCCCACCTCATGAAGCGGCGTAACCTGATCCTGATCCCCCCCGGTTTCGATCAGGACCATTTCGATGGTAACCCCAGGATGAACTTCGGTGATCCTATCTGCTACCCATCCCGACTGGGCCTGAGCAAGAGCACTGGATCGAGTTCCCAAGCGTATCTTCAAGCAGAATCCTCGCTCTCGGTCCCCTCTTCCATCTGGAACAGTGCTTCCAATCGCTTCAGGAAGCGTGGTTCTAGATCTCCCCCCTGAGCACGCAGATCTTCTGTCGGCTTGTGAAGCACTCGCTTCACCAGGCGAGGCAGCAGGACCTGTAACTTCTCGTGTGTTTCCTGATCGACTTCATCCTTGAGGAGTTCGAGTTCGAACTGGCAAGCGTCTTCCATCGCTTTCCTGAGAGCCTTTAGCGCCGGCTCGGACCGAAGCCCATTGAGCCACAGTTCGAAGCGGTGGGCCTCGTGGTCAACAATCTCGAGCGCTTCAGGAATTGCACTTCGGCGCTCGTCCAGGTTCTCTTCTATCAGCCGTGCGATATCATCGAGATTGTTGAGGAATATCTGGGGTAAGTTGCCGCAATCAGGCTCGATATCGCGAGGCACACCCAGATCGATGAGGAGTAAGGATCTCTTCCGCTCTTTCAGAACCGTTGAGAGTTCGTCTTTTTTGATGAGGGGTATTTGTGATCCTGTCGAACAGATCACAACATCGCTTTCCTGAATCGTAGCGGCCAACTCATCGAGGGAGCCGGCTATGCCCCCGAATCTACTTGCAAGTAGTTCAGCTCGCTCGGGGCTTCTGTTCAAAATCTTCAACTTCTTGTCTTCGATCGTATCTAGATTTTTCAGAACGAGTTCGGAGATCTCTCCGGCACCGATGATTCCGAAACTCAGCCCCTTCAAAGATCCGTGTATCTTTCGTGCTATCCACAGAACGCCATATGCTACAGAAAGCGCACCATCTCCGAGTCGTGTCTCCGAACGTACGCGCTTCCCACAACGAAGTGCCCTCTCCCAGAGACGAATCATCACCTTCCCGGTGGCCCCGGCCTTATCCGAGAGATCCTTGGCAGTCCTTACCTGACCGAGAACCTCGCTTTCTCCGATGATCTGGCTCTCGAGACCCGCGGCGATACGCATCAGCCGCCGTACCGACGCCCCATGAGAGTGAATTGCCGCGCATTGGATGGGTACTCGAAAATCACGGTCAGTTTGCCACTTCTGTAAAATGGAATTGAGTATCCCGAACCCTTCATGAGAATTGTTGGCAAGTATGTACAGTTCGGTACGGTTGCATGTGGAAAGAAGCAGGACATCCTTGATCTGATACCGTTGACGAAATTCAGTGAGAAATTGAATCGCCTGATCGTGAGAGAACACGATCTTCTCTCGTACCTTGAGCGGAAGGATCTTATGATCCAGTGCCAGGCAGTTGATTCTCATTGGGAGTGAAATCCAAACATCGCAATCCAACCGATGATGAAGATGACTCCGCAAAAGCCGAGCAATGAAAGCCAAGCCCTGGTTGCGATCACCGAACCCGTGGAACGTGGAAACAGGGCGAGCAGTCCGAAAATTCCCCACAAAATCATCGTTACGACCACTTCTGGCTCCAGAAACTCGGAATAGGCCCGATTCAGAAATATTGATGTCAGCAGCGTCAACGTGAGAGCAGTAGCAGCAATCCCTGTCGAAATTCTATTGAGCCTGGCAATTTCCTCCAGAGATGAGAGGCGTATAAAAAGGAAACCGAATCGGCCGTTCTTGATCGAATTACGCAGCAGCATCCAGAGTGCTCCGTGAATACCGGCGATGGCAACTCCTGCCACCCCGATGAGAGCCGAAAAGGCATGCACCGAGGTGAGTGAGTCGATCATTCGCTCGGGTGTCTCGCTCATCCTGAGGGTGAAACTAGCACTCCCAATCTGGAGGAGAAAAACCAGTGAAAAACTGTAGATCAGAGTGGAACGATCTCCAGAGAACCTGACGAGCAGAATCTGCAGCACGGCGATACACCATGCCAGCAGAGATAGTGAGTCCCACTGACTGACAACCGGACAGGCTCCAACCTGCAAACCGCGCATGACAAGAGCCAGGAGATGGAGTGACGTGGTGCCGAGAATCCAGCCACCAATTGCACCAGAGCCTCTGTGACCATCGGTGAGAGCCCGACGCTCTCCTGCAAGGATGACTCCGTACAGAACCGTCAGCAATATAGAGAAGCCATTGGTGAGGAACTCGATGGAGACCCCTCTCCGAGGACACTATCAGTCGAGAGCGGCGATGATCTCGTATTCCAGACCGGGGAATGACTGCAGGTACTCGAGTCGTTCCTTGCGAATTCTCTCGACATGAGCCGTGTACTCGTCGCCTCGGTCCTGCTCATGATACAGGAAACGGGGTTGGAGGATTCCTCGATCTTCTGCCTGGATTCCAGGAACTTCGGTAGCCACCTGGTAACCAAAGTCAGGATCACGCTCCCAGGTGATCGTTCCCTCGGCAATTCCCTTGACGACGGCACTGGAGTGCGGAATCCGGATTTTCTGTGATCGATCATCTGCTTCTGGTCCACCGACTCGGCCAGTATTCATGACGAATACTTCCATTGGCTGGCTTCTGAGCAGTTCCAGAAAGCGGTTTCCTTGCTGTGAATGGAGCAGAGGGAAGAAGGGGTTCGTACCGGGGACACGGAGAAACTTTCCTTCTTCGTCTTTTCCTCCAGCACTGGTGCCTTGAGTTTCCCCAAGCATGAAGTATGCGGCGGCCTGCTTGGCATCGAGTTTGCAAACCGCAGGAATGATGTTTTCGTTACGGTTCAAGATCAGCAGGAAATCGGCCTTTGGAATTTCTCTCGCATCGATGGCCCCATCGATGTCCTCCATACGGATGACTGCTCGACCATTTTGGGTATAAGACTCATCGAAAAAGTCGATCGCTCCGGATTCGTCCTGGGCAACATTTTCCAGATAAGATTCTCCACGACATACCGCAGCATGGATCGTCGGCTCATCGTCAGCCGAGAGCGCGAAGGTCTTCGCAAAGCAGCCATTCTCGGTCGCCTGAATGGTTCCATCCGGCATCAGACCGACGAAGTCGTCCTGAACCGGACCTGATCCGTTTTGCCGGGTAAATGTCGTGGTCGTTTTTCCTGTTCCGCTCAGCCCCACGATGAGAGCAACCTTTTGGTCACTACCGACCGGAATGACCTTGCAGCCGGCATGAAGAGCCAACCCTCCCTGGTCGTAGATTCTTGAATTCCACATCCGGAGGCCGCCTTTTTTCGATTCTCCGAAGTAGTCGGAATTCATCACACGGGTCAACCCAGCCTCGAGATCAACAGAGATACAACGACCATCCGGATACCCCTCGGCCACAACACTTGGTGTGTAAACAACCGTCAATTCCGGCTCCCACTGATCATTTTCCGTGCCATCGAGTGGGTAGTAGAGCAGATGCTGCATCGCTGCAATGTTGGCGTAGGACCTCTCCATCCAGAGGCGAGCGGAAGTTCTGAATTTTGGGTGGTTCCCGATGTACCCATCGACACAGACCATCTCAGCATCCTTGATGAAGTCGTCCTGAAGGATAGCGAGTCGTTCTCCTTCTTTTCGTGATATGCACTGGTCGCTGTGACGAGACTGATCATCATCGATGATGTATGTGGATTTCTTGGAGCGAGAAATGACCTTGGTATTAACGTTATAATTATCGAACCCGGTCAATCGAGCATTCGGCATAGTCGCCGTCAACTCGCGCAAGCGTTCCACGCTGGGACGAAATATCATCTCCCTGGGTTCGATCTTGATCTGGTTCAAGGTGGCCATGCCTCTCCTTTTCAACAACCGGATAGTCGAAGTCGCTGGGTGGTTTGAGACGGGACTAGGCTACCATCGAGGCCGGTGACAGCACACCAAAGCGCAAGGATTCGCGGAAACTCGAAATCAGGCTCTTCCTGCTTGAATCTTCCATTCTGAAGATAGTTAGACATCCAGCAGATCGATCTCCAAAGGCGCTCACAAAGCGCTTTTCCGGTCCAGAAACCTGTGATCTCTAGACACCTCATTCTGCCCACGAGATCTCCGGACAGTGCTCATCGGCAAGATCAGCCGTGTCAGGATCCACGTCCTGGCGCGAACAATATTTCTTGAGAACCGTGAGCGCTTCTTCAAGAGAATTCCACTGCCCCTTCAACCGGATATCTTTCATGCAAACCGGGGGAAAATCGATCCTCCAGGCAACTTCTCCCTTACCGAGCGATACTGAGGCTACTTTCAGCCCACCTTCTGCGTGACTGGTCATCTTTGCCATTCCCTCCTTCAGACTCGGTTCCCAACTGCATTTCGAAATACCGAGTCGATATCCGAGATACTATTCCAGGAGAGCCTTCCTCCAAACCATTTCCAGGGTCTACTTGCTCATTCCATGCCTCGGCCTCACCATTCCATCTCTTGTCCAGCTGTAATGATGTCATCGAAGCGCGGAGTTTTTATGCGGGATTACGATGCTCTGATTCTTGATCTCGACGGAACACTCCTCAGGGACGATGGCACGATCCCCCCTGCTACTCGTATAGCGCTTCAGAGAATCTCCGCTGAAGACATTCATGTGATGATCGCTACCGGACGATCAGAACAATCTGCAGAACCTATCATTCAGGATCTGGGTATTCTCAATCCCGCGGTCATCTACAACGGAGCTGCCATCTGGTGCCCCAGAGAAAAGCGACTCATCGAGGAACGGCATCTGGCCGATGACCATCTCGAGTGCCTGCTGAATTTTGCCGAGGTAGAGGGATTGCTGCCTGTGGTCATGTGTGCCGGATCGAAAAGAGCTCTTTCTCCTCGTAGTGAAATATTCGAATACGCCCTGCACGATATCAAGGACATCGAGATCGTTTCCGAGGCAGAGATGCGGGTCGAGCGTCCGATCAGGCTCTCTCTGTTCTCGGACAGACATCAGGATACGGATAGTTTTGCCAGGAGTGTTCGCAACCTCTCGTCGACCGATGCTTACCTGACTTGGTTCCCACTCAACCTACTACCATCACATCGCGACAGTCCGCTCCAGGTCGTAGATATTCAACCACAGTGTGATGGGAAAAAAGAAGCGCTCCGTTACCTCCAGGAATCCAGGGGCATCCGTGCAAATCGTTGCGTCGCTATCGGTGACGCACCCAATGATATTCCAATGGTCGAGGCTGCAGGGCTTGGTGTTGCCATGGGAAACGGGATGGATGAACTGAAGGAGGTGGCAAACCGGGTCATCGGCTCCAACAATACCGCTGCCATTGCAGAACTGGTTGACGAACTTTGGCCGTGAGTAAGGAAGAGATCTCCGAGTTAGAACTCTTTTCCGGAGTATAGACCCGCGACCTGATCGACATATCCGTTATAGAGAAGGGTCGCTCTTCTTCTTCCTGTCCCGATGTCTCGCTCCATCGCCTGACTCCATCGTGGATGTGGCTTCGAGGGGTCGACATTGGAAAAGAAACCGTATTCCCGCGGGAGCGCCTGGTTCCAGAAAGTTCCGGGACGCTTCTGTGTGAACTCGATCCGGACGATGGATTTGGGTGACTTGTACCCGTACTTCCATGGCACCACGATTCGCCAGGGAGCACCGTGTTGCATCGGTAATCCGTGTCCAAAGATACCGACACACACCATCGCAAGATCGTGTCGCGCTTCATCGAGCCGAAGCGCCTCGAAATATGGCCATGGCCACTGCTTGTCCTTTTGTCCCGGAAGACGATCTTCGTCCAGAATCGTGACGAAACGGATGTACTTCGCTTTTCCTAGCGGTTTACAGCGATCGATCAATTTTGCCAGTGGATACCCGGTCCAGGGAACCTGCATCGCCCATGTCTCGACACATCGAAATCGATAGACCCGTTCTTCGAGTGGTGCCAGTTTCAGCAAATCTTCAAAATCGAGAGTAAAGGGCTTCTCCACAGCTCCTGCGACCTCGATCTTCCAGGGATCGACTTTGAAGTTGCGCGCCATTCTCCAGACACCTGATTTACTGGACGTGAACTCGTAGAAGTTGTTGAAGACCGAGGCGATCTTCTCCTCCGTAAGAGTACGAGGTGCAATGCTGTATTTTTCTGACCTCTTCGCGGGAAACAGATCCTTGCCAAGATCCCCGATTGCAGGACGAAACGCATCGCTGTTATCGAACTGTGCTTCACCAGTCCCGGAAACTCCGCGGAGTAATCCGGAGAGGCCCAATGTCGAAAGTCCTGCAACCCCCAGTCCCATACCTCGGATGATGGCTCTCCGATCGAGATAGCTACCCTCTGGAGTGACCGGTTCCTGCTCTGGGGCCATCGTTTGATTCCCTCTCTCGTGTTACAGCCATCGAGACGCCGAATTCGGAGTCACATTATCCCAGGCTATCTCATCATCTCACGTGCTCAAGCCGGCAAAAGACTGCTTCATCGCTGTCTTCACGGTTGACGAATTCAATCGTTATCCGGTTCCGGAGTGCTGGAAACAGCTGCAAGTGGTAACCGCACCGTCATGGCCCTGGTGCCACCCTCGACTTTGGTGGCGGTCCAGGCAACGATGACCGCTCCATTCGTTACGGCCACGATACGGGGAAAGCCACTGATCCTGCCGGGATCGACCCGGGCAATCCGGTGCGAGGAAGCAAGCGGCTTCCCCGGTGTCCAGCGCCGAACCCGCACCTGAGCATCATCTCCTTCTCGCTCGATCCAGCACACCACGAAGGAGCCATCGGCAAGACCTGCCAGATCCACACGTCCTATCGGCCTTCCGTCATCGAGACGCTGAGGTGGGGAGGATCCTGTTTGAGAATCATCAAGGAGCTGAACTCCCAGCACCGCTCCTTGAGGTGAAGGTTTACCCAGAACACGTTGGGCTCCGGTATACCAGGCAACCGCGTTCTTGCCCGCAGCACTGGAAACCGCCGGACCGTTAACAGGACACCCCTCCTGAACCCAACCGTCCTCGTGAACCAGCCCTCGAGCCGTGACCTTCCCATCGACATCTTTGAGCCAGGAGATATCACGAACCTCGAGAAAATCTCGGTCTCGATAGGTCACAAGAATTTGCTTCCCATCGACAACCACGTCGACAGGACAGCAATCGCAGACCCTGTCATCGAGCAACCTATCGGTACCCCTCTTGCCATTCGCATCGATGGTCGTGGCCCGTAAGGTCATCGCCTTTCCGGAGCCGCCGGCCATCGCTCGACCATCAAGCCAGGCGAGATAGAATCGATCACCGAGCGGACGCAGGGCAACAAAGCCATGTTCTGTCGAAGAAGAATCTCGGTGTGGGATGATTGGATCTCCCCATGTCTTTCCGTGATCACGGGAAATGATGACCTTGACCCCATAGGAATAGGTCTCTGCAGAAATTCGATCGAGCCAGTGAACGGCGATGGTTCCATCGTCGAGTACCGCAGCGGACGGAAAATCCGCCCAGTTCACAAACCACCCCACCCCCCGCGCTGCCGTCACAGGTTCACTCCACCCACTCTTGCCCAACGTTGCGATCTGAAGGCGATCCCCTCTCCCATCAGGATCGGGCTCTACCCAGGTGAGAAGTGCATCTCCAGATGAATCGACCGTCAGATTGGGGAGCGCAGACCCAGGCAGAGCAGAGAGCCGCAGAGGTTCTATCCGAAGAGTACTATCATCGCGCTTCAGGGCCGGTTCATCGGACGACGAGAGCAATGGTTCACCCATCATGCAAACAAAGAAGATGAGAAGAACTGGAGAGAGGAGGAAATACCTGCTTCGATCAATAACCGGCTGCATGACCATCTTTTCTCGATTCACTCGCACCGACCCACACACCTTTTTTCGAATCTCTCATCACTGCTTGATATCCTCCGAAGAGGCCCTTGCGATCTCCTATTTTGTGCCCACGTTTGCGCAACTCCTCGATCACCGCAGGCGAAAACCCCGATTCAAGTGCAACCTCTCCACCATCTTTCATGATGGAACCTGTCGGTTGCGAAGAACCAACGTGCACCAGGCGAGGAGCATCCCCTGCCTCCTGTAAGTTCATTCCGAAATCGATGATGTTCATCAACACCCATGCCTGTGCCTGAGGCTGGGTTGCCCCCCCCATCACACCGAAGGAGAGCCATGGTTGTCCATCGCGGGTCGCAAATCCGGGAATGATGGTGTGGAACGGTCTCTTTCCCGGCGCATATACGTTGGCATGACCATCCTCGAGGCAAAACAACTCCCCGCGATCTTGCAATCCAAATCCGAGACCCGGTGGGCAGACCCCGCTACCGATCCCCCGGTAGTTACTCTGGATCAACGACACCATGTTGCCTGCAGAATCTGCAACCGAGAGGTATACCGTATCTCCACGATCGGTCTGGGGCCTTCCCGTATCAATTCTCTGCTTTGCCTCGGCGGGGTCGATCTTTGCTCGTAACTCGTTGGCATACTCCTTGGAGATCAGTCGTTTCAGCGGAACATCGTGGAAATCCATATCGGCGTAGTCTCGGGCTCGATCCTCAAAAACCAACTTCTTGGCCTCGATGAAGTGATGGAGCAGATCAGCGCTACCGAATCCCCACTCCTTGACCGGAAATCCTTCCATGATGTTGAGGAGTGCCAGCACCGCGATCCCCTGGCCGTTGGGAGGAAGTTGCCACACTTCGATGCCCCTGTAACTGGTGCTGACCGGTTCGATCCATTCACCACGATGCGATTCGAGATCCTCGACGGTGACGTAACCACCATGTTCCTGGATGAAAGCCGCGATCCGTTGTGCCACTGGCCCCTCGTAGAAACCATCACGACCGTTGGTGGCGATTTGCTCGAGAGTGGATGCCAGATCGGGATTCTTCCAGATCTCTCCGACAGCGGGTGTCTTGCCCTCTCTGGTAAAAGTCTCCAGGAATCCAGGTTGTTTCCCGAGCACCCGAGCACTGATTTTCCAGTAGTGAGAGATCAATTCGGTGACGGGAAATCCCTCCCGCGCATGGCGGATTGCCGGAGCCAGAACCTCATCGAGAGGAAGAACACCGAATCGACCATGCAACTGGGTCCAACCATCGACGCAACCGGGAACCGATATGGGCAAGGTTCCGTGTGCTGGAATCTCTTCTTTTCCCAGAGCAGCGACCTCCTGGCGCAACTTGTCCAGGGTCA
>CAWLAN010000033.1:0-21999 GCA_963854815.1 Planctomycetes bacterium UBA1146
GCCGTCCTTGTCAGATTGCTGGTCGCTAGCCGGGAATACTTCGAGGCGAACCCGGCTGAGGCCAAATCGTTGCTGGCGGTCGGATCGTCGCCGGTACCGGAGTCCATCGAACCGACCGAACTCGCAGCGTGGGCTGAAGTCACCCGTGCCATCTTGAATCTACATGAAACGATGACCCGTGAATGACCAACTCGATCAGATACGAGCTCAGCTCGAACGAGTGAGCCGCCGACAGTTTCTCGGTTCACTGTCTCTTGGTGTCGGAGCCGCTGCTCTCAGTCAGTGGTGGCCGGAGATCGTCGGCGCCTCCGAGGGTGTGGCGTTTCCTTTTGCACCCGCACCGAAGGCGAAACGTGTCATCTTCCTGTGCATGGCAGGGGGTCCCAGTCATCTCGAGACCTTCGACGAGAAACCGAAACTCACTGCTCTCGATGGCGAACCGATGCCAGAGTCCTTCACCAAGGGAATGCCGATTGCCCAGTTACAGGGCAAGAAGTTGAAGTGCCTGGGTCCGAGAACGACCTTCCAGAGGTGCGGTGAAAGCGGCCAGGTGATCAGCGATTACTTACCGCACATCAGTTCTGTCGCCGATGACATCGCCATCGTGCGTTCGATGGTGACCGATGAGATCAATCACGATCCTGCCCACAGCTTCATGAACTGCGGCTCGATCATCCCGAACCGGCCGAGTATGGGTTCCTGGATCAACTACGGCCTCGGTTCCGAGAGTGAGAACCTGCCCGGTTTCGTGGTACTGACCAGCGTCGGTGGACGAGATCCCCAGCCGATCGCTGCTCGCCAGTGGTCGAGCGGATTTTTGCCCAGCAAATTCGGTGGGGTCGAGTTTCACTCCACCGGAGACCCGGTGCATTACGTCACCAACCCCCCTGGTATCAGTCGGGATCGCCAGGAGCACCTCGTCGATGCAATTCGTGATCTCAATCGTTTGCGTGCGGGCGAAACACATGATCCCGAGATCGATTCACGTATCTCTCAGTATGAACTGGCCTTCCGCATGCAGATGTCGATTCCGGAGTTGATGGACATCTCCGACGAGTCTCCCGAAACCCTCCAGATGTACGGGGCGGTTCCTGGCGATGGGACATTTGCGAGCAACTGTCTGCTCGCTCGAAGACTCGCCGAGCGCGGGGTCCGTTTCATTCATCTCTATCATCGCGGTTGGGATCACCATGGAGGGCTCAAGAAGTTCATGAAGACCTGTTGTGGTTACTGCGACCAGCCAACCGCGGCACTCATCCAGGATCTCAAACAAAAAGGGATGCTCGATGACACTCTCATCGTGTGGGGCGGCGAGTTCGGACGAACTCCGATGTCACAGGGTGGTGGAGACGATCCGGGGCGCGATCACCACATCAAGGGTTTCTCGATGTTCCTGGCAGGTGGGGGCATTCAGGGAGGTATCACCCATGGTGCGACCGATGATCTCGGCTACAACGCAGTCGAAGACGTGGTCCACGTGCGCGACTTGCATGCCACCATGCTGCATCTGCTGGGGATCGATCACGAACGGCTTTCGGTCCAGTACCAGGGACTGGATGTGAAACTCACCGGTGTCGAGAAGGCTAAGGTCGTCAAGGAAATACTCGCCTGAGCAACTCCTCCACGACCTGAATACCCCTCCTGCAACTCAGAAACGCACGTTCAGATCGATCGGCATCCTCGCTTCGACGGTGAAAGCAGATCGATTCCCGATACGAATCACACGGGCAAGATAGGGACGAAAATCTATTCCTGCTGCCGTGAGGATTCGCAACATCGGGACATCGACCAGAGAGCGAATGGCATCATCATCTCCACCAAAGAAGACTTTGAACAGATCCATCGGATTGATGGGACCGGGTCGGTGCACGATCGAAACCTCGCCTTCGATCCCTACCTCACGTTTGACATGAGCGATGGCATCTTCGATGCCGCCGATGGAATCGACGAGTCCCAGTTCCAGTGCCTGTCCTCCGGACCAGATCCGACCACCTGCGATGCCACGGACCCGTTCCGGTTCGATGTCGCGGCTGTCGGACACTCGCTCGATGAAATCCTCGTAGACATCATCTACGGTTACTTGCAGGCGGGCCAGTTCCACTTCGTTCCAGGCGCGATGAGGGAACATCATCGTTGCAGATTCATCGATGGCGACCGGATCGATGTGGATTCCTAAACTCTTCAGCGCTGGTCCGAAAGATAGTTTCATTCCGAACACTCCGATGGAGCCGGTGATGGTTCCCTCGGTGGCGTAGATCGGCTGTCCGGTACAGGTGATCCAGTATCCGCCGCTAGCTGCGAGACTCCCCATCGAATAGACCATCGGCTTCTTACCAGCGAGATCCTCCAGTGCCAGTCGGATCACCTCACTGGCGGTGGCGGACCCCCCCGGAGAATCGATACGGACCACTACCCCAACCACCGAATCGTTGTCGGCGAGGGCCTTGATCGCCTTCGCGGACGGTTCGCTGACCATCGATCCGGGTGTTGCGGTATCACCGTCGATGATTTCTCCACTCAGATGCAAGATGGCGATGGAGTTGTCGGGGACTCTCTTCTCGCGCTTTGGACTGAACAGGTCGGTGAAGATCTTTAGTGGGTTCAACTGCCCGCGGCGCTTCTTGCCGGGGCGTCTCCATTCGATGGATCCATCGATGAGCCCCTCGACTGTCTGTTCGAGTGTGCCGTGCTGGACCAGGAGATCGACCAGTCCTTCTTCCAGTGCTTGTTTCGCCGTGAAGATGCGCACTCCCTGGAGTTCCCGGACACGGGTTGTCGTCATTTTTCTGCCGGAGGCGATCTGGTTGACAGGAAACCGGTTCATCGTTTCGAGAGTCGCCATGTAGTGATCGCGCAGGTGATCGCTCATCTGTGGCAGCATGTATGGTTCGACGGCACCCTTGAAGTCACCGACACGGATCACGCTCGCCTCGATCCCGAACAGGTCCATGGCGTTCTTGAAGTGGATCGGCATCAAAGCAGGAGATGACAGGTCTACCCCGCCGGTGTTGGTCAGCAAGATGGTGTCACAAGAAGCTGCGATGGTTTCGAGAGCAGTGGAGCCATTTTCCATCCAGGCGATGATCTTCTTGCCGCTGTCTCGCCCCCGATCCAGCGTTGTACACATGTCTGCGACCTGGGGCATGGAGAAGCGGGTTCCTCCGGAGAGGTCGATCACGATGATATCGATCTCTTCGTCGGTGATGGCAGATTCCATCGCCTCCATCAGTTCGGGGAAGGACCGCTGCTTTGTAATGCCACCCATCAACAGCGAGGTGATATCCAGACCGGGATCAGCATCAGGCTGGTCAGACCAGCCACCCTTCAATTCGAACAGGCGTGCCACGATGGCGGCCTCCGTGTTGTCGTCATCGATGCTGACGGGAAGAACCGGGACGTTGACCGTAAGGGTCAGGGCGAGGAGTAGTAGGTGGACCATCAAACCTCCAGATTTCATTACTATCAGTTTCCAGGTGACCCGTGATGATAAGCGCATCTGGGGGTGAAACCAGCCAAACGATGGAGGTGGACCCGGTAGATCCATGATGCGATGATGGACCCTGAAGGTGAGGATCGATGTTGAAATTAAAAATCGGAACCCTGACCACCTCGTTGTTGATGGTCGCGACCATGGCGATGGCCCAGGACGATGCGAGGATGGAGAAGAATTACCAGGAGAAGTTACAGAAGAAGTTCGTGAAGAAGATCGAGTGGGTCACGACTCTGGCGGAGGCACGCAAGATCTCCGAGAAGAAAGGCCTGCCGATCCTGGCCTACTTCACCCGTTCCTATTCCCCGTGACCGCCTTGTAATTACATGGAAGGGGGTCCCCTTCTATCCGACTGGTGGGTCGAGGAGAGCAAGCGTTTCGTTCCTTACCTGAACATCTCTGCGATGCTGGATGAAAAACCCGATCAGGGGATGCTCTCGCAGTACGGTCTTGGTGGTTATCCTTCCTTCATCTTTCTCGACACCGATGGGGTGCTTCTCTATGGCAGGGAACCTTACTGGCGTCCCGATTCGAAATCGTCGCTGGAGTTGGGACTAGGCGAGGTCGAGTCCATCTTCAAACTCCGCAAGCGTGTCGAGGACTTTCCCGAGGATCTCGCGGCCCGCGCTCACTTGACGCTCATCGAGGGGCTTCTCAATCCCGCTCGCGCCAACATCGTTGCCATGGGTGAAGCCGCAAAGGTCGAGGGGGTTCCTGCTGATCTTGTTGAAAAGTGGCGCGCTTCGCGAGCCACAATCCGTTTTCTTGCCGTGTTTGATCCATATCGGACCGCGTACAAGCAAGGTTCAGAAGATCGAGAAGAGAAACGGACGAAGGCCATCACGACCTGTTACCAGATGGTCAAAGCCGGAGATCGCCTGGACGAAGAAGCCGAAGGATTCCGCCCCTTCTGGGTGCTCGCTTTTGATGGGGCCATCGCCGCCGGTGACGAGAAAATCGCACATATCTGTCTCGAGGTATACGAAGATGCCTACGGGGTACAGGATCGTTATCTCAAGAAGATGAAGGAAAAGTGCAAGGATATGGCCCGGGGGAACACCAAGACGGTCGGTTGATCAGGAAGTAATGGGCGGGAGAAGCCCCACCTTGCGCAGTGCTTTCTCCCAGCGCGCCTTCTGGCCGATCTCGAATCGCGCCTCGAGGAAGATCCCGTTGTCGAGAAACTCCTCTCGCTCCACCGTTGCCAGGGTCCTCAGTCTGGCGGCCAGATCGGAGCGGGAATGGGGAAGTAGGTACTCGCCGCGCTCCTCGCGTAGTCGCGCAATTTCCAGGATTCGCTCGATGACTTTCTCGAGGCCGGTGCCTTCCGTTGCACTGACTGCGAAGGAACCCACCCACTTGCCCAGCAAGTGTTGTAGATCGATCATTTGCTCATCACCGACCTGGTCCAGTTTGTTGAAGATCATCAGCGTCTGGTGATTCTCGCATTCGATCCTTTTCAAGGTTCTCTCCACTGATTCGATATCAAACTCTACCGTCAGAGACGAGGCATCGACGATATGCAGCAGTAAATCTGCTTCTCGCGCTTCCATGAGGGTTGCATGGAAGGAAGCAACCAGATCATGCGGGAGTTTACGGATGAAACCGACGGTGTCAGAGAGCAGCACATCGAAAGGGACATCGAGATCCCAGGTGCGAGTACTGGTGTCGAGAGTGGAGAAGAGACGATCTTCCACCAGCACATCAGCACCGGTCAGTCGTCTCAGTATGGTCGACTTTCCGGCATTGGTGTACCCGACCAGCGCGATGCGGAAAGATCCCTCGCGAGATTTGTGCTGGGTGTGGGCCTGTTTCTCGATATCAACCAGGCGATCTCGCAGTACGCTGATCTTCTTGCCGATGATGCGACGGTCTGTCTCCAGCTGGGTTTCCCCCGGTCCCCGGGTTCCGACTTCTCCCCCCTCCATGCGCGACAGGTGGGTCCACATACGAGTCAGTCGCGACTGGAAGTACTGCAACTGGGCCAGTTCGACCTGGATCTTGGCCTGATGGGAGCGGGCATTGCGCGCGAAGATATCCATGATCAGTTCCGAGCGATCGACCACTCGCAACTCGGTGGTCTCTTCGATATTGCGCCCCTGTGCCGGAGAGATGGGGTCGTCGACAAGGATGACATGAGCACCGACACGCTCGGCTTCTTGCTTCAACTCCTCGAGTTTGCCGCGGCCAACGTAGGTACCCGGATGGGGTCGGTCCCTCTTCTGGAGCACTGCAGAGGCGACCCGTAATCCAGCGGTGTCGGCAAGTGCCATGATCTCGGCGACCGGATCGACCCCTCCGATCTTCACCGATGGATCCCCCGGCATCACGGCCTTGAGAATGACTGCGACCTCTCGATCGTCATCGGCAGGAGTTTCCTCTATTCGTTTATCGAACGACTGGTTCGCCATCGAGCGGCGTTTCTCCCCGGGAAATCGGTGAAGAAGGCCAGAAGCCTGTCACCGGGGTTACAAGCGGTCTCCCCGCCGGAGGAACTCCGGCATCGGACCTTTCCAAGGTATCCGAACGCCTGTAAGGGAACCACTGCACGTAGAAGAGAAACTGATCATCGACACGACCCGGTGGGCAAGACGGATCTGTTCGTTACCATCCTCTCGTCTCGATCGCGCGATCAGGAGAGGAACACTTGTCGCCCTCGCAGGTCTTCACCCGAGATCATCATCCGCACCGCATCGGCTGGCTCGATGGGATTCCCCGTCACCAGGATGATCTTCTCCGCTTCCCAGGGGTGGAGATCCTGCAATACAGATCGCAGCGAACTGTGCTGCGGATTCCACCGTCGCCTTCTCGCCCGACCCTCATCGCGAAGATTCACCGCGAAACTGATCTCGCTGCGCGATTCAGGCGTCTACTTGGCTGGGGCAGGGCTCGTCTCGAATGGAACAACCTGGTGCGGGCAGAACAAGGGGGCGCATCGGTGCCGCGACCGGTGGCGCTCGAACGACACGATGATCACGACATCGTCTTCATTGATTTCCTGCTCGATACCGAACCGTTTTCCCAGCACCTCGAGCGTTACCAGGGAGAGCAACGAGCTGCGGTGCTGAGAGTGCTGGGCCGGTGGATCGCCAGCATCATGCGAGCTGGTGTCGATGCCCATGACATCCATACCGGTAACATCCTGGTGCGAGGAGTCGAGCCCACCTCGATGAGCCTGTGGCTCATCGATTTGCACGATGCACGCATCGGATTCGGGGTTCCGGCGCATCGGCGGCGAGCGATGGTACAACAGGTGGCCAGCGCCCTCGGTGGGGCACGAGCTGCTGTCGATGTGCAGCATTTTCTGGAGGGATGGGCCTACGGAGCCAGAGCCCTCGGTGTCGATGCGACGTGGGCCCTTGGGGCCGATCAGCACACCGATGACATCGACTGGGCCGAGGTCGAACCGAAACGGGTGACGGAGACGCTGCAAAAGGCGGAGCGAGCAGAGATCCACCGCCGTTGCCGTCATATCTCCCGGGCTCTTCGAAATCCGGTATACCACCGTCGCAACTGGCAGGGTGTCGAGACGGTCCATGGCAACCCCATCGATACGGATGGAATCCTGCGGGTACGAAGAGAGAGAGGTCGCGCTGGACTGCTCGGCTGGTTGCGATCACGACCAACGATACCGAGGGCGTCATGGTTCGGTGATCGTGTTCGCCAGACGGTGTGGCGTTGCTTACCCCGGGCCGCGCTTTTCATCGAACGCTGTAGCGGCGAGGAACTGATCGTCGAGAAGCAACCGGGAGCAACGACGCTCGCTGCTTACTTGAAGCAGTCGCCAGATCGATCACGACAGTTGCTGGAGCCGCTGCTCGAGACCCTCCACCGCCATCACTTCGAGGGAATCCACCTCGATGGGGCATCCGCGGCGCAGTGGTACATCGAGGAAGGTCGTGATGGCTTCGAGTTGAGACCCGATCCGGCGTCCATCCGGTACCGGGGGAGACTGACCCGGGAGCACATCCTGGAGGATCTCATCGGCCTCGGCAGCATCTTCGATGGATCGCTCACCGCCCGCGATCGGTTGCGCGGTTTACTCTCCTATCCTGGATTTTCTTCGCTATCGGCGGTTGCAGTGCGAGCCGTGAGTGATCGCCTTGGACAGCGATTTGCCGCCGGAGTTGTCCAGCAAGATGCGGCAGTTTGCATTCGCCCCGCACTCGCCCAGGATGTCGAGGCACTCCATATCCTCAACGAGGCCAACGCTCCCGATGTAGGATCGCTCTCGGCGGCAGATTTTGCGGCACTGATCGAGACGGCGGCGATGGTGCGGGTGGTCGATCCGGACAGTGAGGGGGAAGACCCTGCCGGGCTGCTGGTGGTGATGCGACCAGAAGATGATTATGGCAGTCCGAATTTTCTTTGGTTTCGCCGCTATTTCGACAACTTTGCCTACGTCGATCGGGTCGCGATCGCCGCATCCGCGCGGCGCCGGGGGATCGGTTCAGCGCTCTATGCAGTGACGGAAGCGTGGGCTCGCGCCAGGGATCTCTCTTCCATCGTCTGCGAGGTCAACCTGGAGCCGCGCAACGAGGACAGCCTCGCCTTCCATCTCAATTGCGGTTTCCGCGAGGTGGGCCAGAAACTGAGCCGCGGCAAAGCGGTGATGATGTTGCAGAAGTTGTTGCGCCACTAGGCGGGCGACTCAGGCCTCGCTGATCACCCCCCGGAGTTGGCGAATCCGATCACTCCCTGGGAGATCCTCGCTCCGGCGTTGCCGGTTGGTTGGCCGCCGTCATCGACCATGGCGTGGATGATGACACCCCGGCCGACGATCGGGTTGTGGTGACTGTTGAGGGTCACATTGTTGACGGTGATCGAGTAATTGGCATTACCGTTGGCATCAGCGGTCAGGTTGCCGAGATCGCCAGCGTGCCGCATCTCGGTGGAGGGTAGTGAATGATCGTGCCCCTCCGGGTTGTAGTGGCCGCCGGTTCCCTTGCCGTTGTCGAGCCGCAGATCGCCGAACTGATGGATGTGGATGGCGTGTTGTTGACCCGGGTTGAGTCCGCTGATGGTCGCCTCGACCACGACGCTGTCGGTACCCTGGGTGAAGGTGACCGTTCCCGCAGTTTTGTTGCCGGCGGTCGGGGTCATCACTGCGACCGCCACCTGGCCCACCTGTGCGGCGGCCATCTCGGCGGCAGCTTGTTCGAGTGCCTGTTCCGCTTCCATCTGTGTTTGCTGTCGGATTTCCTTGTTTGCCTGTGACTCGCAGCCGACGGTGAAACCGATCAGCAGAGCCAACATGAAACTGTATTGCCAGCGGATGATCATCACGATTCTCCCTTTCGAGGTATTAGTCGACACAGCATCGTTGGGAGACCTCACCACATCCAGCAACTTGTCGAAGTTCACGGCAATTGTGGCTACCATACGGTCCATGCGTCTTGTCCCTCGCCTCCTGTTCATGACCCTCGCAGTGGCCACGATGGTGTTGCCGCCACTGTTCTCCTCGAGCCCGCAGGAGGCACCGACTGCCGGTCCCAATCGCGCCGACGAACCGCTCGTCGACCAGTTTTCCCTGCAGCGTGCGGTGTCTTTTGCCGATTCAACCGCTTTGCAGTGGGAGCAGCAGAGAGACTGCGTCACCTGCCACACCAATGGCCTGTACCTGGTCGCGCGAGCACAGGTTTCGCCCAAGGCTGCCGAAAATCGTCGGGCGCGCGAGTTCGCACGCGGCTACCTGAACCGCTATGTGGTCGAGAAGCAGACTCCTTCCGGACAGCGTGGAGCGGTCGAGGGACTGGTCGCGACCACCTGCTTCCTGACCATCAGCGACATCGCCACCGATGGGCGCCTGTCGCCGGACACCCGCAAAGCGCTCGACCACATGTGGAGTCTCCAGGATGAGGACGGGGGCTGGGGTGCGTGGCTCAAGTGCGGCTGGCCGCCCTTTGAAAGCGATGATCACTTCGGCGTGACGCTGGCCGCGGTCGCTGCGGGGGTCTTACCGGATTCCTATCGCCGTACCCAGACGGCGAGGCGTGGACTGCAGCGACTGCGAACATGGCTCGGAAATCACCCGCCGCAGAACCTCCACCACAAGGGGATGATGCTGTGGGCGGGCGCGAAACAGCACGATCTGTTCGATGCCACGACAAAAGGTATCTGGAGTACCGAACTCCTGAAAGCTCAGCGCAAGGACGGAGGATGGCGCCTGGTCGATCTGGGGGCGGGGCAATGGAAGCGGCCGGAAGATGTGGCCGAGCAGATGCCCAGCGATGCGTACGCCACCGCCTTTTCGATTTTTGTTGTTCGGAAGGCGGGAGTCCCCGCCGATCATCCGCAACTAGCGCGAGGTCTCGAGTGGCTGCGCAAGAGCCAGCGCGAGAGCGGACGCTGGTTTGTCCGTTCTCCCAAGCGTGACGGCAAGCACTACATCAGCCACGCCGCGACGATGTTCGCCGTCATGGCGTTCACGAGTTGCGGCGAGGATCTCTGATCATCTTTTTGCGGTATCCGCTGCGAGGTTGGCGGCGGCGACCGCTTTCTCCAGCGCTTCCATTTCAGGAGTGCCCTGCAGTGCTTCGTTCTCACGGGCGTACTCGATGACCGACTTGTGCATGAAGTAGTTCTCACTCGGATCTCCACGACGCTGCCTCCTTTGCATATCCGCGAAGGTGGGGTTTGCCCCCGCCTTGAGCAGCATCGGGATGACGTCCAGATTGTGCTCACAGCATCCCCTCACGGCAGAGAGCAGTGGGCGCGACTTTTCGTCGCCATGATTCACATCGGCTCCGGCATCGAGCAGCATCTGGACGATCTCGGATGAGTGTCTGCACCGATAAGCACTCGAGTTGGTGTACAGATCATGGAGTACGAAGCAGATCGCAGATTTTTTTCCGGAATCTGGATCGGCTCCCAGTTCCAGAAGCAAGGAAACGACCTCGGGGGATTTTTCACGCGAAATTGCCATTCCTAGTGCCTGCACTCTCACGTCTCCATCGAAACTGGCTCCATGTGAAACCAACCAGCGAATTTTGTCTTTCCATTCTGGATCGAAAGGTACCTTCTTCTCTACCGGCTTCGGTGGCTCCAGGCCCCTCTTGAGGTATTGCAGGTCAATTCGTGCCTGACTGGTATTGAATGACTGATCATTTATCTTTTTCTTCGCTGGTGAGTTAGGGCAATTTTCTATCACCTTAGTCAGGGGCGAATATCTCCGTTTCTTTTTGCCGGATTGTCCGTTCACGTCCGCGCCCAGTTCGATCAGAAGATCTCCAGTCTTTTTCCAGTCAGACCCGGAGTTGTTGCGGAGATTTATAGCCAGTGGGGTGTTTCCAAATAGCCACACAGAATCGAGATCGGCCCCGGCCTCGGCCATCGCACGGATCAATTCTGATTTTTTCTGGAATGCCTTTGGGGTGGTCCCATCTTTCATCATGGAAAATTGGAGGAGGGTATGTCCGTTGTGCGGCCTGTCCTTGTGATCGATGGGCATGCCGCTGGCAAGGGCCAGTTCCAGGTGATCGACCGATTGAGTGGCTAACAACCATCTGGTGCGTTTTTCTGCATCGTCGAGCCAGGACCAGGGGATTCGATCAGAAATGAAATCGTAGAGCCACGGAGATACCGCCAGTAGTAGCACCAGTAAGATCTTCCTGGTGCTGGATTTCTTCTTCGGCGGGGTTTCATCGTGTGTTTCCTGGATGGTGTCGGTCATGTGGTCGGTCATGATGTCTTCCCTTCACACAGAAGCCTGATCCTACTGTTGGAATCCGAAGTGCCGCCGACGTCGGACCGATGAAGAGGGTGCCTTGATCTGGCTGTTAAGGGCGGTTGAGAAGGGCTCTTGGCCGATTCACCGTGAATTTGCACCAGCCGAGGTGCTGTGGGCCCAGCGCAGTTCGGCTGAGATGCCCTCGATGAGGCGTTTTCGTTGTTCTGATTTCTTCACTCCCCGCATCAGCACCGGCCAGGTGTAGGTCTCGACGGCGATGTGCGGGATCTGCTCCTTGCGACGGAGTGCTTCGGTGAGCAGTGCCTTGGCATCATCGCGGGTGGTGTGCAGTTTGCCGTGGCGATTACTCGACAGCGGTACGTGGAAGTGGGTGCGCACCTCGGCGATGCCGGAGAGATCCTGTTTGCGGATCTGGTCGAGGTCACCGATGCGCACGATGTTTCCATCTTTCATCCGTAGGACACTCTGGTGCAAATAGCGTGGCTCGATGTGCTGCAGCAGTTCCCGATAGGCCGCCGGTGAACGGCCGGGGTTCGGCAAGGAGATGGCGCTGGTGATGTGGGCCTTGCCGACGAGGATTCCGGCTCGATCGAGACGGCGCCAGTCTTCCACCGGCGAGCGAAACAACACCGCCGAGTGACAGGCATCGAGGTTCACCGTCCAGTGGCGACGCAACAACCCCTCGGCACGGGCGCGGTGGCAGCGCAGATCCCGGGCCAGATCGGGTAGTTGCGGATGCAGGTGTTCTTTCCAGAAAGAGATCACGTCTTCGGCGCACTCGAAGGTGGTGTCGGGTTCGGGTTCTGCATTGAGGGCGATGAAGATGCCGGTTTGTTGTTCGATGCGCGCCAGGTGGGCGACCACCTTCAGATAACCGGACGCCATCTTGCTATGCAGCACCGGCGTGTCGCCCGCGGGGCGGTAACCGCCACCGAGAGTCGAGATGGTCAAGCGCCTGACCTCGGGCACCATCCGTACCAGCGCATCGGCGATGCGACAGGTGGTGGTGGCACGGGCGACATGTGCCCAGGAGGGCAGGTAGACCTGCTCCTTGACGCGCTTGGCGTGAAAATCGCTGAGCGGGAAAGCGTTGACGGTGTAGAGGTGCAGATCGAGATCTCGCAGGCGATCGCCGAACGACTCGGCAACACCTTTTCTCGACAGTTGTGCCGCCAGGCTCTGGCCGATGTGGGGCGCGATGGCGAACGGTTCGCCGGGACACACCCGGTCGCGTATGGGAACGATGTAATCGTCGATGGCAGCGAGCAGATCACGCACCGTCGATGCCGGGTGCGCATTCATCTCATAGCCGAGCGGATGGCTTTGTTGCCCCTGGGTGATGAACACGAGGTTTAGGGGGCGCCAGTTTTCGAGACCACCGATCCGGAGACACCCTCGATGACGCTCCTGGCGAGAGGAACAGCGTACAGGTTCAGGTTGCCCTCGATGCTCTGAGCGGTCACTCCTTGGCGAGCGTCGATAACTGTCACGACGCCGGAGATATACCGCAGTTCCAGAGAGCCATCGCGTCCCCAGATCTGGACATCACCGGTGACCTCACTGATGGAGCAGTTTCCGCCCCCATCACGGACCTTCACCGGTCCGTCGAAACCACGCACCTCACAGGGGCCTCTACCGCTGGAAATCACCAGGCTTCCGCTACTGTCGTGGACCTCGATGGCACCGCGGAGACTCGTGATCGACAGTTCTCCTGTGAATCCTGAGATGTAGATGTCGCCTTTGCTATCCTGGATGTCGAGAGCGAAGCGATCATTATCCATCTGGGGGATCCGGACCGTGAGGTCGACCTCGTAGTCCTCCGCGTTGTTCAGTTTTGGATCGACAACGCGAATTCTGGGTCGTCCTGGAGCCGTGCGATCGATGGCGATACGCGCTCCCGAAGAGAGAGTGGGTGCTCGACCGAGCGTCTTTCCGCCAACGGTCACATCGGCGGAAATGGTGATGTTCTCGGCGCCTGGATCGTGCTCGATCGTCAACTTCCCCGGGCCCGTCATCAGGATGAGGGTGTTGACGAAAGCTGGGTCGAGACTCTCGTTGATGTGTGAATCCTCACGGGAACTGGTCTCGATGATCTGATCGGGTGTGGGTTCGATGTCGATCACAATGTTGATGATCGGTTCTTCGCTTTCGACAGGCTGCTCGGCGATGGTCGTTTCCTCAGCGCCTACCGGCTCTTCAGTGACGACTGGTTCCTCGACGATGTCGGATTCTACCTCGGTTGCGATTCCGGCAAGGTCTACCGGTGCCTCCTGTTCGATGTCCTTTGCAGTGGCCGGAGAAGGGGTCGCTTGCTCTACCGGCACAGAAATTCCAGCGTCTCTGCGAGCGATGGCGGGGGCGATTCCTGCCGACAGTTGCAACGGTTGCGCCTGGATGGGGGTGCTGGAGTAGTTCGGTGCTGGAGCCGTAGTTCTATCGGGGCTGGAACCACAACCGCCGAGGATCAGCAATGCGAGCACGGACAGCACACCGAAGGTCAGATGGATGCGGATTCGGATCATCTTCTGGTCTCCTCACGAGATTTGGACAGCCAAGCAGTGTATCACGAAGCCACCCCCAGGTGTGGGAGAAGCGAGTGTCTTCACCAGGTCTGGTGACACCCGCGGCCGATCCGGGAGCGCTCAAGGTAGGCTTGCCCGACGAGGTGACTTCGGTGACGATGGTCTCGATCTCGGGAGGGGGGCGAATGCCCGATCTGGAGCATGATCTAGCCGATTTCAGCAGCGATTTCTCGCGCCTTCGCGCGGAGGTGGGCAAGGTACTCGTTGGTCAGGACGAAGTGGTGGAGACGGTTTTGATCGCTCTCTTTGCGGGGGGGCACTGCCTTCTCGAAGGAGTTCCCGGTCTTGCCAAGACGCTGCTGGTCAGAACTCTCAGTGAGTGTCTCGATCTTGAATATTCCCGTATCCAGTTCACACCGGACCTGATGCCTGCAGATATCACCGGCACTCGCATCGTTGTCGAGAACGAAAAAGGTAGAAAGGACTTCGAGTTCCAGAAGGGGCCCATCTTCGGCCAGGTGGTGCTTGCCGATGAGATCAATCGCGCCACGCCCAAGACGCAATCAGCGCTGCTGGAGGCGATGCAGGAGGGAGAAGTCACCGTAGGGACAGAGACCCACGTTCTGAAGCAGCCTTTCATGGTACTGGCGACCCAGAACCCTCTCGAGATGGATGGCACCTATCCGCTCCCGGAGGCGCAACTGGATCGTTTTCTGTTCAAGGTCCACGTTCCCTTTCCCGATCGATCTGAGTTGATCGAGGTGCTGGAGCGGACCACCGGGGCACGTTCGGCGCAGGTGAAGCCGGTTCTGGGGGGCGAGGTGATTCTCGGCCACCGGAAACGCATCCTCGCTGTAGAAGCGGCATCGCATGTTCAGGACTACGCGGTCCGGATGCTACTGGCGACTCATCCGGGTGGAGAAGGGGCGCCGGAGATGGTGACTCGCTGGGTTCGTTACGGTGCCAGTCCCCGCGGAGTACAGGCACTGTTGTTGGGGGCCAAGGTCCGTGCGGCGCTAGACGGTCGAGTTCATGTTTCGTTCGAAGATATTCGCCTGACGGCACCTGCAGCATTGAGGCACCGGATCCTGCTCGGTTTCGAGGGCGAAGCGGAGGGAGTTATCCCCGAACAGATCGTCGCCACAGTGCTCGAGCAGGTCTCCGAGGTCGTCGAGGATGGCGTGGCTGGCGCATGAGTGAGTCTGGCGACGTCTCAGAACCTCTGCTCGACGAGGATTTTCTGGCGCGTTGCAGTCGTCTGGCGCTCATCTCCCGATCTGTGGTCAGAGGGAAGTTGCATGGCGAGAAAAGATCTCGTCGACGTGGCATGTCGACCGAGTTTGCTGACCATCGCAACTATGTCTCGGGAGATGATCTCCGTCACCTCGACTGGAATATCTATGGTCGTCTCGAAAAACTCTTCATCAAACTGTTCGAGGAGGAAGAGGAGCGCAACGTTGTGCTGCTTCTCGATGCCTCTGGTTCGATGAACTGCGGTGAGCCGAACAAATGGCGCCACGCTAGACAGGTTACTGCGGCCATCGGAGCGATCGCTCTTGCCTCGGGAGATCGGGTTCATCTGCGGGTTTTCGACCAGGAACTGCGTCCCACCAGCGGTTCACTGCGTGGAACTCGCTCCATCCTGCGGTTGATTCAGGTACTCGATGAACTCGAGCCGGGGGAACAGACGGCACTGTTTCCCTCTCTTCGAGCGCACGGAGCATCGGCACCACCGAGGGCGCTACAGATTCTCATCTCGGATCTGATGGACCCGGATGGGATCGATGAGGCATTGCGTCAGATCTCCGGATCCCGGGGAGAGAGTTGGTTGATCCATCTGCTGTCGAAGACGGAACAGGATCCGCAACACAACGGAGATCTTCGCCTGCGTGATATCGAGGACGGATCGTACGTCGATGTCAGTTTCACATCGGCGGTGTTCGAGGCTTACCAGCGGGTTCTCGCCAGTTTTCGGGAAGACGTTCGGAAGGCCTGCGCTCGCTACCGTATCCAGCCGGTTGAGGTGACTTCGGATATTCCCTTCGACCAGGTTGTCCTGGAGATGTTGCGCCACCGAAGGCTTCTCGGATGAGTTGGATCGCCCCGACTATGTTCTGGTTGCTATTACTCGTGCCTGCGGTGTTGCTGCTGTGGTTTCTGAAGATCAGGCGTACCGAGACGGTGGTCGCCAGCACCATCTTGTGGAAGCGTGCCCTGCAGGATGAAAGGGTACGGTCTCCCTTCCAGAGACTGATCCGAAATCTGCTCCTCTTGTTGCAGTTACTTGCAGTCATCCTGGCGGTCATTGCCCTGGCGAGACCCGAGTTCGGCTCGATGCGGTACTCTTCCCGACTGAATCTGATTCTGCTCGATACTTCGGCGAGCATGAACAGCATCGAAAGCGATGGGAGGAAACGCTTCGAGGAAGCACGCAGCAAGGCGTTGCAGATCATCGATGACATCTCCGGAGAGAGGGGAATTCTGATTCGATTTGCGACCCGGGCAGAAGCGCTGACGCCAGTCACCTCCCGGATGGATCTTCTCATCGATGCAGTGCGCCGCCAGGAAGCGAGTTCTGGACTCACCGCATTCCCGGAGGCGCTGGAACTGGCCCTCTCCATCGCGAAGCAGGATGTCGTGGTACCTGCGGCCGTCGAGGAGAACGTACCGGTAGATGATGAAGAGGAGATCCTGCCGCCCCAGATCGATGCGCGCATCTTCATCATCACGGACGGAGCGGTGCCCCGCTGGGACGGCGGGCCGATCCCGGTTCCCGTCATCGTGGAATCAGTTGGTGAGGTTTCTTCGAACTCCGGCATCGTGGCTCTGGCGGCTCGTCGAGAGTTTTCCGATGAAGGGGATCTGAGAGTGGTGGTAGAGATACGAAATAGCGGTGACGAGGCAATTTCCGGTGAACTGGAACTTCTTCTCGATGGAGAGATCGCACTTGCCAGCCAACAGCGCACCCTCGAGGGAGGGGAGCGGTGGACTCGTTCTTTTGCTCTTGAAGGCGCGGGCAGTCATCGACTGGAGGCGCGCTGGATTCCGGAGGGCGGAGACGGACTGGCCCTCGATGATCGAGCCTGGCTCGTCGCTTCCGCGCCCCGTTCGATTCAGGTGGCAAGAGTTGGGGCAAAGAATGTGTTACTCGATGACGCGCTGGCAGTGTTGCCCTCGGTCGAAGTGACACAGATCGAGGATGTTGACCAGATAGATCCGGAAACAGTCGGCGACGAGTTCGATGTCATCGTCTGGGATCGGGTGGTTCCGGACAGATTGCCCGCGGGTCCTGGACATCTGGTGATCGGGGCGCGACCGAAACGGTTCTGGCCTGAAGAGGTGCCGGTTGTCCAGCAACCTTTGCTGGTGGGATGGCGTCGGGATGATCCCGCGTTGAGATACAGTGAACTCGGTCCGATCGATGGAACTGTCATCGAGGCGCGTCCGTTGCCACTCGTGCCGGGTACCACATCTCTCGCCGAATGCCGTGAAGGAGCCCTCATCGCCCGTTTTTCTGCACAAGGCGTGCGGGGCATCGTCGTTGCCTTTGACGTTCTCGATTCACCCTGGCCGCTGACTCCGTCTTTCCCGTTCTTCATCGATGGAGCGTTGCGCGATCTGGCTCGCATCGGAGGCGGCATCGAGACCGGGATTCGTAGTGGAGATCTCATCGAGGTGGTGGCTGGAGCGGGAGTTACCGAGGCACGGCTCACGAGTCCGTCGCAAGACACCGAAATAGATGTGCCGGTGTTGCCCGGAGGCATCCTGAGAATTACCGCCGGTGACGAACTTGGAATTTACGAGATGAAATGGCGTGCAGGGGATCGAGGCGAGGAAATGTGGCAAAAGCGTTCAATACCTGTGAACTTGCTTTCATCTTCGGAGAGTTCCATCGAGCCGCGACCGGCGATCGGACTCGCCGGATCTGAAACGCACCAGAGAGATCTTGCCTGGAACCAGACACGGCGCGAGCTGTGGAGCTGGTTTCTCATCGCGGCATTGTTCTTGATGCTGGCGGAATGGATCGTCTTCCATCGGCGCTGATGAGAAGATCCGCTGTATAACCATGATCGAGGAGGAAACGGATGCGTTTGACGGTATATCTCGCAGGACAAATTCATGATGACTGGCGTGATCAGTTGAGACAACAGGCGGAGGAACGTGGTATCGCGGTGGACTTTGTCGGTCCCCAGGATGAACACGATCTCTCCGATGGTATCGGCGAACAGATTCTCGGAGAGCAAGAAAGTGCCCGCTGGCGTGATGAACTCGCTTCGCAGGTCAACAACCTGCGGACCAGGCTCCTCATGCAGCGTGCCGATGCGGTGGTCGTACAGTTCGGTGAAAAATTCCGACAGTGGAATGCCGCCATGGATGCCGGTATCGCCATCGCTCTGGGTAAACCTCTGATCGTGGTGAGGGATCCTTCACTGCATCACGCGTTGAAGGAAATATCACAGCGCGCCCAGATGACCGTTGACCGATCCCAACAGGTTCTGGACGCGCTGGAATACGTGCTGCGCTGATCGTTTCCGATCAGTCGGAAGCCTGCTTGATCTGGACTCCCTTGCGCGCCTTCTTCAGTTCGGATCCCCATTCACTCTGTCGGGCGCTACGATTCGAAGAGTTGAACTGGATCACGTTCTGCAAGTAGTCCTGAATATCCATCTGCCGAGCACCCCCTCTATCCCCTTCGGAGGGCTCACCGAAGCTCTGCTCGAGCATCACCAGACCTGCACCACGGTGGAAGGCGTAATCACCCGAATCGCGGCGGGCAATCACCGTTGCTGCACGGGCGAGACCATCAGAGATGTAGATTCCACGGCGGTCGGTGGATCCCGAGAAGACCTCGCCGAAACTGAGGATGCGGACCTGAACATCGGGGATCAGCGAATCGGTCACCGGGTCGATAGCCTGGACACGCATTCGCCCACCAGCCTCCTCGATCACCAGTTCCATCTGGTTGATCAGCACCAGACAGGAGGTATGAACATCGCCACCTCTCACGATCACCAGGTAGGCTCCGACCTCCTCGATGGGAAGTTCCACGTCGTGGCTGGCGTGCATCGCCCCTCCACCGGGACCGATTTCTCCCAACTCTACAGTGGTCGAGATGGTCGGCGAGATCCCGCTCAGATTCACCTCGGTGACGCGCGATAGGTCCTGTTCTCTCAGGGCGAGAGTCATCAGGTTGACCTTGTAGGCGAGTACCTCCGCCTGCTCGATGTTGCGGTAACGCAGTTCAATCTTGATCGGCTCTCCTGGGCGGAATTCGGAGATCTCGTCCAGTTCCAGTTCGCGAGCGCGCAGTCGGGCGAGCGATTGTCTCGCATCCTCGAACAGATCATCGACCTGATCGTAGTAGGTGGCCGCCTCGTCGGTTTCGTTGGCGGCATGATGGATCTGCCCGATGATGTAGAGCGCTAGATTCCGATTCTCGCTGTGGGTCATGCCACCGGCCGGGTTTTCGTAACGGGCATCTACGATCTGTTGCAGCAGTCCCAACGCTTCCTCCTGGTCATCAAGCGACCACAGAGCAACCGCTCGGGTGTATCGGAAGGAGTCGAGGTGTCGTGACTCCTTGAACACTCCGGCCAGAATCCCCGATGCGTCGGCAGCCCGGCGCCAGTCCTCGAGGTCGAGGAAGGCACTCACCAGGTTGAGTCCTGCATCGGCAGCGGTGGGATCGTCGGCATGGATGCACAGGAATCTGCGCAACAACTCAATCCCGAAGTAGGAGAGATCGGCCGGACTCAGTCCCCATCGATCACGGGCGCCAGGGACCGCCTTCGACAGGGCCAGGTCGGAAAGGGTCTGCTCTGCAGCCAGTACCGAGGGGAAATCTGGATATTCCATCACAAGCCGCAGAAGCAACTGGAGCGAGGCCTCCAGGTCCTGCTCCTCGAGCACCCCTGTGACCTTGATGTCCCTGCCAAAGGTCTCCTCGATGACAGCGTTGAAGATCTGGATCGATCGGGAGTACTCTCCCAGGCTTCGGTATGCTTCACCGATTCGGATGACCTGGTCGAACTCGATATTGAAATCGGGGTTCTGTTCCTTCAGGACCTCGAAGAAGGAAACCATTGCGGAGTTATCTCCCGCTTCGATGGCACTGAGCAACAGGATGCTGGCCACTTCCTTGCGAATCGCGGGCCGAAGCTGGGCGCTGTACTCTTCCCACAGCCCGGTCAGCAACTCCCTCGCATCTCGCCAGCGTTTCGCCTCCCAGTGCATTCGCCCACGGTTCCAGATCTCATCAGGAGTCTGACGGTACTCATCATCACTGCCACGGCCACGCGAAAGTACGGTGAGTGTGGTTGCCTCGCCGATACTGATACGTGAAGGCTGGGAAACGCTCCGGATCACCGGAGGAGGAACCCTGTATTTTCCCGGTACGGTGCCAACGAGAGAGTAGGCGATGTTGAAACTGCCGTGGGTCCTGGTCCAGATCTGCAAGGAGTTGCCGTCGATCCGGTGAGAATCGAAACTGCCCTTGAGGCTTCCATCGACCAGGCTCATTCCCGCGGGAATGATGAGATCGAGTTGCAGGTGCTCTGGATCGCGCATCCGCGTCCTCAGGTGGTTACGGATCGCGAGCAACACCTCGGTACTCTTGCCGAGGGGAAGTTGTTTGACGTGGTTGCGCCACAGTTCCCTGTTCTTGCGTGTTACCGAGAAACCGATGCCCACCTGCTTGCCATCCTGGCGCGGAGCCGAGTTCAGGTAGGCGGTAGCGAGGGGGTCGAAAGTTTCCTGGGTCACTGCGGGGTAGTCGGTGGTGCGTCCAGAGAGAAGAGCAGCCCAGTGAGGTTTTCCGGCGCCGCGAGCAACGAGACGAATTTCTAGTTCTCCCTCGCCGTCGCCGAGTTCGAAGAAGGCAGTGGCAGATGTCTGATTCGGATTTACCGACAAAAGGCGTGTCGGTTCCCCGTCGATGAAGAGTTCAATCTCACAATCTATCGAAGCAGGGACAGAATCTCCCTGTACATTCGCCAGAGCAGCCAGTGCCAGCCCCCCGCCCCGTCCATGATTCCAGGGGCGTCGATTTTCCAGCCACTGGATACTGGTCGCCAGTTCCGAGACGGATCTCCCTGCCGCCGAACAGGAACCAACAGCCATCGCGGTGATCACCAGCGAGTCACGGTACCAGCTTCCTTTTCCCTTCACGTTGGGACCTCCCGACCAGGAACCGTCAGTTTCCCTGCGTGAGAGCAGCAGCGAGGCGGCCTCCGAAGCCATCGGGAGTCGCTTCATGGCGACCAGAGAAGAGACCAGGTGCGAGAGGGAACCGTTGGAGAGACGATCTCGCGAGCGGTGTAGGCGGTTTGCCGCTCCGAAGTCGCCAACCCCACAGACGGAGAGGGCATGAAGCAGGTGGACTTTCAGATCATCGCGGGAGGAATCGGTCGCGCGGAAGATGTTCTCCAGGGCCGGGATTCCCTTGCCCAGTACCGACTGGGGTACAGAGAAACCGGCGTTGTTCGCCTCTCCGAGAGCGATCAGCACCGAGGAACTGGTGCGGGGAGTCGAAGATCCTCCCGCCCAGCCCCAGCCTCCGTCACGATTCTGTGTCATCGAGAGTTCACCGATGAGACCACGAATTCTGTCCCGGATCTGCTCCAGTTTCTGTGCAGGAACCTCGATGCCGGAGCGCGATGCCATCGAAAGAACCTCGATGGCTCCACGCAATTTGGCGGCGCGTGAGGCGAGATCTCGGTCGGGGTGGATGTTGTGTTTCCGATCGCCCTCAGCAGCGAGATCGATGAGAACCTGATCGAGGCTGGAACCGATCCAGATCTGCAAGGTGCGGTCGAGCCAATTCGAGGATCCCGGGAGTCGGATCGTGCGGGTGGCGCTTCTGTCGAGACTGCCGCCTGCGGTGCCGCTGGCGAATAGTCCCCACGGACGAACAGAAATGGAGCGCACCTGCCGGAGAGTTCGAGTATTCCCATCGCGATCTACCTCGAGGATGATCTCGACGGGCAAGGATGGTTTGTTCGGCAGTGGACCGATGATCCCGAGGGTGATCTCTTGCATCCCCTCGATGAGAACCAACTCGCTGCTTACCTCGAAAGCTCCGTCTCCTGCTCCGATACGGATGGTAACGGTACCGCTGCCACGGGTTCCCGATGAATTGACGATGCGAATACGGGGTTCGATCAGGTCCCCCTCCATCGCGCTGGTTGGAAGAATCGGATCTACTGTGATGTCATCGCGGGCGATGAAACTATCGTTGCTATTTCCGAACAGGTCATCTGCTCCGATGGCCTGGGCACGAATCCTCCAGGTGGTGCTGC
>CAWLAN010000034.1:0-21619 GCA_963854815.1 Planctomycetes bacterium UBA1146
TCAGGGATGCCGAGGCGGTGCTTCCCGATCGGGTTCTGCGTGCTGATATCGTCTTGCAAGGATCCGTGATCGCAGCGCTATCTGCCCCCGGCACAGCCGCCGGAGATGAGATCTGGGATCTGGGCGGACGGCGGGTATCGCCTGGACTCATCGATGCCCACATCCATGGCGCCCGGGGGGTCGATTTTTCATCCGCCGATGCCGCGGCGATCGCTGCTTGCTGTGACGATCTGGCGCTGCTTGGGATCACCTCCATCTATCCCACCATCGTGCCCGGATCCGAACAGCACATGATCGCTGCATTGAAGGAATGTGTTCGTGCACAAGAACTCAGCAAATCGATCCTCGGGATTCACCTCGAGGGTCCGTTCGTTTCCGGGGGTCGAAGAGGTGCACTTCCGGTCGATGGAATTCACGATTGGAACGAGAAACTGTTTGACCGTCTTCATGATGCGGCAGACGGCCAGCTTCGTGTCATGACCTTCGCTCCCGAAGAGGTTCCCATCTCTGCACAGAAGAAATTCAACTCGGTGGGAGTTCTCGGTTCGATCGGGCACACCTGCGCCGATGCCCAGCAGACCAGTGCAGCGATCGATGCAGGCATCCGTCGTTGTACCCATCTGTGCAATGCGATGCCGCCGATCCACCAACGCGATCCGGGTCCGGTGATGGCGTTATTGCTCGATGATCGGGTTCGTTGCGAGGTGATTCTCGATGGACATCATCTCGATGACGAGATGGTCAAGATGGCGTTGAAGATGAAAGGCATCGGCGGGTTGATGGCGGTCAGTGATGCAATGCCGCTGGCTGACATGGGTGTCTCATCGGGAGTCTTCTGTGGGCAAGAGGTTTGCTCTGATGGATCGACTGTGACACTGGCCGATGGCACACTGGCAGGAAGCGTCACATTGCTCCCAGAAGCACTGAGGCGTACCGGAGAGATGCTGGGACTGGGATTCCCGGAACTGTCCGCCATCGGTGCTGCCAATGCTGCGCAAGATCTCGGGTTGCCCAGAAGAGGACTGATCCAGAGCGATTATCGTGCAGATCTCGTCATTCAGGGGCAGCAGGGGGTCGAGGCCGTTCTGCGCGGCGGAGTTCCCATCAAGGATCCGCAGGGTCCGAGACTGCCGCGCGAAGTGGAAAGGATCCAATGAACGTGACCCCGACGATGAGCGCCGAGCAGCTGGTGGGACGGATCGCCCCGAGGGGTACCTGGTGTTCGCTGCGTATCGTGAGAACGACGGCAGAGTCCTTCGCGGTCAGAGATGACGTGCTTCTGCCGCCGAGCTGTTCGGAGGACTTTGGAGCGATGGTCACGGTGGTCGATGGACAGGAGATGGGACTGGCTGCCACCAGTGACCTTTCCGAGGCTGGCCTCTACCAGGCGGCGAGGGTCGCCAGGGAATGGGCTCATGCTGCGGCAGGCAGGGGAGTGCTCGATTTTTCCGCCGCGCCACGTCCGCTTCGATCAGGTAGTTGGTCTCATCCGGTCGAGCAACCATGGGAGAGTTGTGCCCGAAGCGACATCATCGAACGTCTGAAAAATGCCTGTCAGGGATTGAAGACCGACGATCGGATCATCCGTCGAGTCGCCAGTCTCAGGAGAGTGCGGACCGAATCTACCATTGCGACCACCGATGACATCCAGATCGAACAGGTTCATGATCGGATCGTTCCATGGTTGATGGCGGTTGCCTCTGATGATGAAGATGTTCAGTCGAGGAGCAACGGTGGTCGAAGTGATGCTCAACTGGGTGGTCTGGAAGTACTCGAACGGATTCGGTTCGATGATCTTCCCCAGCAGATCGGCAGTGACGCCATCGAAATCTTGCTCTCGCCTGATTGTCCCACCGGTGTGATGGATGTGGTGATCGGACCGGCGCAGATGGTTTTGCAGGTTCACGAATCCATCGGGCACGCCCTGGAACTGGATCGGATTCTCGGAGACGAGAGAAACTATGCAGGAACCAGTTTCGTCAAGATCTCAGATTTCGGTTCATTGCGCTGGGGGCCGGAGATTCTCAACGTCGTCATCGATCCGACCGTCGAGGGGGAAGTATGCAGCGCAGGATTCGATGACGAAGGGCTCGAGGCAAAGAAGACTCCCCTGATCGAGGCTGGAGTTCTCAGGAGAGGGATCGGTGGTGCGCTCAGTGCGCAGCGACTCTCCCGGCCGGAAGATGCGATCGCCGTTTCGCGTGCCTGTTCCTGGAACCGTCCTCCCATCGATCGCATGGCAAACCTGAACCTGGAGCCTGGCGATACTTCCCTCGACGACCTGATCGCGGCAGTAGAGAACGGGGTCTGGCTCGATGCGAATTCATCGTGGTCCATCGACGATCGCCGCTGGAAGTTCCAGTTCGGGGTCGAGGACGCGCGCCTCATCGAGAATGGACAACTGGCAGGGAGGGTGAAGGAAGCCGGATATCGCAGTACCACCATCCCCTTCTGGCAGTCTCTCGCTGCGGTCGGGAATCGGGACACCTGGCAGGTGAGAGGCACGCCCAATTGTGGCAAGGGAGAGCCCAACCAGATGGTATTCGTCGGACATGCGATGCCCGCCTGTCGATTCCGAGATCTCGAGGTGTTCGGAAGGGAGGGGTAGATGCAGTCCTGGTTTTACGATGTCTCCGAGTATCTCGATTCACTCCTTTCTGAAGGTGAACAGATTACCGTCAGTTTCGCCGGTGAGGTGACGGGCTTCGCCCGGATCTCCTCGGGGTGTGTTCGTCAGGGAGGATCGATCGAGCAGCGAGAACTCACCATCTCGCTCAGGAAAGATGGTCGGGAGATCCGGTCGAGTGTGATGCTTTCTGGTTCGTTGCAAACGGATCGGGATGCCCTGAGGGCCATCGTTGATCGGCTTTCGTCTGCGGTGGCGGATCTTCCTGTCGATCCGCATCTCCCTGATTTGCCCGATACGGTCACCGATGAGCAAAGAGGGCAGGGTCGCATTCCTGTTCCCGAGGAGTTGATCGATGCCATCGCCGGTGACTGCGGGGATGCTCAGACCTGCGGAATCGCCATCACCGGAACGATGTATCGTGGGGTTGCCACTTCCACGGGGCTGAGACGCTGGTACGAGGCACCCCTCACCGTCATCGATGGATCGATGCACTTGCCAGGGGGTGGTGCTACAAAGTGGGTCTGGACCGGAGAGAACTGGAACCCGAGCGCAGCTCGCTCCAGTCGTAACCACGCCGAATCGATGCTGGAGATTCTCGCTCGGGATGTTCAGACGCCACCGGTGGGGTCCTATCGCGCATGGCTGGAACCTGCGGCCCTCGATGATCTACTGGGACCGGTTGTCTGGAACGGTGGTTTCTCGGCCAAGGCAATTATGACCGGTTCGAGTCCGCTGGCGCCCATCTATGACGGGACTCGCCTCGATCCACGAGTTTGCTTCCGCGAGAATCCCGAAGCCATCGGTGTTCCCAAGTTCGGTAGTCATGGTCACCCGTCTCCGGCGGGTCTGGATCTGGTCGCCGCAGGGGTGGGTCAGGAAAAATTTATCAGCCCGCGCACCGCGATGGAGCATGGACTCACTCACAACGGTGCTAGTTCAGGTGAGTATCCGGACGCACTGGAGATGGACCCGGGCGACTTCGATCCTGCCAGCGCCTGTGCGCAGGTCGGGGATGGTTTGTGGCTCTCCCACGTTCACTACACCAATCTCGCCGCGCGCGAGGGTGCTCGTGTCACGGGAGTCACGCGCTGGATTGCCCTTCGAGTGAAGGATGGAGAGGCCGTGGCCCCGGTCGGGACGGTGCGTATCGATGACTCGGTGATTCGATTGCTGGGCGAAGGACTCATCGACATCGGATCTCGAACGGAATTGCTGACGAATCTCTCCACCTACGGCTCGCGGTCGCCCGAGGGGAGCAAGTTGCCGGGAATCCTCGTCGAGGGACTTCGTGTGGTCGGGTAGGCCCGACGCGATTCCGATCCACGTCAACTCAGATGCGAAAAGATTCGTTCACTTTCTCCAGTACACCGATTGCAGGGCGTAGGTCTCCCTGTTCGAGGAAGGAAAGAGGTTCCGCTGTCAACTCGGTGGTTTTCGCCAGTGCCGGTTGATTCACATCGATGAAAATCAAACCTGTCAGGATCTCGCCCTTGCTACGAGTCTCATGGAGATTCTGGAAGGCGGCTGAGCGATCGGTCGGATCGTAATGACGCTCGAGTTTCCTCAGCATCAGGCGCGATCCGTCATGGAGAGTCACTTCGTGCAACTCTCCCTGCTCGTAATCGATGTCGATAGGCTCCTGAGGAGCGACGTAATGGGGATCGTGGAAGGTCACGCCCATCTCTTTTTGATGGGTATATGATTTCGTGGAATCCGCATGATTGTTGAAGGTCACACACGGAGAGATCACGTCGATGAATGCGACGCCATCGAAGGAAAGTGCCGCTTTCAACAGTGGAATCAGTTGTTTCTTGTCTCCACTGAAGGAACGAGCGACGAAAGTGGATCCCAACTCCAGTGCCATACCGCAAAGATCGATGGATTCTTCACGAGGGAATAAGCCACGCTTTGATGGGCTCTCGCGGTCGGCGGTTGCGGAGAACTGTCCCTTGGTGAGTCCGTACACCCCGTTGTTCTCGACGATGTAGACCAATTTCGGGTTACGGCGAATCATGTGTACGAATTGTCCCATTCCGATGCTGGCTGTGTCTCCATCGCCGCTGACACCGAGCGGGATCATGGAGGTATTCGCCACGTGAGCACCAGTGGCGAAACTCGGCATCCGGCCGTGGGTCGAGTTGAGCCCCATCGATTGGGCGAGGAAGTACGCGGGAGTTTTCGAACTGCAACCGATGCCACTCATCTTGATGATGGTTCGACCATCGATTCCGAGGTCGTAGCAGGCCTGGATGACCGCTTCCGAGATCCGATCGTGACCGCATCCCTTGCACATCGTTGAAGGAAGTCCCCCGTATTGAGCCTTGGTGAGCCCGAGAGCATTGGTAGCAGCAGTTTTTTCTTCGGTCATTTAGCCTCCACGCCCTGTTGCTGTTCGATGGAGTCGCGGACGAATAGAGCGGACAAGGGCAACCCTCCGAAGTATGTCGCAGACAGAATCTTGTCGGCATTGTGCGGGTTGTTGAGCCTCAGTAACTGTGCCATCTGACCCTGCTGGTTCTGTTCGACAACGAGGATCTGATCATGGTCGCTGATGAAGGAATCGACTTCCTCATGGAAGGGATACGAGCGGATTCTCAGGTAGGAAGGCGTAGCCTTCAGCGAGGCGATGGCTTCCCGCACCGCCCAGTCGGTGGTGCCGAAGGCGATGACTCCGAGTGAACCATCTCCATCTTCGCGGATCGGTGCCGGAAGGTCGGTCACCATTCCGTCGACCTTGCGAGCCAGGCGATCGAGATTGGCGGCATACACCTCAGGCGATTCGCTGTACTGGGCATCTTCGTCGTGTCCCGATCCTCGGGTCAGATGTGCAGTATCCGGATGCAAGGTGATGCCCGGGATCGTTCGATAGGGAATCCCATCGCCGTCCACATCGCGATATCTTCCCCACTTCTCCAGTTTCTCGATCACCTCGTCGGTGGCGATCTTGCCGCGATCGAAGTCTTTGGCGGGCTCCTGCAGCGGTTCGGAGATCCAGGTGTTCATGCCGAGATCTAGATCGGACATGAACACGATCGGAATCTGGTATTTCTCCGCCAGGTCGTAGGCCTGACAGGAGAACGCGAAGGCCTCTTCCGGAGAGGAAGGAAACAGCATCGGGAAGCGGCTGTCGCCATGAGAGTGAAATGCGACCTGGAGAATGTCGCTTTGCTGGGTGCGGGTCGGTAAACCGGTCGATGGTCCCACTCGCTGAATGTCGTAGATCACGGTCGGAATCTCGGCGTAATAACCGAACCCCATGTTTTCTGCCATCAGGGAAATTCCAGGACCGCTGGTCGAGGTCATCGATCGGGCTCCAGCCCATCCAGCTCCCAGTGCCATCCCCACGGCAGCAAGTTCATCTTCGGCCTGGAGGATGACGTAGCGCCGTCCTCCCTCGGGATCCTTCTCTCTTTGTTTGGCGATGTGTTTCTCGAGAGATTCGGTGACGGAGGAGGAGGGAGTGATGGGGTACCAGGCAACCACCGATACACCACCCCAGATGGCGCCGAGTGCGGTGGCCTCGTTTCCCTCGATGAGGATCTTGTCTCCCACCTGATCGGCGGGTGCGTACTTCCACGGATCCTCTTTCTTCAGATTCTCTGCCGCGTAGTCGAACCCGATCTGGGCTGCCTCGATGTTCATCTCGACCACGGTGTCCTTGTCCGGAAAGATGGTCCCCAAGGCACCCGCCACTGCATCCAGGGGGATCTCGAGAAGTTGGGCAACCGCACCGACATAGATCAGGTTTTTGAGTCGAGGTCGCAGTTTTGCATTTTCGATCTTGCGAGCGAGTTGATCGAAGGGGACCGGATACCGGATGAAACCCTCGAACTGGCTGTCAGCAGTCTTCCAGTCGCTGTTATCGATGACGACGGTTCCGGGGCTGCTCTCCTTGAGATCTTTACCAATGGTGGCTGGATTGAGTGGCAGAAGGACCTGCCACTGTTCGCTCATCGTTTGCCAGGCATCAGGACTCACGCGGATCTGATACCAGGTCGGCAATCCGGCGATGTTGGAGGGAAACAGGTTCTTTGCACTGGCCGCCAGCCCCATCCGGATCAGTGCCCGGTGAAGAACCATGTTGGAAGTCTGACTTCCGGTGCCATTGATCGTGGCGATGCGGATCGAAAAATCGTTCAAGACCGGATCCAACCGGTTGCCTCCCATCGAGGGTGGGGAGCCTGCACGGCTCTTGTGTAATGGGAAGGATCATGGGATCGCCCGATAGAATCAAGCCAACCCGCCTGTATTGCTCCGTTCTCTCGTGAGAGAGTGACCACAGGGAGGGATCGCAGTGGATCTGGATATCGCTCAGATGGCGCTCATTGCGGTGGTCGGGGTGGTCGCCGGGACCATCAACACCCTGGTCGGGGGAGGCACCCTGCTGGTGTTGCCGCTGCTGATCTTTCTGGGAATTCCTCCTCTGGTGGCCAACGGAACCAATCGGGTCTGCGTTGCCATCCAGGCGGCAGTGGCCGGCTGGACGATGAGTCGTGATCGGCGAGTCCGCAAGAATGACGAGGCGGATCCCAGCGTGACACACTCACCTGGACCGGGGTGGTGGCCTTTTCTGCTCGTCTTCATCTGTGCGATCCCCGGAGCCTGGGGAGCGATCGAGATCGATACTCTCGACACCGATCTCTTCAAGCAGGTGATGGGGGGGATGTTGTTAGTGGCAGTCGGAGTATTTCTGTTCATGAAGACTCCCTCTCGAAGTCCAGAAGCGCACCGTTCCGGTTCGGGTTTCGGTTTTTCCCTCGGTTGCGTGCTGTGCGGACTCTATGGCGGCTTCATGGGTGCAGGGATCGGTGCCTTCGTCATCTTGCTGTTGACCACCACATTACGCTTGCCGATCGTCGATGCGGTGCGCTGGAAGGTATGGATGGTGATGGTCATCTCTGCAGCTGCTGGAGTCTGGTACCTGATGCACGATATCTTCGACATCGAGACCGCCGTTGTACTGATCCCTTCCTATGCCCTCGGCGGATTCATCGGAGGTCGGGTCGCATTGCAGGGTGGGGATCGGCTTCTCAAACCTGTCGTGGCCATCACCAGCGCAGTTCTGGCGCTGGCAATTCTGGTCGGTTGGGGCGGATAACTCCTGAAATATGTGCAAATTAGAGGAGGTATTCGCGAGGTCGTGAATTGTTCCTGAGAGTCGATCTGGGTGCAGTTATTAGGCTATTGAATACCTCTGTTGAGGGGTAGAATCGGTTGGTGTGATTCTGTCCGGCTTTTGGCACATCTTCGGCGCTGCCCTGATTAGTCTCGATCTGCCTTGCGAACTGGGCGGAGAATTTCGGGTGCTTCCCGTCGATTTCGCAGTTCTGGGAAGGAATTGGATTTGAAGATCCACATTTCTATTTCGCTGATTCTGGTTCTGTGCCTGACGGGAAACCTGCTGGCGCGCGACTTCGAACGCGGCGATGTCAATGAGGATGGAGTATTCGACGTCGCTGATGGCGTTGCGATGTTGAACCATATGTTCCTCGGCGAGGTTGCATATTGTCGGGATGCCATCGACGTCAACGACGATGGCATCGTGAACCTCGGTGATGCGATCAGTAGTTTCAGCTACCTGTTCCTGGGTGGACCGGCTCCTGAGCCTCCATTTGAAATTTGCGGGCCTGATCCGACGGAAGATTCACTCGGGTGCGATTCATATGCGACCTGCACCATCGGAGATGCGATTCCAGGGCTCGACCGCGATACCTTCGAGGCTTTTCTTCGCGGTCGGGAACTGATGAGCAAGGAGTTCACAGCCGAGGAAGGTCTCGGACCCTTTTACAATGCAACCAGTTGCACCGCTTGCCACAGCACCCCGGTACCGGGCGGATCTTCGCCCATCTATCGTAACTTCTTCTTCGCTGCGGTGGGGGTGCCCGGCAGTCAGGGTCCCATCTGGGATCCTCCGCTTCCGAGCATCGTCATGCCGGCGTACATGTTGCCGGGTGGACCCAGACCATCTTTCCCGGATCCCTCTCAGGTGGGAGGACTCCCGGTCACGATAACTCAGCGCAATGCCCCACCTCAGTTCGGAGTCGGTCTGTTCGAGCGGATTTCCAACAACACGATATTCGCCAATGCCGATCCCGATGATGCGGATGGAGATGGAATCAGCGGTCGATTCAACACCGATGGCCAAGGGAATCTGGGCAGATTCGGATACAAGTCCCAGGCCAACTTCCTGGAACCATTCCTGCGTGGCGCCAGCAACAACCAGATGGGCATCACCACCGATCCGTTCCTCGGTAGCGGCGGTATTGTCAGCGCAGCGATGATGCAGGTTCCTGCCGGATTTGACGAGCCGACCACGGATGATGACGGAGTAGAGGATCCAGAGTTCCCGCCGGAGGAGTTCGGCGACGTCGTCATCTTCAGCATGTTCCTGGCTCCGCCACCGAAGGGACCGATGGGGCCAGAGGAGCAAGACGGCGAGGATCTGTTCTTCCAGATGAGTTGTAACAAGTGCCATATCCCTTCGCTGGAATCGGACCTTGGCCCGGTCGATGCGTATACCGATCTGCTCATTCATGACATGGGGCCTGAACTGGCCGATGGGATCTCGATGGGGATGCCTCAGTTCAGCAACATCTCGTTAGGGACCACCGAGAACGAGTTTCGTACCCAGCCACTTTGGGGAGTCCGTCTTCATGGACCCTGGCTGCATGACGGCTCTGCAGACACGATGAACGATGCCATCTTGATGCACGGTGGCGAGGGACAAGCATCCAGAGATGCTTATGAAGCCCTCACGCCAGAGCAGCAACAGACGGTGATCCGTTTCCTGGAGGCTCTATGATGAATAAACACTACCTGCCTCTCTACTTGTTTGGCCTGCTGGTGCTGTGCTTGACGATCACTGCGGTGAACGCGGAGATCATCGATGACGACACCCCGGTACCACCGGTGGGCGCGCTGGGAGGTCCCGATCGCGTTCTCGATGCAGCGGAACTGGAACAGTGGATTCGCGGCCGCAGGGTCTTCGATCGCGACTGGGAACTGGGCGAGGGCCTGGGGACTCCTGACTTGAACGCGGACTCGTGTCGCTCTTGCCACCAGAAACCAGTGATCGGTGCCGCTGGCGGGCTGGATGTGAATGTCACCCGCTTTGGTTTCGACAACGAGGGTGCCGGTCCGTTCGAGGATCTGCCGGGTGGACCGGTGGCGAGCAAGTTGCGTCGTCCCGATACCCCGGGTCGCGAGGATGCAGATCCGATGGCAGACATCTTCGAACAGCGTCAGACTCCGAGCATTCTTGGCCTGGGTCTCATCGACACGATTTCCGACGCGGAGGTGCTCTCCCACGAGGATCCCAACGACAACAATGGTGATGGCTGTCGGGGGACCGCTCACATGATCGACATCGCGGGTGTGCTCGAGGTCGGCAAGTTTGGCTGGAAGGCTCAAGTCCCGAAACTTTCTGATTTCCTCAGAGATGCGAGTACTGGAGAAGTCGGACTCACGCTCGTCGATGACGGCCGTGGTTTCGGAGCGATGAGCGACAACGACAACGTTGCTGATCCAGAGTTTTCTCCGGACGATTTCGCGGACATGCTCTTCTACTGCGCTCATCTGGGCTACCCACAGCGAGCAGGGAATCCCGATCCGCAGGTTGCTGTCGGCGAAGAGATATTCACCGCCATCGGTTGTGCCATCTGTCACATCCCGGAGATGCAAGGTTCGGAGGGGCCAGTTCCCCTTTATTCCGATCTTCTCGTCCACGACATCCATCCTGATGATTTCCGTGGTGTGGGAGAGGCTGGCGCGCCAGTGGGCTTCTTCAAGACTCCGCCGCTGTGGGGTATCAGCGGTACTCCGCCCTACCTGCACGATGGTCGTGCCACGACCATCGAGGATGCGATCCTCCTGCACGAGGACGAGGCGGATCTGGTGATGCGGGCATACTTCGCACTCACCGATTCGGAGCGGGAAGCGCTGATGTTGTTCCTGTTCGATCTCTAGGAAGTTTCTTCCGTGATCCGGACCGCCCGCTGAACCGTGCCCTTGCGCCGGCTCAGCGGGCGGTTTTTCATCCAGCAGCACTCGATGACCAGCAGTACTCGATGATCAGTAGGGACACAGGTGAAAGGCCACAGATGAAGCCCGAGGTTCGGCACCGCTCGCCGGGAAACCGTGGTTCCCTGGTATGGTTCCTGGTTCTTTTCCTGCTCGTCTCGTGTCGTTCTCTTGAACAGAGCGAGCCCATCGATCGCTACATCGGCCCTGCTTTCGTCTATCCCTTCACGGTTCTCGACCGAGTGGCCGGAGCTGACGGAATCCTGTGGCAACATGATCGTACTGATTGTCCAGTCGACGTGGAGATCGCCGAGAGCATCATCGAGGAAGCTCTCGGGTACTGGAGTTTTCCCGGGACCTGTTCTTTTCGTCGGGCAAAGATCGATGAAGAGGCCACTTTGACCATCGGTTGGCGGGCTTCCGATCATGGAAGTCGCTGTTATCGATTCGGCATCAGCGAGGCGCTGGTGGCTCATCGAGTGAGAAGTCCGCGCTCAGGAGATCAGACACTTCTTTCCATCCATCTGAATGTCGGAGTGCAGTGGAGTCTCGATGACTCGGAGGAACCAACAGAAAAACCTGCGCCGGGATTGAGGGTCAGGAATAAATCTCATCCTCGACTAAAATCCGTGATCGTGCACGAGGCGGGTCACGTGCTCGGGCTCGCGCACGCAGTCCAGGGCGACTCGGTGATGCGGGCGTTGCAGGGCGACGCTGCAGCGAAGCCAGGAGTCTCCGATCTCATCGGTGTCCAGAGCCTCTACGGTGGCGGCGAGGGGGCGGGTTCCGCTGATCTACAGATCTTCTGTGTCGCACCCGATGGGCAACTGCATCTGGCGGCCCCCATCATTCGAGGTCTCGCCCCGCCCGATCGAGTGCGCGTTCATTCGGCGGACCTCGATGGCGATGATCGAGACGAACTGCTGCTGGTCGGCAGAGGTCGTCCTGGAGAAGGAACCGGCCTGTTGATCCTCATCTTCGGAGCCGGGGCGTTGCTGGAACGGTCCCTCGGGCCCTTCCCGGGGATGCTCGATGGGGAGCGCCCGCTGGCTATCGGTCGAACTGCTTCCGGGGATGCAGTGCTGGCTCAACCGGTCGGCAAGGAGGGGAAGTATCATTCGATCCTGCTCACTGCCGGCAGACCCCCACTGAAGACTCTGCCTCGACAGACCCGATGGGTTTCGGTTGCGGGTGGCGGGGGAGACGCAGACGGAGATGGGCTGCTCGATTCGCTGATCACCGGAATCCCTGCGGTACGGACTGCGGATCTCGACGGGGATGGCAGTGCGGAGACGATCTTACGAGGTACGGAGACGAATTAGTCGAAGAGAGCTTCGACGAAGTCCTCCGGGTCGAACGGCTGTAGATCCTCGAGCGCTTCTCCGACTCCGATGTATTTTACCGGTAAGCCGATCTGCTCGAGAATCGAGAACACAACCCCTCCCCTTGCAGTGCCATCGAGTTTGGTGAGGACCAGGCCGGTCACCGTCATCGCCTCGTGAAAAGCACGCGCCTGCAGGATTGCATTCTGGCCTGTTGTCGCATCGAGAACCTGGAGCACCTCGTGGGGGGCTCCTTCCAGTTTCTTTTCGATGACCCTGCAGATCTTGGTGAGTTGATCCATCAGTGGCTTCTCGGTGTGAAGACGCCCTGCGGTGTCGATGAGGAGGACGTCCGCCTGTTTGTCCTGGGCGGTTTCTAGCGCCTCGTAGACCACGGCAGCCGGGTCGCTCCCCGCTTTTCCTCGAACCATCTCGACGCCGAGGCGTTCACTCCAGACACCGAGTTGATCGACTGCGGCAGCACGGAAGGTATCCCCTGCCGCCAGAACCACGCTCTTGCCCTCCGATCTCCACTGGTGGGCGAGTTTTGCGATGGAGGTGGTTTTTCCGACTCCATTGACGCCGGCCACCACGATGACGGTAGTTCCATCTGGAGCCCAGTCGATGCTGTGACCTTCACCGAGTCGTTCTCGTAATCTGCCTTTTAGGAACGGGATCAATTCTTCCGGTGAGAATTCTCGGTCTCGATAAGATTCTCGCAGATCGTTGCAGAGATCGAGTGCCAGCGTTGGCCCAAAGTCTGCCTGGATCAGGATCGTTTCCACCTCTTCGAGAAGATCGTCATCGAGTTTCCGTCCGAGGCTGAAGACTGAAGCCAGTGCGTCTCGTGTTTTTCCGAGTCCCTTTCTCAAGCGCGCAAAGGCGCCCAGTTTTTTATCATCTTCTGGAGAGTCGGTGTCGCCCTTCTTGCCGAAGAGATTACCGAGGACCATCTTTTTTCTCCGTATCTTTGAGCAACCTGTCGAGGATTCCGTTGACGAAGGTTGCCGATTTTTCGGTGGAGAAACGCCGCACGATTTCGATGGCCTCATCGATGGCCACTTTCGGTGGGATCTCATCGATCCAGCGCAACTCCGTCGCTGCGATCCGCAACACGTTGCGGTCTATCACGGCCATCCTTGAGATGCGCCAGTTGTCGGCGGATGCATCGATCCACTCATCGATTTCCGTCGGACGAGCCCAGTATGCCTCGAGAATGGTCCGTGCGTGGGGACGAGAATCGGGATCTGCATCGAGACTCTCCATCACCTCTTCTGCAATTTCCAGACTGGCATCGTGGTTTTGTTGATCCCACTGGTGGAGACACTGCAGCGCCAGTTCCCTGGCTTTTCTTCGCGTCCCGGCACCGGCCATCAGTTCTCTTTCTTGGTTTCAACGGAAGTCTCCGAGACGGCTCGATAGAGATTTGCCATCTCTACCGCGGTGTCGGCTGAATCCCTGCCCTTGTTGCCCCGGTCACCCCCGCATCGTGCCATTGCCTGATCTCGATCATCGGTGGTGAGGACTCCGAAGATGACGGGAGTTTTCCCCTTCGATGCGAGTTTTGCGATGGAGGTCGCACAGGTGCCGGCAATGTAGTCGAAGTGAGGAGTTTCGCCGCGAATCACGCAACCGAGAGTGATGATGGCATCATGTACTTTCTGACGTAGAAACACCTTGACCGTTCCCGGAATCTCGAAGGCACCTGGAACCGAGGCCACGTCGATATCTTGCTCCTTGATGCCCAGTTCCTGGAGTCTCTCCAGGGCACCATCGAGCAACTGTTGGCAGGGTTCGCCGCTGAAGCGTGAAACGACGATGGCGATTCGAAGTCCTTTGCCGTCGAGGTTTCCCTGGAAGATGGGATTCAAGAGCTCATTCCTATCAATCGTGATCGGATCCTCGGCCACCGCCGAGCAAGAACAGAACGATCACGAGAACAACTACTGCCAAGATGATGCCCAACCCGACAAAAGAAATATTCATCAGACTACTCCCACTCGATGGTCGAAGGAGGTTTGCTGGAGATATCGAGCACGACGCGATTGATCCCCTGCACCTCGTTACAGATTCGATTGGAAATCCTGGCGAGGATCTCCTGTGGTGGCAGCATCCAGTTGGCGGTCATTCCATCGACCGATTCGACGATCCGGATGGCGGCCGTGCAGTCGTAGGTTCTCTGATCCCCCTGGACGCCGACAGAACGGACCGGGAGGAGCACCGCGAAACCCTGCCAGATATCGCGGAAACGACTCCACTCCTGCAGTTCTTCCCGGACGATGCTATCGGCGGCTCGAAGGATGGCGAGCCGTTCCCTCGTGACCTCTCCGACGATCCTGATTCCGAGTCCCGGTCCTGGGAATGGTTGTCGCTGGACGATCTCATCGGGTAGCCCCAGTTCTTTTCCGATCAAACGCGCTTCATCCTTGAACAGGAATCGCAACGGTTCGATCAGTTCGAAGCCGAGGTCTTCGGGAAGGCCGCCGACATTGTGGTGGCTCTTGATGGTTGCCGAGGGACCCTCGAATGGGCTGACGCTCTCGATCACATCCGGATACAGGGTTCCCTGAGCCAGGAACTTTGCATCGGTGAATTGCTTTGCTGCGTCCCGGAATTCATCGATGAACTGAAATCCGATGGCCTTGCGCTTCACTTCCGGTTCGACGACTCCAGCGAGTCTTTCGAGAAATCTATCGGTAGCATCGATGAAACGGAAGTCGAGTTGAAACTGGTTCTGGAAGACATCACAGACCTGCTTCGCTTCCCCTTCTCGCAGGAGCCCATTGTCGATGAAGAAACAGGTCAGCCGATCTCCGATGGCCTTGTGAATCAGAAGAGCGACCACGGAAGAGTCCACACCCCCCGAAAGAGCGCAGACCACCCGGTTGTTACCGACCGTCTCGCGGATCTCATCGACACTACGAGTGACGTAATCATGTATCTCCCAGTCTCCGGTGAATCGACAGATGCGGTAGAGGAAGTTGTTGAGGATCTTGCCCTCGTCCTGGGTATGTGTGACTTCAGGGTGAAACTGCAATCCCCAGAACTGTGACGTCGGGTCGAACACTGCAGCGAGAGGAGTGTTTTCGGTATGAGCGATGGCGCGGAAATTGTCGGAGATCCCGCTGACCCGGTCGCCGTGGCTCATCCAGACCTGCAACTTCTCATCGCAACCGTAAAAGATGGGATTGTCACTCTGATCGATCAGTAGAGTGGTATCTCCGTACTCACGTTCTGTTGAGGGAGTGACCGCTCCTCCTGTTGATTGGCACGCGACCTGCATCCCGTAACAGATACCGAGCACCGGAAGATCCATGTCGAGGATTTCGGGATCGAGTTGTGGGGCGTTCTCATCGTGTACCCCGCATGGGCCTCCGCTGAGAATCACGCCCTGGGCTCCCTTTTCCTGCAACTCCCCGGCGGTGATCGAGCAGGGAAGGATCTCACAGTAAACCCGATTCTCCCGGACCCTGCGGGCAATCAACTGGCTGTACTGCGAACCGAAATCGAGGATCGCACAGAACTCGTTGCTGATCTCCGAGGCCAAACTGGCCTCCTCTCGAGTCTCGAAATTACTCGACCCGTTCCCGGGTTCCGAGTGCCGGCTTTTCATAGGAGTACATATCGTGAACACCACCCTCTTGCTGGGCGGATTGAGTCCGAGTTTCGAAACAGAGTTCTCCCTGGTCGAGAGCTTCGTGTAGAGATGTGAGGTTTCGGACACCCATGTCCTGGAAGGCGTGTTTTAGCCCCTGACACAGGTACGGAACAAGGTTTCGGATGGAACCTTTGTCCATCACCATCCCGGAAACGCCCTGAGCGACTCGAACCTGTTCGTTATCGGAGAAGTACCTTTTCGCACCTCCAGCGGCCATCGCTTCGATGGATGCCATTCCGCGGTAACGCTTCAATCGAACTCCATTCTGATAGAAGTAATCACCTGGAGTTTCGGAAGTTCCGGAGAACAATAATCCCATCATCACACAGGAAGCTCCCACCGAGAGTGCCTTGACGATGTGGCCGATGTCGCGGATTCCGCCGTCAGCGATGACGGGAACATTTTGCTCTCGACAGTGCAACGCACAGTGATAGACCGCTGCCGCCTGGCCTCGTCCGACCGCCATCGTTTCCTGGGTAGTGCAGATGGAGCCCGGCCCCATCCCGACCCGGATTCCATCGGCTCCCGCCTCGATCAGCGCAGCGCACTGATCTTGAGTGACCACGTTTCCGCCGATCACCTGTAAGTCCGGGAAAGAGTCACGCGCGTACTCGATCATCTCGATCTGGAAGGTCGAGTGCCCTTGCGCACTATCGATCACCACTACATCGACTCCTGCCTCGACGAGTGCTTGCAGACGCTCTCTATCTTGCTCTCGAGTGGAGACTGCAGCTCCGGCCATCAGTTGTTTGTCAGAACTCTTCGATGCATCGGGGAAATCCCGGTTCTTGATGATGTCCGTGCGCGAGACCAGTGCCGCGAGCAAGCCGTTTTCATCGATGATGGGCAACTTCCCCTTTTTCGATTCGCGCAGGAGTCGGTTGGCTTCCTTGAGGGTGATGCCCTTGGGCGCTGTGACCAGATCGACGGTCATGACATCCCGTAACCGGATCGAGCGATCCTGCTCGAAGTCGATGTCTCGGTTGGCAACGATTCCGACCAGTTTTGAATTCAGAGTTCCGTCCTGGGTGACGGGAATCCCGGAAAATCCGTGCCGCTCACGAATGGCGTCAACATCTGCGAGGCAGTGATCTGGGCTCAGGACCATCGGTTCGACGATGAAGCCGTTCTCGAAGCGTTTTACCCGACGAACCATGGCAGCTTGCTGTTCGATGGAGTTGTTGTAGTGGATGAAACCGATGCCCCCGAGTAGGGCCAGATTGACCGCCATATCGGACTCGGTGACAGTGTCCATCGGAGACGAGCAGAGGGGTGCGGCAATCTCGATTTCGCGCGTGAGGCGGGTCCGTAATTGAACCTCCTGCACCCCGAAATCGATGAATCCAGGCAGGATGACGATGTCGTCATAGGTCATGCTGCTATGGCACCCGAACAGTTCTCTCGCACTCATACCATCGGTCAAGTGACCCCCCTCATCTGGCCCATCGTGCCCGGCGGGCTGTTCGAGGTTGCTTCACCACCAGGATGGGCACAACCGGCGCGGCCCGATCGGTCCATCCCGATGGAACCACCCCACGGCGACAATTCGTTGTAAGGGGCAGTGGAGAGAGTTTAGGGGTGTCCCGGAGCAAGTCAACGAGACCCGCTAGGAGAGTACGCCTGTGCCCTTGAGCAAGCATTTCCACCTTTTCGGCCGTTTCTTCGGCCGGGGGACTCCCTTATCTTCCACGGACATGAGGAAACTATCCCCCGGAGGCCGCTGGGCGTCATTTGGGGATCCATCGCAGACTTGTCTGAGGCGCAATAGTAGTGTCCCCAGGCGGATCCTGCCTTGCTAGACCCGGAAACAGAGGAAACTGCATGATGAATCAAGAGGAACTCCCCGATCAGGAATCAGAATCCGAGGATTTGCCGATCGAGAATGATGACCTGGAAGCCCCCGACTCCGGTGCTGTAAGCGATGACATCATCCAACAGGTCCAAGAAGCCGTCGATGCACTGCGCAAGCAACTGGGGACTGTCATCGTCGGACAAGAAGAGGTCATCGATCAGTTGCTGTTGTCGTTACTCTCCGGGGGCCACTGCTTGCTGGTTGGAGTACCTGGACTTGCGAAGACCCTGTTGATCAGCACCCTCGCCCGTTCTTTGTCGCTCTCTTTCAACAGGATCCAGTTCACGCCGGATCTCATGCCAAGCGACATCACCGGTACCGAGGTGATCCAGGTCGACAGTTCCACTGGCGAGAGAGTTTTCAGGTTCGTTCCAGGACCCATCTTTGCAAACGTGTTGCTCGCCGATGAGATCAATCGAACTCCGCCAAAGACCCAGGCGGCGTTGCTCGAGGCGATGCAGGAGAAGCAAGTGACCGTGGGAGGGAAGCGACATCCTCTCGATATGCCCTTCTTTGTGCTTGCGACCCAGAATCCTATCGAGCAGGAAGGAACATATCCTCTGCCCGAAGCTCAACTGGATCGATTCATGTTCAACATCTGTGTTGATTATCCTAGTGCTGACGAGGAACTCGTGATCATGCAACGCACTACCGGTGGGATCGAAGTCGATCTGCAACCGGTACTTGATGGAAAACGTATTCTCGAATTGCAATCCCTCGTCAGGAGTGTCCCCATCGCCGATGACCTGGTCCGCTACGCATTGCGCTTGACCCGTGCGACCCGGGTCCGTACCGAAGAAGCTCCCGACTTCGTGAGACGCCATGTCGATTGGGGAGCAGGTCCAAGAGCCGGCCAGTATCTGGTACTGGGTGCCAAGGCGAGCGCAGTCCTCGCTGGCCGCCCATATGTCACCGGCGACGACATCCGACGGATAGCCTTACCAGTGCTGAGACACCGCATCGTGACCAACTTTGCAGCGGAGGCCGAAGGGGTCACTTCGGATGACATCATCACAAGGCTGCTCGAAGAAACGGCGGCGCATGTCGTCTGAAGAGGCACAACGACTCCTTGATCCCTCATCCTTGGCAAAGATCTCTGGCCTGATTGTTCGGGCACGGATGATCGTGGAAGGGTCCATCACCGGGCTCCACCGGAGCCCTTTCCATGGTTCATCGGTCGAGTTTGCCGAACACAGGGAATACGTCCCCGGGGATGACATCCGGTACATCGACTGGAAAGTTTTTGGTCGTTCTGATCGTTACTACATCAAGCAATTCGAGGAAGAGACCAATCTTCGGGTGCAACTGGTTCTCGATGCCAGTGAGTCGATGGTATACGGCTCCGGAGCGATGTCGAAACTCGACTATGCACGTACACTCGCCGCTTCACTCGCATACCTCATCCTGGGACAACAAGATGCGGTGGGGGCACTTGTCTTCGACGAGAAGATTCGCGCCGAGGCTCCGATCTCGCAGAGAAAAGGCCACCTTCAGGATCTGGTCGGAGTTCTCGCTCAGCAATCGGGGAAGGACGCTACCGATATAGGAGAGGTGCTGGGGAGGGTGTCTGATCGTCTCAAGAGACGATGTCTCATCGTTCTTCTGACGGATCTTTTCGATGACAAGGATGGCCTGGTTCATGGATTGCGCCGATTGCGCCATGCCGGTCACGATGTGCTGGTTATTCATGTCATGGATCCAGATGAACTCAACTTCCCCTTCACCCGGATGACCCTCTTCGAGGGGCTCGAAGATTATCCGGAACAACTGGCGGATCCAGAAGCAGTCAGAGAAGCGTATCTGGTCGAGATTCGTGAGTTCATGCGCGAGATGCGCAGGGATTTTCGAAACAGCGGGATCCAGTATCAACTCGCAGACTGTTCGCGAGCATTCGATGAGGTTCTGAGAGAGTCTCTTGTCAGACGCGCCGGGAGTACTCGATGATTTTTGCCACTCCTGCACTGCTCGGATTTCTCGCTCTGGGAATGATCCCCATCATCATCTACCTGATTAACCGTCAGCGATATCGCCGCAGGCCCTGGGCTGCGATGGAGTTCCTGCTCAGAGCGATGAAGAGGCATCGCAGGAGGCTTCGTCTCGAGAATTTCTTGCTGCTGTTGTTACGTACCCTGGCGATCTTGTTGTTCGTGTTCGCAATGGCGCGCCCGACCCTCACCACCGATGCATTGCCGGTACTGGGTCGTCAGGTTCGTCAGGAAGCCGTGATCATCGATGCTTCCGGAAGTACTGCGGCGCGAAAGACGAGCAGGACAACCCTGGAGCAAGCACGTGAGCAAGTCAGGCACCTGCTCCTTGGACTTGAGTCCGGCGATCGTACAGCCCTCCTGGTAGGAGGACTTCCTCCTGGCGAGACTCCTGCCGTTCGCGCCGAGATGACAGGAGAAGCCGGGCCAGCCGAGATCATGGGGGACCTGGAGCAACTGGTTCCCAGTTGGTTGCCTTTCGAACCGGAAGTGAGCATCTCCGAAGCCGCCACCCTGGCAGCCGCAGAAGGGGGGGTCTGGACTTTCCATCTCTTCTCCGACCTCCAGCGTGAGGATTGGCTTTCCGAAGATGGCACCGAGATTCCTGCCATCAGTGAAGCCCTCGAGAGGCTCGAAACTGTCGGTGCGCAACTTGTGCTGCATCCGGTCGGACCGGAGCGCCCGCGAAACGTGACACTGACATCCTTGCGTCCATCCACAGGACTGATCAGTGCAGATGTGCCCATCTCCTTCCATGTCTTGATCGAGAATCGTGGTACCGAAACGGTGCCGGGAATCGAGGTCGAGTTCCTCATCGATGGAGAAGTGCAGGGAAGTCGAAGGATTACGGTAGAAGGAGGAGAGGCACGAACCATCTCTTTCCCGCACATCTTCCGAATGCCGGGAGTTGCGCGAGTTGAAGCTCGACTGCGCAGTGATGACCTCGATCGCGATGATGCAAGATGGTTCGCTGCTGAAGTACTCGAGGCAGTGGATGTCCTGGTGGTAGACGGTGGTTGGGATCCGATCGAGGAGTCCTCCGAATCGGACTGGCTCATTGCTGCCCTGGGAACTGATGAGGTCGGTCCCACAGGTGTGCGACTCTCACCCTATCGCGTCAGGGTGGTTGCGGAAGACCGCTTTCTGTCGGCTGATCTTCAAACTCCTCGTGTGATCATCCTTGCTGACATCTCCACGATGGGAGAGGCCCAATCGGAGAAGATCGAGGAGTTTCTACAGCGTGGAGGTGGAGTTTTCGTCTTCACCGGAGCGAGGATGAATACCGAGAGCTGGAATCAGAATGCATGGCGCGATGCAGAGGGCTGGTTTCCGTGGGAACCGGGCCCTGCCATCGTCGATCCCAGACGTCAGATCTTCTATCACTGGCAGATCGACACTCCCGATCATCCGGTGCTGCAATATCTCTCCGGATTCCCGGAAGCGGGTCTCGGGGATGTAGCGGTTCATGGCTTCCGTCGTCCACTGTCCAGGGTTCCCGATGAAGATGTGCTGATGTCTCTCGACGACTTCGATGCGACGCCGATCCTTGTCCAGAAGTCTCATGGTCAGGGGGTCGTGCTGGTGCTAGGCACCGGAGCCGATCGTGATTGGAGCAATTTCCCCATCACTCCGGCATACGTCTGCTTCCTGCACGAGGCTCTTCCGTGGCTGACGATGCATGACGGGGGTGGACGCAATCTCGCTCTGGGACAGCCATGGACGCGCAAGATCTCATCGGAGGAATATGCTCCCAGGATCAACTTGCTGACGCCGGAAGGGGGAGCCGTTCCGCTGGCGCTGAGGGAGTCTGAAGATCGACTCTCCTTCGACCTGGTGGTTCCGGGTCGCTGGAGACCGGGGGTATATGAGTTGCGTTTCGAGCAAGATACTGGAGAGACCAGAAGTGATGCATTCGCAGTCAACGCACGGGCTTCTGAAGGCGCTCTGGTGTTTCTTGATCCTGAAGAGGTTGCCAGCATATATCCAACGGTGAAACATCTGGATGACGATGCAGCCGGTGGTGATGAGAAATCTTCCGGGATCGCAAGAGGGGATCTGTGGTACCCGGCCTTTTCGATGGTTCTGGTACTGCTGATCCTCGAGTTGGCTCTGGCAAAGTTCTTCAGTCGTGCCAGAAGGCGTGGTGTGTGATGC
>CAWLAN010000035.1:0-21618 GCA_963854815.1 Planctomycetes bacterium UBA1146
GGAATCGTTTCGGATCAGCCAGGGCGCAGCAAATGATGGCCAGGAGAGCCATCGAAGACGAGATTGCTGCCGCCAGAGCACAACTGCTGGCGAGTCTGCAGAGAATCGATGAAATCGAGGACGAGGTGATTCCCTCGCTCGAAGAGGTGTTGGTGAAACTTCCCCAGCAGGTAGCTTTCGATCGTTTCGAAGCGCGTCTTCGCGTCGATGATGGGTTGCTCGAGGCTCGCCTGGGTAGAATCCGGGCGCTGGCGGATCGTGCGCGTGCTCGCTTCTCCCTCATCGACTTGCTCGGTCTCGAGAGACCGGAACCGCACGGGCCATTCAGTCACATGACCCCTTGATCCAGCAGATGAATGCTGCTGGAGAGACTCTGTGCTAACGGATCGGCGAATAGTCGGTTGGATTGAGGAATTGAGCCTCGATCGCGATGACCACGGGTCCATCTTTTTTCGAATCGGCCCAGGCTTTCTTCCAGGCCTCGTCATTCATGAATCCATCCCATGATTTTTTGCGCGCTTCCATGCTCGGGTAGGCAAGGATATAGACCAGGGTTTCGGGCTTCTCGACCGGAGTCCAGTAGCCGATCAAGGTCATGCCATGCTTGACGAACAGATAGTTGGTGTGATCACGAAATCGTTTGTGAAGCACATCCAGTCGTCCCTCGGCGGTGGTGTAGGTTCGCATCTCGAAAACCCTGACATTGAGGCCTTCGTCGGCGACAAGTATAGAATCGCCCGATAGACACAGGGCAATACAGCACAGAGCCACAACTGAAAACACGGCAATCACGATGCGATTTTTCATGGTTGAACTCCCGATTTGAAAAAGTACTCTGAAAGAAACCGAAGGCCGGAGCGCCCCTCTGGATCGTCACCACAGGGGTATTACAAACGACATCCTGACGCTCCTACAAGCATCTGCGTTTGATCGGTGCCCTCCATATTGCCAGGGAGAACGATTTGCTGAGGTCTGATCGGTGCCTGGAGCCCCGACGCTGTTGATTGAGAGACATCTACCGCTTTTTTCTTGATCCATTTCCGGCACTCGCTGAGATGGGGTAAGGATTTCGATCCTGAAAGGCAGTACCCATCGTGTCGAATGTTGTTCGAACTCTCTCGATCATGATACCCATCGGCTTCCTTCTCGCCGTGGTGTTTGCCGATCCCGGCACGGTTCAGGGGTCTTGTTTGCTGGAAGTTACCCTTGATGGGGATCAAAAGGATGAACCCGCCCGCGTTCCCGATCCGGCTCGCGCTCTTCGAGAGGCAGTCAGGAAACTCGATGAGCATTCGCGCAAGCAGGGCTACGAGATCGATTGCAAGGTCAGGGGAGGGCTCTCCAACAAAGGGGATCACGGGGTCTGGATGCACGTCGTCTACGAGCAGCACAAGGGAGTGGTGCGTGGGGATCTGATGTTTGTCCAGGAGATGCTCCTGATCGATGGCCGTAGCTTTGATCCCGTCACAACCCAGGTGTATCGGAATCCGCGCAAGGGAGCCATCCTGGTCGACGACCAGTGGGTGCCGCTGAAGTCTTCTCCTGCCGGTAACCGTCTCGATCGAATCCTTCATTTCCCTTCCGAATTATTCGAGGACGCGGTTCTCAGGTCTCGAACCGCCCGGTGGATCGAACCGCGAGTCGAGGTCGATCTCAATGATCCTGATTATGTAGATCCGATGGATCCCCTCGAGGAGCCGGAGGGGGGAACCGCTGTCGCCAAGAAACCGGCACAGGTGAGCACCTATCAGCGCGTGAAGGTCGATGTCGATGAAAAGGTGGCGGTTCAGTATTTCAACGATGTGCAGAAATCAGGGAGTCTCGGCGGTAGTCTCTGATCGATCAGCAGATTCCTGTCCAGTGTGGACAGGACCCGAGCCAGGTGCAGCATCGAGGTGGGGATTGACCAGCAGACATCGTTGCCGGATTCCATCTTGATGACGATACTCATCGGACGGCGTAATGAGCACGGCAGGACTGCCAAGGGGGACGCTGCCTTTTCCGAGGGCGTCGAGCACATCATCTTTACCTATGAGTACAAACTCGATACTGCCAAGGAAACCGCACCGATCGATTTGCCCGATCGGGTCAAAAAAATGTTGAAGTGATCCTGGGAGATTCCCGCCTCCCCTTGTTCTGATACCGCCCGCCGATTTTCCACCTCTCTTGCCGCATCCCTCGAAATCAGCTCCCTGTGAGTCTCTGCCGGTATTTCCGAATAATTCCAGAATTGTTGACCCGCGGGGCCTGATATCAGGATGGAAGTGTATGAGGTAGTCGTTTCCCCGCTGTGAAGGAGGATCAAATGACCAGCCAACAACTGAAACTGACAGTTTTCTTCATATCGATCGTTCTTCTCGCAGGTAGCGAACTCTTCGGTGCCGAGAAAAATGCTCGTAAAGCACTGTTTGAGGCTACTCGCAACCTGGTGAAGATGTCTCGCGACAGTGGTTACCATGCCGAGATCTTCGTTGTGGGTGGACTTACCGAATCCGGTGATCACCGGGTGAATCGCCCCAATATCAGTCTCAGGTGTTCGGCAGATGTGCGCGGGCCCTTGATGCATCTCCCCGAGTTCTTCGCATACATCCGCGGTGACAAGGGTGCCATCGAGGCCGAAGGCAACTGGAAGAACATTCGTTCGACACGCAAGGGTCGAGCCATCCAGGGCCTGGTGGATGTCCCCACCGAAATACTCATCGATTCACTGAAGAAAGGCTCCAGAGTCGAATGGAAGGAAGCTGGAAAAGTGATCCAGGTGACCCTGGCTCCCCGGCGTTCCCGGGCCCTCTTCTCGGAGATGAACAACTCGGGGTGCATGCGTCTCTCTGACTTGCTCTACACCCGGACTGAGCAGAGAATTGACGGATCGAACAGCCACGGTGTCGTGGAGGTCACTCTCGATGAGAGCGGGTCTCTTCCACAGAGCATCGAATTCAGGTTGCTGGTTGCATTTCGCAATGATCAGGGCCGATCTGCCAAGGGGATGCTGGCATTCGAGAACGGTGTGAGGCATGTCGCTTTTCGCTGTGTCTACCGCCTCGATACCACCGTAGCCGTCGGTCAGATGCGCCTCTCGAGAGATCTGGTCAAATTGCTCAAATAACTCGAACCCACCTTCCCGTGGTCCGTGCAGGATGGAAATACGATCCTGCACGGATTTTTTTTTGATTCCGGTCGAGGCTCTGGTTAGCATCGGTCCGTCCGATGTCGGATGAGAGGAGCCTTTTGTGCTCAGAATTACGATAGTTGCTCTACTGGTCGTGTCAGTGGCAAGCGCCGGGAGTTTTGCTGGAAGCGTCGGTGTAGACACAGCGCCCGATCCAGTCAAAGCGGTCCGCAAGGCTGCCAAGGATTTTCTTCGTCTAACCGCCAAGAAAGGCTACTCGGCCAGCGTCTCCATCGATGGAGGTATGGCTGCGTCATCTGACCACCGGATTATCGACCAGGCAGTCGAGGAGGATTACTCCGGTCTTGTTCGCGGAATGCTGATGTACATGCCCGAAGATCAGATTTTCCGCACCTTCGACAAGGGTGCACTCTTCGATGGTGACATCTGGAGAGCATTGCAGTCGACCGCGGAAGGAAAAAAACTCGATCGCCTGTTCGCCTTTCCGGAAAGATTGCTCTCGGAAGCAGCCAAGAAACCTCAGAAAGTGGAGTGGCTTGCATCGAGTAAGAAGCCAGCGGCGGAAGTCGGTAAGAGGACAACCGGTAAGACCGCGGTTTCGCGACCTGAAGACAATCGTCTCTATCATAGATTGAGGGTGACCCTGCCAGAAAAGACGGCCTTGAAGTATTTCATCGAGGTCCAGAATTCTGGGTGCCTGTCGGGTGGCTGATGTATCTCCGAATACCTGTCCCGTGCGGACAGGACCCAGACTCGTAGCGTTCTCGATATCGACCTGGATCCGACCACGAGATACCCCAGGAGACTGGAACTGTTGGTTCTCACTGGCATGCGAAATCAGGATGGAAAGACTGCTAAAGGCGATGCAGCATTCTCCGATGGAGTGGAGCATGTCGTGTTTCGCTATGAATATGTGATCGACACTTCAGAAGAAGTCGATCAGTTCCGTGTTCCTGTTGCGGCTCGGAAGTTGATGAAGTAATCGATTTTTGACTATTGAGACGAAGAAGGACCATCGACATGCGGGTTCCGGTGATCATCGTGACTCTGCTCCTCGGGCTACTGACGGGGGCCGCCGCCGGCGATGTGATCGTTCTCGTCTACGATGTGCGTGATCTGCTGTATACGCCCAAGGACTTTCCCGCCCCGAAGCTCGGTCTCGACGGCCTGGATGAAGAGTCTGGCGATCCCTTCAGAGATGAAGATGAAGACGACCTGAATGGCCCGATCATCTCCGCGGAAGAACTGGTCGAGTTGATTAAAACTCACATCCAGCCCGATCGCTGGGAGCAAGCCGGCAACTCGGTTCGAGTGCACAATGGCCAGTTGATCGTCGTCGCCGAAATGGAGACGCACCAGAAGGTCTCCGCGAGCCTGCGGCAATGGCGAGTCGATGGGGCTCCGAACATCTACACGATCAACGCCCGCGTGATTCCGAGTGATCCGGCGCTCCTGACAGCGCTTGGCTTCAACGGGAAGTCGAAACGAAATTCGCGAGCGATCGACGCGAAGAGGCTGAGCAACGCGCTTGCGGGACGAACCGCGAAAGCGCACGAGTTTCCGCAGCTGAGCGTGCTCGAAGGGCAGACGAGCCACGTTCTCCGTGTCAAACAGTCGGCTTACGTTGCGGATGCGAAGCTCAACGAGGAAACCGGCGTCGTCGAGCAAAAGATCGAAGTCTTGAACGAGGGCGTCACGCTGGAAGTGACGGTCCGTAAGTGCGGTCAGGAGCGCATGCTCGTCACCTGGAAGGCTCAAGTCGCGCGGTCGACAGGATCCGAGTTCGCGAAAATCAACGGCACCGATGTGGAACTTCCGGAGTTGGCAATCACCTCGCTGCACGGACGCATCGTTGTCAAGCACGGCCGAACAATCGCGATCCGTGGTTTGCCCCACCCCGATGCCGAGACCGAGGGCGACTACGTCTGGTTGATCGACATCACGAAGGTGGAGCGCAAGAAGCCAGAAGCGGACTTGTAACTGATTCGATCGAGCCGAGATTTCAAACGAGCCCGAAGTCGCCTCGAAGCGGTTTCGGGCTCGTTCATCTCTAGCACCGCTGGTCGCATCGGCTGGCGGCGCTCCTTTATTGTTGTTCTGATGAGGCTCTCCCTAGGAGTTCGCGTTGAGGGCCTCGATGTTGCTCCGGATCGTCATCAGTTGTTGTTCGAGTTCGACGACCAGAGCCTTTTCTCGCTCGACCACCTCGGGAGCAGCCTTGCTGACGAAATTCTCATTGGCGAGTTTCTTGTGAGATCCGTTGAGACGACTCTCGGTTTGCTTTTCCTGTTCTCGCAGTCGAACTTTCTCCTTCTCGAGGTCGATCACACCGGGCACGAAGATTTCCACATCTCCCGACACTGAAACGGCACTGTCGATGGTGCGCTCTACATCCGGTCCCACCGTGATCGAGGAGATCACACCGAGATGAAGGATCAGTCCTTCCAGCGATTGGAAGGCTGCTGCAGTGGTGCCGCTGGTTCGAATTCGCACCTCGAGTTCCTGTCGGGGAGGAACGTTGTGTCTTGCTCGTAGATCCCGGAGGGTCCGGATCAGATCACGACAGCGATCAAAAGATGCCTCGAGTTTCTCATCGCGGAAGCGGGCTTCTGGTTGCGGCCAGCGAGCCAGGCACAGCAATTCAGAATCTTCCAGTGGTCGATCGATTCCTCGTTCGGAAGCGACCTCGCGCAGGCTGCCCCACAGTTCCTCGGTGATGAAGGGGACGAAAGGATGCAGCAAGCGAAGCACCTGGTCGAGGCATGTGGCGAGCACCTGTTGTGCTGTCGTTGCATCCTCTCCACCATCTCTGAGACGTGGTTTGATCGCCTCGAGATACCAGTCGCACAGTTCACTCCAGAAGAACTCTCGAGCGGAGCCGATTGCAGCTGCTGGGTTATAGGCGCGCAGATGATCGCGAACCTCTTCGCAGGCGCCGGTGAGTTTCGAAAGGATCCAACGATCTTCCGTCTGCAGGCGCTTGGAGCAACCGGAGTCATAACTGTAACCCTCGAGATTCATCAGTGCGAAGCGCACAGCATTCCACAACTTGTTGCAGAAGTTTCGACCAACATCGAATCGAGCACTGATCAACTTGGCCGAGGGGATGTCCTCCATCGTACCGAGGATGTCAAATTCCTTGCCACTTTCAGGGCAGAGATATGTGAAGATGTTTTGACCGTGTTTGGCAGTCGCGAGGTCGATCACGTCCCCCGTGAATGGACTGATGGCCTGGACCGGGAGTCGGATGTCCTGGGTTCCGGTTTGCATCTCGAAGAGAACGAATCGCATGGCGTCAGTGCCGTAGCGTTCGATGATGTCGATGGGATCGATTCCGTTCCCCTTCGACTTGCTCATCCGCTCACCCTTGCCATCGAGGATGTTTGCGTGCAGGAAGACGTCGGTGAAGGGCAGGTCTCCGAGGTTGTAGAGCCCCATGATCACCATGCGGGCTACCCAGAGACTGATGATGTCTCGGCCTGTGACGAGGCACGATCCTGGATAGTAATATTCGAGGCAATCGGCCGATCCATCGGAAGCACCGAGAGGGCGTTGTCCCTCATCGACGGTTGCCGTCGCTGGATCGGGCCAGCCAAGAGTCGAGTGGGGCCAGAGCGCGCTAGAGAACCATGTATCGAGCACGTCTGGATCCTGCTGGAGCCCCGCATCTTCAACGATGGTTCTGATCGAGTCCTGAATTGTCGGTTCTCTCAGGGACAGCAGTACCCGTCCACCTCCGGCGGGGACCCCATCGCTGTTCTCGACGAGGTGATTCGTGCCGTCCGAAGTGACAACCCTGACGCACACGTCCTCGGTTTCTGGGGTCATGATCTTGTCGATGAGATCCTTCAGTTCAACTTCTTCCAGATCGCCTGCCCAGATCGGGATCCGATGTCCCCACCACAACTGGCGTGAGATGCACCAGTCGCGTTTTTCCTCGAGCCAGCTGATGTACGTGTTTCGGTACCTCTCTGGATCCGGATGAAAACTGACGCTCCGACCGGTAGGAGATTTCCATCCAGAGACCGCATCGATGGCGGCCTGGGCGAGACCGGTGATTTTGAATTGATGGTCGAGCCCTTCCCCGCAGGTGACTCCTCCCTCGATATCTCCCATCAGTACGAACCACTGCAGTGACAGGTAGGGTTCTACCGGCGTCTTGGATCGGTCGGAATGACCCACCTCTACCTTGCGCTCTTCGATAGACTCGAGGAGCCCGAGAGATTCGAACTTCGAGATCACTGACTCGCGAGCTTCGAAACGATCTTCTCCGGCACAAGGACCGGCTGCATCATTGAGAGTGCCATCCGGCTCGAGAATGTTGATGGCATCGATTTGATCACGATGACGTTGCCAGACCTCGTAGTCGTTGGGGTCATGAGCTGGTGTGATCTTCACGCACCCGGAGCCGAGTTCTGGTTTTGCCCATTCATCCGTGATCAGTGGGATCTCGCGGTCGACGATCGGCAACTTCACCATTCGCCCGTCGCGGGCCATCTGGGTCAATTTCTCCAGCGATGGGAGCAATTTTTCGATTCGTTGTTCGAGTCGAACCACTTCTTCAGACAGTTCTTGCTGGTGCTTCTGAGGTGCCTGGGACAGTCGTTCACGCGTTTTCTCGAGCAGTTGGTCCAGAACCCGGGCAGGTTGCGGATGGACGGCGACCGCCGTATCTCCGAGCATCGTTTCGGGACGGGTAGTTGCGACCACGACATGGTCTGGTTCTCCACTTTGCGCATCGATCACCGGGTAACGGAGATGCCAGAAATGACCATCGATGGTCTTGTACTCGATCTCGTCGTCGGCCACTGCGGTCTGGAGGTGACAGTCCCAGTTCACCATCCGGTCACCCTGGACGATCAGACCATCCTTGAACATACGGAAAAAGGTCCAGGTAACCGCGCGTGCGCACACTGGATCCATGGTGAAGCGCTGGCGGCCCCAGTCGCAGGAGCATCCCATCGCCTTTTGCTGGGTGATGATTCTCTTCTGGTACTGGTCCTTCCACTGCCAGATTCGTTCGACGAGCCGCTCGCGACCGAGGTCGTGACGTGTTTTTCCTTCCAGTTCGAGCAAACGCTTCTCGACTACCGCCTGGGTGGCGATTCCCGCATGGTCGGTACCGGGCATCCACAACGAGTTGTGTGCCATCATCCGGTGCCAGCGTATCAGAAGATCCTGCATGACATTGTCCATGGCATGACCCATGTGGAGAGCCCCGGTCACGTTAGGCAGTGGCATCATGATGACGTAACGATCCTGGCGATCATCCGGGATCGATCGGAACGCATCATGGGATTCCCACTTCTGGGAGATGGCCGTCTCTATGAGGACCGGGTCGTATGTTGTGGCGAGATTCTTGGCCATCCATCCTCGACTTTCGTGTGCAGGCACCGAGGATCCGGTTCCCCCCTCGGCAAGTCAAGGGAGACAGGGGAGATCCTGTTGCGGCTGCTGGATTCCCGGCGATGAGAGGGCTACCGTCACGGGTCTGCCGTAGATAATGGGTTCCGCGCGGAGTTGGTACAGGAGATCGAGATGCGAGGCTGGCGAAAAATCCGGGATCAATGCTCTCAGATAGCCAGGATTCCACGGCGCTGGTTGGGCCATCCCGATCTCCGTTCTATGAGACGCAAGGTCGACCATCTCCAGCAGGATGTGGAGCAATTGCTTCACAGGTTGCATCCCGAACTGACAGCGCCGGAAGCACGAATGGCCCAGGATGGATCGCCGGTGGACTATGAGGCGCGAGGATACTCACAGAACGGGGAGGATGGTCTGCTTCTTCACATCCTCTCCGAGATAGGAGTGGCTGGTCACCGCATCGTGGAGATTGGTTGTGGTTGTGGAGCCGAGTGTAACTCGGCTCTTCTGAGTTGCTGTTTTGGTTGGCACGCGCTGCTCTTCGATCGAGATCGCACTCAGTTGGATCGGGCTCGAATGTTCTTCGAGTCGAAGGGCGCCGGGGATCGAGTAAGACTCATCCACCAGGAAGTGCAACCCGATGACATCGATCGGTTACTGGTTGAAGATGGACAAGGCGATGAACTGGATGTCCTCTCCATCGATGTGGATGGATTTGATTTCTGGCTGTGGAAGCATCTCAGTGCAATACGGCCACGAGTCGTGATCATCGAGGTGAATGCTTCTTTCGGGCCAGGCGTATCGCGGACTGTTCCCTGGTCTCCAGGAGCGTCTCATCACGATCCGTTTCGCCATCATGTCAGGGGGTGGCACCACGGTGCGAGCCTTCGAGCGATGGAGTCACTGGGACGCGGTAAGGGCTACATGCTGGTGGCACTCGAATCGACCGGAACCAATGCCTTCTTCCTGAGGGATGATCTGCTGATCGCCTCACTTCCGCGGCTCGATCCTCAACAGGTATGGCGCCCGCACCAGGTGAGAAGCCGCCGGCACTCACCCGATGCGCAGGCTAGATCTCTCGAGGAACTCCCCTTCCTGGAAGTGGATGATTGCGGAGAGATCAATCGGGAAGAGCAATTGACGGGTAGATGACCTGCTTCTGGGAGAGCAAGATCACCCGTTCCAGGGAGGTGTTCGATGGATGGCTTACAAACGAAACTGGTTCATGGCGGTGAGCCGAGGCCGCGAATCGGTGGGGCGGTGATTCCACCGATCTTTCAGAGTGCGACCTACGAGCAGGTGCCCGGAAGTGGCTATCACGATGGCCGTTACATCCGACTGTCGAATACTCCTTCGCATGACCACCTGCACGAGAAACTCTCCATCGTTTGCGGAACCGAGGCAGCACTGGTTGCCTCCAGTGGCATGGCGGCGATCACATCCACCTTGCTGGCTCTGCTCGGGAGTGGTGACACGGTCGTGGCGCAGGATCTTCTCTATGGAGGAACGGAGAGTTTTTTCAGCGGTGAAGTCCAGCGCTGGGGTATCGGTGTGCATCGCATCGATGCCTGTGATCCGGACAGTTGGGGGAGCCCCCCGGCTGGATCGCGGGTGGTGTATTGCGAGGCGATCACCAATCCGACCTGCCGCATCGGGGATCTCAAAGCCCTCACCCGGTGGGCTCGCGAGCATGATCTGATCTCGGTGATCGATGCGACCTTCGCCACACCCGCCTTGCTACGGCCGGTAGAACTCGGGTTCGATCTGGAGGTTCATTCGGCGACCAAGGCGCTCAATGGTCACGGGGACATTGCCGCTGGAGTGGTCGCAGGGAGAGAAGATCTGGTGACAAAGATTCGACACTGCCTCAATCATCTGGGAGGTCATCTGGATGCCCACGCCTGCTTCCTCCTGCACCGTGGTATCCGGACCCTGGCACTTCGCGTCGAGCGCCAATGCCAGAATGCTCTGCTTCTGGCACGTTTTCTCGATGGGCATCCGGCGGTCTCCATCACCCACTACCCCGCTCTGGAACGACACCCCGATCATCACCGCTGCCTGGAGTTGTTCGGGGGTAAGGGGGGAGGGGTTCTGTCCTTCGATGTGTCCAGTGGGACCGAGGAAGCCGAGAGAATCGCGATCTCGACTCAGTTGATGGCAAAAGCTCCCAGTCTCGGAGGTGTGGAAACGCTCATCATCCGTCCAGCCAGTTCCTCTCACGCTGCTGTCGATCCCGCAGTGAGAATCCGGATGGGAGTTCCTGATTCTCTGGTGCGCATCGCTTGCGGTGTCGAGGATGGTTCTGATCTGGTGGCGGACCTGGTTCGAGTGATGGGAGATCGTACTTGAAACGGATTGGACTCGTGACTTGCCTCGAAATCCCGGAGCCGGATCCGGATGAGGAGATCCAGTTGCAGTCGGTCCGAGATGCCGGAGCGGAAGTAGAACTGATCGCCTGGGATGATCCGACGATCGATCTGGCTTCTTTCGATGTCATCGTGTTGCGATCCTGTTGGGATTATCCCTGGCGTGAGCATGAGTTCCGGGACTGGCTGCAGATTGCGGATCGTGAAACGAGGGTTGTGAATCCGGTCGAGGTGGTTTCCTGGAACCTTCACAAGGGATATCTACTGGATCTGCAACAAGCAGGAGTTTCGGTGGTGCCGACTCGGTTGCTGGAAGCCGGGTGCACCGAAGAATGCCTCTGCAAGATTCTCGATGAGCAAGCCTGGGACCAGTACGTCATCAAGCCGGCGATCTCCGCTGGAAGCTGGCTCACATCTCTTTTCGGAGTGAACGACCTCCCAGCAGCCAGACAGTTCGTCCAACAGCACGGTCAAGATCGCGACCTGCTGGTGCAGCCTTACATCAGGTCGGTCGAGAGTGATGGAGAGCGCGCCAATGTGTATCTGGGCGGGCGCTTCAGCCACAGCGTCACCAAGTTGCGTCGCTTCAGAGGCGAAGATGAACAGGTAGGGGCGGCGCAGGAGGTGTTGCCCGAGGATATCCTCATCGGCGAGCAAGCCCTTCGATGCAGTCCCGGGCCGGTACTCTATGGACGAGTCGACACCGTACGAGATGTGGACGGAAATTCGATGGTTTCCGAACTGGAGCTGATTGAACCGACTCTGTTCTTGCAGCAGTACCCACCAGCGAGAGCAGTTTTCGGTGCCGTCTGTTGCCTCTTCGCTGATGCAGAGCCTTGCTGAGTCGGGCAGATCCTTACCCAGTCGGGTCGATGATGTGCGACCCGATCATCAGGACTCTCTTGCTATAATTACTGATGATTGAGTACCTTGCCCGGGGAATACCCGGGGAAGGGGGGCTTGGTGCCTACGGAACCGGGTGGGGAATTTCAATAGGAGGGGAATGGAATGACCATTTCCAGGATCAGAATCTGTACGGCCGTCTGTGGCCTTCTACTGGTTTGTGGACTCGTCGCGGCTCAGCCCGGAAGCATCGTGACACAGTCGAAAACCATTGCTGATATCGAAGCCGCATTCAACAATTCGGTTTACGATCAAAGCGTGATCACGAAGAACTTGGCAAACCAGGTGATGAACAATCTGGTTGGTACCTGGAACTTCGAATACGCACTAAGCGAGGAACTCGGCGGATATCCCGCCGGAACACCGGTCAAGGCGACCGTGGTCTACACCCGAGATTTTACTTCCGGAGGCCTGTTCGGGTCCGCGGAGACGGTGAATCTCAATGGGGTCGTGATCAGCAAGGGCGCCTACTTTATCAACTGGAATGAATCAGCCATGCGGCTGGAGTCTCACGGAAGATTTGTGGCATCAAATGTCATTGCAATCTTCGACGAGTACCTCAAGGAGTGTAAGGGCAACACTTGCTACTGGGTCGGACAGCGTTTTCAAGATGGGATCACATCTTCCAACGTGCTGATCGAGCGGACGGTAGTCAACGGCAACTTCAATGTCGTTGTCAATGAACTTTCACCGACAGGAAAACCGCTTGCGCAACTGTGGAATGTCACGGGAGTCAAGGTCAATCCACTCAAGCTGGCATTGGGCCCCTTCGTCGCGCTGGCCAGCGAGTGGCAGTCGGAGAGTTTTTCGGATACCGGCGATCGTCTTCGCATCGAGCAGAGTGGTTACTGGGCTGCCAATGAGGCCTGCTTGATCGTCGAAACCAAGAAATACAAGAACGACTTCGTTGCCGAGAGCACCATCCAGACCTTCCACTACGATTTCGACAACTGTCGGATCGCTTTCACCGAGATCGGCTCCAGCGGCCTGGTCTGCAACGGCTACATCTCCCCGATCACGGAGAGAAACGGTACGCCTTGCCAGCTCCGGGTTGTTGATTCCGAGTTCGGAAATGGTGCCACTGTAAGCACCATCAACAAGGTCCTCCTCGTCGATTCGAAGACAATCAAAATTGACTTCGAATGGGCCTGGTGGGAAGGTGAGGACATCACGGCCGAGAACAATGTCCTCGATTTCGAGCAGCGCTTCGTTCTCAAGCGCGTACCGGCGTCCAGAATCGCCATTCCGCGTCCGGCTTCTTTCTGATTCGGACGGTCAGTACCCGCGGTGAGGGGATCGACACTCCCTCACCGCGGGTAAGGCCACTTCTTCACGAGCCTTAAAAATCACCCGCGGGGATTCCCTGGGCTTCTTCAACTTGAAATCGGATACCGTTCATCCGCACGAGCAAGTCTTCTGCTACAGCCGGATGGGAATCTGCAAGATTTCGTTCTTCCCCCGGGTCCTCCTGGAGATCATGGAGGATCACCGGAGCACCCGGATTCTTGCGGAGGATCTTCCAGCGACCTCTCCTGAGAGCTTCTTCTTCCTTGAAGCGCCAGTACAGTTGCTCGTGAGATCGTTGTCCCTTTTGTCCAAGCATGGTTGGTAGGTAACTGATGCCATCGATTCCATCCGGGACTGGAATGTCGGCGAGATCACATGCGGTGGGCAGGAAGTCCTGAAAACTGGATGGGTGATCACTGGTAGCACCAGCAGCGATCATGCCGGGCCAGCGAGCCAGCATCGGGACACGGATGCCACCTTCGAGTAGATCTCTCTTGTGTCCACGAAAAGGACCATTGGAGTCGAAGTATTCGTGATCATGTCCGCCTTCTGAGTGAGGACCGTTGTCGGATGTGAAGATCACAAGGGTCTCTTTTTCGATTCCGAGTTCGGCAAGAAGGTCGAGGATCCTACCGACGTCCCGGTCCAGCAGAGAGATCATCGCAGCGAATCCCTTCTCCGGTTCTGGCCAGTCTCTGGTTGAGTACACACCGAGATCGGGGACCTCCATGCCGTTGCCGGTCGCTCCTCCTTGCTCATTGTTGGTATGCGGGATGGTCAGATGGGCGTGCATCAGAAAAGGTACCGAGGCGTGCTCCCGGATCCATGCGAGCAGCCAATCGACGATCACATCGTGGGAATAGGTTTCTCTCTTGACCGAGTAGAACGCCTTGCTCCCCTTTTTCCCGGCGGTCACGTTTCCTGCAAGCGGGATCTTCTGATCGTTGTGCCACAGGTGGGTCGGATAGTAGTTGTGAGCATCCCCTTGATCGAGATAACCAAACCAGTCGTCGAAACCCTTCTTGTTGGGGTGGCCTGCTGAACCCAACCTCCCCATCGCCCACTTGCCGCACCCGGCAGTGGCATATCCTGCCTCCTTGAGGATCTCGACGACGGTTCTCTCTGCACCTTCGAATTGGTAGTAGGCATTGGATTGGAGAGCGGTGTGGCCCGAATGCATTCCGGTCCAGAGTACCAGTCGGCTAGGTCGGCACACGGTATGTCCCGAGTAGTGATCGGTGAAGCGGATCCCCTCACGGGCAAACTGATCGATCCTGGGGGTTTGCAGCAGTTGCTGACCGTAACAACCAAGATCTCCCCAGCCGAGATCATCCGCCATGATGTAGATGATGTTAGGAGGCCTCGATTCTTGCCGGATTGGGAGGGTGCAACTGGCGCACATCGACAGTAATGCGATGGGAAGGATCTTCTCGAGAGTGCTCATCACTATTGCTGTTTCTCGACGCGCCTGGGTTTGCGGACCTCGGATCCGTTCACCTTGGAAAGGCGGTCTCCCAATTTTTGCCGCATCTTGGCGGCGCGTGCTGCCATCTCGACGACCACTCCTGGGTGTTTTGATTTCACATCTTGTGATTCCGCTCGATCCGAAGAGAGGTCATAGAGGGCGAGTTCGGTCTCGATGTTGTAATTGTACCTGGCAGGGATGCCATTGTTCCCCGGCTCACGTCCCTCGAGGCTGCGGTACTTATGCGGAAAGTGAAGTTTCCACTTTCCCATCCGCATCGCCTCCAGGTCCCCACGGTGGTACCAGAAGTACAGTTCTTCATGCGGTGGAGGAGCGGTCAGATCACCGCGCAACTGCGGGAGGATACTGACCCCGTCGATTTTTCTCGTTGGTGGGGTTCCTCCGGTCAACTCGACAATCGTCGGAAGGATGTCGATGGTCATGCAGGGCACCGAACAAGTACTCCCAGCAGGAACTACACCAGGGAGGCGAACGACACAGGGAACACGAATTCCTCCCTCCCAGGTGGTGCCCTTACCCTCTCTCAGTCCTCCGGTGGTGCCAGCATGGTCACCATAGGAGAGCCAGGGGCCATTGTCCGAGGCGAAAATGAAGAGGGTGTTGTCGAGAACTTGCTCCTCCTCCAGTGCGGCACGGATCTGTCCGACCGAGTCATCGATCTCGCGGATCACATCGCCGTATGGTCCGTAGAGAGAGGTCTGTCGAAACTTATTGGACATTCCCAGGGGCACATGCGGCATCGAATGGGGCACATACAGAAGAAACGGTCCATCTGCGTTCTCGTGGATGAACTTCACCGCCCTACGGGTCAACTCAGCAGTGATCTCATCCTGATCATCGAGGGTCTCGATGATCCGATCGACCTGGTCTTGTTCGTACCAGGGCAAGGGAGGCCAAGCCTTGGGTGACTCCGGATGGCCAGGCCACATATCGTTGCTGTAGGGGATCCCGCAATACTCGTCGAATCCCTGTTGCGTCGGCAAGAAGGGAGGCAGGTGACCCAGGTGCCATTTACCGTAGCAGGCAGTGGCATATCCGAGCGGTTTTACGACCTCGGCGATGGTCATCTCTTCCGGATCGAGTCCGATTCTGGATGAGGGTACGAGGGCTCCGCTGATCCCGACCCGGTTGGCGTAGCAGCCCGAGACAAGCGAAGAGCGTGAAGCAGAGCAAACTGGTTGGCTGACGTAGAAGTCGGTGAAACGCATCCCTTCCGCGGCAAGCCGATCGATATGCGGCGTCGGGATCTGTTTCGATCCGTAGCAGGAAAGATCACCCCAACCCTGATCGTCGGTAAAAACGATGACGATGTTGGGTGGCCCCTTGGCAGTGGAGACTTCCCCTGCCTCCAGCGAGGAGAAACCGAACAGAAACACTACTGAGATGAGTAGGTTGGAATTGTTCATGCCAGGGAGGATACCCCCGGCATCCGGTCGGGTCAGCCCAGGATTCCGTAACCGTAACTCACCTCGATGGGAGCCTTACGGGCGAATCGATCGGGAGCGAAGAAATCGGCCTCGAAGTTACCTGACTGGTCATTTCCAATCGCGGCGGCGACGCCTCTGCCGACCGCAGGTGCCATCTTGAAGCCATGTCCGCTGAATCCACTCACTACCCATATTCCCTCGAGGCCAGGGACCGGTCCGATCAGCGGATGCGAATCGGGAGTTACCGTGTACAGGGCTGCGACCCCTCCCCAGGAGGGTGACATGCCGTAGTGGGGCAACCTTCTCGAAATGCGCTCACGGCATTCTGAGATGAATTCGCCACTGACACCCTCGTCGTAGTGGTCCGGATCGTCGACAACAGCATCGTCGTTCATGTCGAGCAAGCCAACGCGGGTCCACCCCGCAAGTTCTGGTTTCCAGTAGAGCCCATTGGTGAGGTCACCATAGATCAGTCGCTTTTCCCTGGCTCCAGCAGGCGGTTCGAAATAAGCCTGTTCCGGTCGAAGTGTTTGCAAGGGTAGGGGGACTCCTGCTTCTTCGAGCAGTTTTCCTGCCCAGGGACCGGCGGCGACGATGACCATTCCAGCTGCGACACAACTACCGTCATCGAGTTCGATTCCCTGGATGCGATCTCCATCACGAAGGAAGCCAGTGACACGCACACCGATCCGAACATCTGCACCGGCACGGATTGCGCAATCCAGCACGGCGTGAACCGTCTGAACAGGGTTCACATTTCCTGCTTCTGGTTCCCAAGCGGCACATTCTTCATCCGCGAAGGACCCTGCTGGCTCGAGTTCTCTCAGTGCTTGAGAATCGATGACCGTTGTGTCTACTCCGAGGGATTGCTGTAACTGGACATTGCGCTCCAGGTTTTCGCGATCGGTTTCATTGCAGATGAATGCCATGCCGGGACGATTGAAAGAGATGTCGAGTCCGTATTGATCCTCGAACCCGCAATACCAATGTAGGCTTTCGCGCGCCATGCCGATGGTTACCTTGTGAGAGTAGTGCTGGCGAAGAATGGCTCCCGATTTTCCCGTTGAACCTGCACCGGGATAGGATTTCTCCACCAGAAGAATGCTACCCGATGCGGATTCAGCGAGCCTGAGGGCCATCATCGCGCCCATGATACCACCGCCGACGATGACGAAATCGCGATGTTCCATCAGACTCCCCTGCGCCACCTCTTGTTAGGGGTCTTTGCGTCCTCCTTGGCGAGTTCTCGAGCGAGGTACTCGCAGACCTTGAGGAAGCCATTCACTTTGGTGGCTTTCTGGATGTCTTCACGATAGACGCTGGTGGCATTGATGTCGATGAAGCACCGACGGCCATCCGCAGTGTCCATCCATTCGACACCGCCGATGTCGAGTTGCGAGGCGCGAAGAATCTCCCTCGCCTGAGCTACAGCGTCCTCTGGTACATCGGGCCATGGTTCGAAGATGGCATCCGGCTCGACTCCCTCTTCGATGGGATTGCGCGGGCATGCTTCGGCAGGGCACAGGTTGAAGGTGTTCTGTGGTATTACCTTCATGGCAAACAGCAATTCTCCGTCGACGAACTCGACGCGCGCGATGGCTCCGTCTTCTGAAACCACGAGTTCTTGCAGCAACATCAGATGACCTGGAGCAAATACCTTTTCGTCATCGAGGAGAGCCAGGAGATGCTTCTCATTCTCGATTCTCCTGACAAAAGCACCACTACCTCCAGTATCCGGTTTCAAAATCAGCGGGAAGACCAGTTTGTCGATGATTTCGCGTACGGCATCACAACTACTGACGACATGGGTGCGGGGAACATCGACTCCGAGATTGTTCATCAGAAGTTGCTGGGCGACCTTGCTCGTTTCGAGACGGAAAGAACGCGATCCGTTCACCACCTGGGTTCCCGAGGCTTCCAGAGAGGCAAGCAGCGCATGAGCATGAGAGATGGCACCGTCATTTCCTCGGAGGTACGAGGAAGGAGAGACGCGGTTCAGGTAGAGGATGTGTTTTCGCGCATTGAGAAGATCGAAGGTATGGGTACGGACATCGATGGGTTCATAGGGGATCCCGGATGCTTTCAGAGCCTCGAAGAGGGGAGAGAGCCAGGCATCGTTTTCGAACACGATTCCGACGCTAGGGACGGCCTCATCGACCGGCAGTAGATTGAATTCCGTCTCTTCTATTACCGGTTTCCCGGCTTCGAATGCGGACATTTTCGAGGAGTCGATCTCCATGACGACCTCACGTTCAGGGGCCTGGAGCATCGCTCTCTCGATGCCGAACACTCCCGTATATAATGTACCTTCCTGGGAGTGAATTTGTCGAAAAGGATAGTCTGGTGGAACCGTGTGAAAAGCCTCAGATCCCGTGTGGGAGCCAGATATTCTTCACCTGGACGCTTCTGTCGAGCAGTTCTCGAGATCGAACGGAAGGATCTCCCGGACACCAGCAGACCTTCATGTTCCCGGCCGAGGCGGTTTCCAGTTCAGCGCCCAGATTTCCCTGCGAGTCGTACCAGAGCAGATCGACATCGTCATGAGCTGCCAACACCGGTCCGATCTCAGCAGCGTCACCGGTGAGAAGGTTGAGAGCTCCTGGTAGTAGGTCCGAGTGTTCGATGATCCGGCACATCTCCACGGCGGCCAGACAAGCGGTCGATGGAATTGCGATGACTGCGTTTCCAGCCGCCAGTAGCGGTGCACAGAAGGCGACCAGTCCCAGCAGTGGTTTTGTTTCCGGGCAGATCAATCCGGCGGTTCCATAGGGCTCATGAAGTGCGAGTACGAGTCCGCGGATGGGAGCATCGTGGACCGCACCGTCGTGTTTGTCGGCCCAGGAAGCCCACCATATCCAGCGATCGACGGTTTCAGCTACCTCTTCGCAGGCGGCTTCTTCACCACATCCGGTCATTTCATCGATCAACTGAGCGATCTGAGCCGATCGCGGTTCGAGATTCTCTGCGATGAACCACAGAACCTGCGCCCTGCCATGACCGGTCATGCCAGCCCAGCCCGAGCGACCTGCGGCCTCGACCGCATTGCGGACATCCTTTCGGTTTGACTGACCGGCGAGTCCGATCAGTTCGCCCCCTGGGGATCTGACTTCGAAAGAGTAACCTCCGTCGGGGCGAACCTGTTTTCCTCCGATGAACAGTTTTGCGGTGCGGTCGAGTGCGGCATCGGCTCCGGTAGCGCTGACGATCGGCACGGCAGGCACCTGGGCCTGGGCGGCGGTATCACGCCGCTCGGGACGAAGGTAGGCGCGCAGGCCTTCTCTTCCTCCTTCACGTCCGAAACCGGATTCCTTCATGCCACCGAAGCCACTGGAAGCATCGAACAGGTTGGTGCCGTTGACCCAGACGGTTCCTGCCTTGACCTGACGGGCGATCTCGATGGCAGTGTCGATGTCCTGGCTCCAGACCGAGGCCGCGAGTCCGTAGCGTGTGTGATTGGCGATCTTGATCGCCTCGGACGGAGTCCTGAAGGTAGTGGAGACGAGCACAGGTCCAAACACTTCCTCGCTAGCGATCTCGGAAGTCAGCGGTGCATCGGGGAACAAGGTCGGGGGGAACCAGTATCCAACTTTCGGGAGATCAATGTCCGGTTGAACGCATTTCAATCCCTCACCGATGGCTCGATCACACATTTCTTTGATTCTGGCGAGGTGTTCTTCATCGACGAGAGCTCCCATGTCGATCGCTTTGTCGAGAGGATCACCGACTCTGAGCCGAGACATCCTTTCTTCCACCTTCCGGTGAACTTCATCGGCGACCGATTCCTGGATCAGCAGCCGGCTACCGGCGCAGCACACCTGCCCCTGATTGAACCAGATGGCATCGACCAGACCTTCCACGGCACTGTCGAGATCGGCATCCTCGAAGATGATGAAGGGACTTTTCCCACCCAGTTCGAGAGTGAGGCCCTTACCAGTTCCGGCGGTTACCTTGCGGATGATTCTGCCGACCTCGGTCGAGCCGGTGAACGCGATCTTGTCGATATCTGCATGCGCAACGATGGCAGCGCCAGTTTCACCATCCCCGGTGACGATGTTGAAGACTCCGGCAGGGAGGCCAACCTTGTCACAGATCTCCGCGAACAGGAGTGCACTCAGCGAGGTCCATTCTGCCGGTTTCAGCACCACCGTGTTACCGCACGCCAGTGCCGGAGCCACTTTCCATGACAGCATCAACAGCGGGAAGTTCCACGGGATCACCTGACCACAAACTCCCCAGGGCCGGGCACCGGGATCGGTTTCCTCGAGAATCCGCGCCCAGCCGGCATGGTGGTAGAAGTGCCGAATCACCAGCGGGATGTCGATGTCTCTGGTCTCGCGGATCGGTTTGCCGTTGTCGAGCGTTTCGAGTACCGCAAACAGGCGGCTCTCCTTCTGGATGGCCCGTGCGATGGCATAGAGATGACGAGCCCGACCCGCAGTGCCCAGTTGTTGCCAGCCCTCGAGTGCATCACGGGCGGCCTGCACCGCCTGATCGACATCTTCGGGGGTTCCCTGCAGTACATCTCTCAGTACCTCGCCAGTGGCGGGGTATCGAGATGGGAATCGACTCGCCTTGGCGGGGCTGACCCACTTGCCGCCGATGAAATGGGCAGGGCTCTTGCCACTGCGTTCGATCCAGTCCCTTACCTGGCTTGCGACCTCGGGTGCAGGACCCCAGTCGAGAGTGTCGAGCAGGTGTGACGGATTTGTTTCTTCCGGAGTCATCAATTCTATCCCATCGGATGCCGGTGGGCGGCGGAATAACGCCCGGTGGCGTGGAACTCGAGTTGTCGCTCGAGATCAGTGAGGAGGGTAGAGGCGCCGATGCGGAACCGATCCGCTGCCATCGACCTCGTCCCCAGTTCTTCTCGGATCAAAATCAAGAAAGCAATCGCTTCCTTGGCGGTTCGGATGCCGCCTGCTGGTTTGAATCCCGCCAGGTGGCCACTGCGTTGCTGATGTTCTCGAATCGCTCGTAACATCACCAGTGCCACCGGCAAGGTGGCGTTGACTGGTTCTTTCCCGGTCGAAGTTTTGATGAAATCCGCGCCGGCTCCCAGGCAAACGCGAGACGCCCTGGCGATTCGTCGCAGATCGCCCAGTTCACCGGTGGCGAGGATGGTCTTGAGGCAGGCGCGATCACCGCATGCGTCGCGATAGGCCTTGACCTCGGAGTGTAGGTCTTCCCACCGCCCCTCGAGTACCAGACTTCGCGAGATGACGATGTCGATTTCCTCTGCTCCGGCCGCGATGGAGGATTCGATCTGCTCCAGTTTCATCTGGTGCGGAATTTGACCCGCGGGGAATCCTGTCGATACCGCACAGACCTTTACCGGAGAATTTTCAGTCGCCTCGCGGGCTGTGGCGATCAGGTTGTGGTAGATGCAAACCGAAGCGCAGTGGATGTCCATCGGTAACCCGTGTGCTTCGAGGATATCGGTGCGTACCGGCATGCGGGCCTTTGCTGCCAATCGACGTACCGTGCCCGGAGTGTCATCGCCGGACAATGTGGTCAGGTCGATGCAGCGGATGGCATGGGCGAGCCAGCCGATCTGCCACGACTTCTTCACCGTTCGTCGACCCGCCAATGTCCGGGTTCGGCGTTCGACCGCGGATCGATTGATCCGGGTAGCGAGTACCCAGTCAAGATCGAGAT
>CAWLAN010000036.1:0-21602 GCA_963854815.1 Planctomycetes bacterium UBA1146
GTAAATGGCAACTCCGCCACAACACGAGCGCCCGCGAAGAACTCGGAAAACCTAATATCTCCAAGAGCACCATTGTCCTCTGCGGAACCGATGAAGCCGAGCTCTGGCGCAATGTACCATTCGCTCGGGCGAGCACTGATCCAGAGGCCGTATCCATCGATGTCATCGAGTCCAAAGGATCCCTCGAATGCCGATCCTTGCCCCGGGTCATATATCCCACGCAAAAAACTCACCTGCCCGGTGTATGCTTTTGGATGAGGTTGTTCCACTCCCGAAAAGGGCGAGGTTGCATCGGGTCGAAAACGGATCCAGTCCTGCCCACGGGAGGTCCTGTCGGCTCCAGTATAGAACCCGGAACGCTCCTTGTCATCGGGTGCTGCACTGTCGGCTCCAGTAAAGAACCCGGAACGCTCCTTGTCATCGGATGCTGCACTGTCGTCTCCAGTAAAGAACCCGGGACGCTCCTTGTCATCGGATGCTGCACTGTCGGCTCCAGTAAAGAACCCGGAACGCTCCTTGTCATCGGGCGCTGCACTGTCGTCTCCAGTAAAGAACCCGGGACGCTCCTTGTCATCGGATGCTGCACTGTCGTCTCCAGTAAAGAACCCGGAACGCTCCTTGTCATCGGGTGCTGCACTGTCGTCTCCAGTAAAGAACCCGGAGCGCTCACCCTCGATGGAGGCGCAACCGGAAAACAGGGCGAGACACAAAAAGATCGGTCCGTAGGTTCTGAGACTCCGCACGGTTGGTCTCCAATTCTTTGGGCTCCGCATCGGTCGCACTGTCTTTCCTTTGCCCGGATCCACCGGGCGACCATCTCGTTTCGGCAACATGATCCCGACAAACAAGGGATCGGCACCGGACCCGACGCGACCGAGATGGCAGAGGCGGGATTCTAGACCGATGGCGCTCCAGCGGCAAGGTACCCCGGGGCCCGAGTCGGGGTCGTCCGAAGCCCTCCGTGGAGACGATGGTAGGATCATGGGAACGGGCGATCCTTGACTCCGAACGTCCATCTCGTAGGATTCAGACTTCCAGGTTCCTGTTCAGGGCAATCCTGGGCATGGGGTTCCCGTGTCATTTACGAGGTGTGCATGACAGCGGAATTTGGCTGCCCGGGGGAGCCGGAAAACAGGTCTGGGCGGTGTTGTCGTGCGGGGTTCGCCTGCTATGGGCGACGCGGCAACAGCGCGTAGGTGTTCACTGGAGAGTCGAAGATCTCTGCTCGGGGAGCAGACGGGGCCCAATCCCGATGATCTGTCGCTCTATTGCGGCTTGACCCGGTTCCGATGAAGGCAATCGGCGTGCAGGTTGAGAGCTCCGGGGATTGAAAGATCGATCCCGACAGGAAAGGTGGAGCATGGAGAAAAAGGTCGGAGAAATCCTTCGCGAGAAGGGTTGGGTTACCGACGAGCAGATTCAGAAAGCCCTCGCTTACGGCCAGTCAGAGAAGTGCAAGATCGGTGAAGCGCTGGTTAACCTGGAGATCTGCACCCAGGAGCAGGTGACTCGTGCACTTGCCATCCACTTCCAGTTGCCTTTTGCTAACCTCGGCAAGCATATCATCGCCCAGGATATCATCGATACCATTCCCAAGGAGGTCGCGCTAGAACACCGGATCGTTCCCGTGGCTCGAAAGGGTCGCACCCTCATCATCGCGATGGCAGACCCGCTTGATTTCTTTACCATCGATAACCTGCGTTTCATCCTCTCCACAGAGGTGGACTGCGCCCTGGCAACTCCTGAATCGGTCGACGAGGCACTCGATGACTATTACCGATTGGCAGGGGGATACGACTCGGTCCTCGGTGAGCATGCAGGATCCGATGACGATGTGGAGTTTGGCCGAGGAGACTACGCCGGTGATGATGCGGAGGCCAACGAGGCTCCGGTGATCAAACTGGTACACATGCTCATCGCAAATGCCCTCAAGGAAGGGGCTTCTGATATTCACATCGAACCGATGGAGCACGAACTGCGTGTTCGTTACCGAGTCGATGGTATCTGCCGGGTGGTGGATTCGCCTCCGAAGAGACTACAGGGCCCGGTCATTTCTCGTTTGAAGATCATGTCGCGGCTCGACATGGCGGAAAAACGTCGTCCACAAGATGGCAGGATCAAGATCAAGATCACTGGCAAGGAGATCGACCTCCGGGTTTCGATAATTCCTACCGTGCATGGCGAGAGTGTCGTCATGAGGATTCTCGACAAGGAAGCAGGTCTGGTCGATCTCGAGAAACTCGGGTTTCACGAGTCTGATCTGGCCCGGTTCAACCGGATCATCAAGCGACCCAATGGTATCTTCCTCGTCACCGGTCCCACCGGTTCAGGCAAGACCACGACCCTGTATTCGGCCCTGATGGACCTGAATCAACCTGACGTGAAGATCATCACTGCAGAGCACCCGATCGAATACAACCTCACCGGGGTCAACCAGTCAGAAGTGAAGCACGATATCGGTCTCGATTTCTCGAGGATCCTGCGTGCCATGATGCGTCAGGCACCAAATATCATCCTGGTAGGTGAGATCCGGGACCGGGAGACCGCGGACACCGCCATCCAGGCGGCGTTGACTGGACACCTGGTGTTCTCGACCCTCCATACCAATGATGCCCCCTCAGCTCTGACCCGTCTGATCGACATGGGTGTCAAACCGTTCCTGGTGGCATCTGCAGTGCTCGCCATCATGGGACAGAGGTTGGTCCGTCTGCTGTGCAAGGAGTGCAAGGAACCCTACGAGCCGTCCGAAACCGAACTACGCATGATCGGCCTGACCAGTTCAGAGGTGATGGGTCAGGGGATCTGTCGCCCTGTCGGTTGCCCCAAGTGTAGCGATGGATACAAGGGCCGTTGTGGAATTTACGAGTTGCTGGAGATGTCCCCATCGTTACGCGAGATGACCTTCAACAAGACTCCGACCAAGGATCTGCGCAGCAAGGCACGTAACGAGGGAATGGTTTCTCTGCAGGAAGATGCGGTGAGGAAGTTGCTTTCCGGAATAACCTCCATCGAAGAAATACTTCGAGTCACGCACTCCTCGGAGTTCGCGAATTAGTCTGATCACTCTAGCCGGCGCCGTCCCGGAAAACTGACGGAGAGGTGAGAAATGGCGCTTGTCGCGAAGCCGATCGGTCAAATCCTCAAGGATATGGATTTGATCACGGAACTCGATATCCAGGAAGCCCTCCAGGATCAAAAGTCCAAAGGCGGAGCGCTCGGGAGGATCCTGGTCGAAAAGGATCTTATCACCGATGCTGATCTCCGCATTGCTATCGCGAAGCAGGCGGGAATGGAACCGGTCGATCTCGATGAGGTGGTTGTGACAGCAGATCTTCTCGAGATGGTCCCGCCACATGTCGCAGAAACCTACCAGGTGATCCCTGTCGACTTCGATGGAACGGTCCTGACTCTCGCCGTGGCGGACCCACAGAACATCAGTGCTCTCGACGACATGAAATTCATGCTCAATATGGAGGTGAAGGGTGCCCTGAGTGATCCCGCTTCGATCGACAGGGCGATGGAGAAGTACTACGCCGATCGCTCCGAATCGATGGAGAGCCTGCTTGGATCGATCGACAAGGACGAGATCGAGATCCTGGATGACAGTCGTCACGAAATGATGGATCTCGATCAACTCGAGAAAGACGTCAATGCCGCACCGGTGGTGAAACTTCTCAACATGGTCTTGCTTTCGGCCATCAAGGATCGCGCTTCCGATATTCACTTCGAACCTTTCGAGAAGGAGTTCAAGATTCGCTACCGGGTCGACGGTGTCCTCTACGAGATGATGCCTCCTCCGATCCAGTTGGCACGAGCAGTGATCTCCCGTGTGAAGGTGATGTCGAGCCTTGATATCGCAGAAACGCGTCTTCCCCAGGATGGCCGCATCGAGTTGAACATCTCCGGTCGCCCTGTCGATCTGCGTGTATCGACCCTTCCCACCATGCATGGCGAGTCGGTGGTGATGAGGGTGCTGGACCGGGGACAGGTGTCTCTCGATCTGGAGAACATCGGATTGCGCGCCCAGGATCTCGATGTGCTCCGAAAGTTGATCATTAAACCCAACGGGATCATCCTCGTGACGGGGCCGACCGGATCCGGCAAGACGACGACGCTGTACTCCTGCCTCAACGAGGCCAACGATCCCGCGACAAAGATCATCACCACCGAGGATCCGGTGGAATACAAAATCGATGGAATCATCCAGATTCCCATCAACGATGATATCGGTGTCACCTACGCCAAGTGTCTCAGGGCGATTCTTCGACAGGATCCCGACAAGATTCTCGTCGGTGAGATTCGCGATCTGGAGACCGCGCAGATCGCAGTCGAGGCGAGTCTGACCGGACACGTCGTGTTCTCGACTCTCCACACCAACGATGCGCCCTCTTCGATCATCCGACTCATCGACCTGGGTATCGAGGCCTTCCTGTTGACCGCGACCGTCGAGGCGGTGGTGGCCCAGAGGCTTGTCAGGAGGGTTTGTAATGAATGCAAGGTCGAGTACGAACCGACCGATGATATGCTGATGGAACTGGAATTGACGCCGTCTGATGTTCAGGCCAGAACCTTCTTCTACGGCAAAGGTTGCAAGGAATGTAATGGTTCCGGTTACAAGGGCCGCATCGCTCTGTTCGAGATCATGGTGATGTCGGACCGTCTACGAGACCGCATCATGGACGGATCGAGTACCCAGGAATTGCAGGTTGTGGCACGTGAGGACGGAATGAGGACTCTCCGCGATGCCGGTCTTCTGCACATTTACGATGGAATCACAACCATCGAGGAAGTCGTCAAGGAGACATTTGTCAGTTAGGCGAACATCCCCTAGGTTGTGAAGGGGTAGGACCAGACGGTAGGTGCTCGTCCCAGCCGATGTGGTCCTCCGACCAAGAAGGAGCAGCGAAGATGGCTGTATTCGATTACGAAGCGATCGGTCCAGGTGGAGTCAAGAAACGAAGCACCATCGAAGCCGGGAGTCAGCAGGAAGCGATCAAGCAACTGCGTTCCCGTGGCTTCAAGCCGACCAAGATCCGCGAGAGCAAGAAGATCTCTGCTTCTTTTGTCGAAGGAAAGAAGAAGAAGAGGCGTTTCAAGATCTTTGGCCGCAGGGTCTCTCAAACCGAGATGGTGCAGTTCACCCAGCAGTTGGCGACCCTGCAGGATGCGGGACTTCCCATCGTCCGTTCGTTGAAGATCCTGGCCGATCAGATGAAACCGTGCACATTCCAGGATCAACTCAACAAGGTGACCGAGGATGTCGAGGGTGGATCGACCCTGTCGGAGGCGCTGGAGAAATTCCCCAAGACTTTCAACCATCTGTTTGTTGCGATGGTGAAGGCGGGCGAGGCCGGTGGTGTTCTCGATACCATTCTTCAGCGCCTGTCGGACTTCCAGGAGAAGTCGATGAAGCTGCGCAAGAAGGTGCAGGGCGCGATGGTTTATCCGATCGCGGTCATCTGCGTTGCCGGGCTGATTCTCGGTTTCATCATGACCAAGGTGATTCCGCAGTTTCAAAAGATGTTTGCCGACATGAACACGGCACTTCCCGGCCCTACCCAGGCTCTGCTTGTGTTCGCCGAGGCGGTGCAGAGTTACTGGTGGTTGACGCCGCTGGTCGTGTTCGGCGTGGTCGGGGCGATCAGGGCGGTCGGGTCCACCTCCGCCGGTGAATTGATGATCGACAAGTCGAAGTTGAATGCGCCGATCTTCGGCCAGATCGTCCGGAAATCGACAGTTTCGCGCTTCTGTCGTACCCTCGGTACCCTGATTTCGTCCGGTGTCCCCATCCTGGAAGCCCTCGAGATCGTACGGGCAGCGGTGGGCAACCGGGTGATCTCCGATGCCATCGAACAGGTGTGCGGGTCGATCCGTGAAGGAGAAACCATCGCGGAACCACTCGGACAGTCGGGGGTATTCGAACCCATGCTCGTGAACATGATCGACATCGGTGAGGAAACCGGAGAACTCGACAAGATGCTCAATAAGATCTCCGACAACTACGATCTGGACGTGGACGTACTGGTGGAATCGCTGTCGAGCCTTCTCGAGCCGGTTCTGATTGTCGGTATGGGTGGTGCGGTGGGTTTCATCGTGGTTGCACTCTTCATGCCTCTGCTCTCGATCATCCAGCAGGTGGGTTAGCGATCATCACGACTCAAGGGATAGAACAATTTGAGCTTCGGGCCGTGACGAGGAGGAGAATTTCTCCCGTCACGGTCCTGTCTTTTGTGCAAGGGGCAACTGTTGAGATCAGAGCGTGACGCTGAATTACTTCGAGCATTTCGTGTATGGAGTCACGGACCCGACTACCGGAATGTAAATATCTCGGATCTCCGTGCAGCCGTTGGCGCCACTGCAGCCGAAGAGCCGCTCCTGAGAGAACTCCTCGACCAACTGGAAGAGACGGGCGAGGCGATCTCTCTGAAGGGCCGGGGCTGGTTCGTTCCGAACAGAGAAGGCTGGTTGGTCGGGACTCTGACATTGGTTCGCAAGGGATTCGGTTTTGTCAGACCCCTGGTCGATGATCCTGCCGGTGATGTTTTCATTCCCGCCCGGCGTCTTCGTGATGCCCATCACGGTGATCGAGTGCTCGCTGGGATCCAGAAACCTCGCCGAGGAGAACCCGCCGTCGCTCGCGAGGGCAGAAGTGGCAAGATCCTGGAAGTGATCGAACGTAGCCCGAGGGTGATTCCCGGGATCTACCGGGAATCGCATGGTGGGGCCGGAGTGGTCGAGCCGCTTCGCCACGAGAGTGTCCGTGAAGTCTGGATCGATCCCGGGCATCGCGCTGGAGTCGAGGATGGAGATCGAGTGCTGGCGAGATTGCTCCAGGGCCCGACCATCGACGGCTTGCCACCGGGCCAGATCCTCTGTGCGCTGGCTCCGGAAGGAACCTGGAGAGCAGATCTTCAGGTGGTCTGTGCCGAGCACCAGCTGAGAGAGGAATTCTCCGCCGAGGTGGAAGAAGCGGCTGCTGCTTTTCCCGGTACGATTCCCGATGAGGAGATCGAGCGGCGCTGTGATCATCGGGACATCCCTTTCGTCACCATCGATCCCGAGGACGCCAAGGATTTCGATGATGCGATCACCACCCTCGAGAGTCCTTCCGGGGGAGCTCGACTCGGAGTCGCCATCGCTGACGTGAGCCACTTCGTGCGTTCTGGCGATGAGATCGACTCGGAGGCGTTACTGAGAGGGACGAGTGTCTACATTCCGGGCAAGACGATTCCGATGTTACCCGAACGGCTCAGCAACGATCTTTGCTCTCTACGCCCCGGTGTGGATCGACTTGCCAAAGTGGTCTGGATCGATCTCGATGACTCGGGTCGGTTAGAAAATTACTTCGTCGAACGGGCAGTGATCCGAAGTTCCCGCAGATTCACTTACCAGCAGGTCCAGGCGATTCTCGATCAAGACCCTCAGGACTCAGCGGATCCGGTCTCGGTGCTCGATCAACTGATCCTAGACCTGGACAAGATTCGCTCTCTTCTTCGTGCTCGTCGTCTCGAAAAGGGATCTCTCGAACTGGAAATCGATGAGATGAAGCTGGTTCTCGACGACGATGGCGAGGTGATCGAGGTATGCCCTCGCAGTCGCCTCGTGGCCCACAATCTGGTCGAGGAATGCATGCTGGCGGCAAACGAGGCGGTTGCAGCCATCGCCACCGCCAAGCAGATCCCGATTCTTCGCCGGATCCACGCTCCTCCGGAGGAGGAGAAATTGGAGAAGTTCTCGCGTCTGTGCCGGGTTCTTGCTCCTCAGGCAAAAGTGAGGGAGATCGCGGATCTACCGGCGGTAATCGATGCGGTTCGTGGAACCGAGGTTGCTCCTGTGATCTTTTTTGCATTACTTCGAACCCTCACACGGGCCGAATACAGTCCAAGTCGTGAGATTCACTTCGCCCTGCAGAAAATTGAATATTGTCATTTCACCTCGCCCATCAGGAGGTATCCAGACCTCCAGGTCCACCAGGCGCTCGATCGGCACCTGTTCGACGGAGCTGGTCCAGTGATCGATTCGGAATCTGCCGCGCTGCTGGAGTTGGGAGAGACCTGTAGTACCCGGGAGCGATCCGCCGAGAGTGCCGAACGCGAAATGGCCAGATTGAGGGCGATTTCGTGGCTTCGACATCGTGTCGGGGAACGGTTCACCGGACTCGTCACCTCGGTGAGGGATCAGGGTTTTCATGTTCGTCTCGATGAGGTCCTGATCGAGGGATTTGTTCACGTTTCCAGTTTGCGCGATGATATTTACGTCTTCAGTGATACCCAGTTTGCTCTCAGAGGGGTAAATGCCGGTAACATGATCCGGCTCGGAGATCCGGTCGAAGTGGCACTGGAATCGGTAGATCCCCTCCATCGAGACATCGATCTGCGGTACCTTCACACCCGCTCGGGAAGATCACGGAGCAAGGGCTCGGGGGTGGCTCCCCGAAGCAGGACCTCGCCTCGCAGGCCTCAACAGGATGGCCGGGGCAAGAAGACCCGCGCTTCTCGTCGACGAGCCGCCTCCGGGCCAGCGCGGCAACGAGATCGTGGTGGAGATCGTAGAAAAGGTGCCGAACGAGGGCGTCGGAGGAGACGCGGATGACAGCGGAAAAATACCATATCTGGACCGACGGGGCTTGTCGGGGAAATCCTGGGCCAGGAGGTTGGGCCTACCTAATTCGTTCCAGCGATGGTACCGAGGAGGTCTGTTACGATTACGAAGCGTCGACGACCAACAACCGCATGGAGTTGTCGGCTGTACTCGAAGCGCTGCGCTCGATTCCAGAAGGGTCTTCGGTCCAACTTTTTAGTGATTCCCAGTACGTTGTGAAGGGGATGAACGAGTGGATCGTGGCCTGGCAGCGTCGCAACTGGCGTAAGGCTGACGGCAAGCCGGTTCTCAATGAAGATATCTGGAAACAACTGGTGGAGGCGGCTGCGAAGCGAGAGATCGAGTGGAACTGGGTCGAAGGACACACAGGTCAAGATGAAAATGAACGCTGTGATGCGCTCGCCAATCGAGCCATTGACGAGGCGTCGTGAACGCCCTGGAAGGACTGATGATGAACGGTAAGCAGAGAATCTGTCTTCTGGTTGCTGTGCTCATAGCTGGAATCGGAGTCGCCGCCGTGGTGGGTGATTATTCGACACTTCCTCCTGCAGCGAAGGATCTGCACGTGAGACTGGATGCTACCAGGATAAAACTGGCAGATGCCGTGAAGATGGCCCAGGACCTGACCGGTGGCATCGCTCAATCGGCATTCGCGCGGGTCGGAAGCATCGAAGTTCAGTATGAGGTCCTGACGGTGACTACAGAGAAGACTGAAAAAGTGATCGTCACGGAAACGGGTACCGTCACCGAGCGAGTGGTTGTTCCCCGCTTTCCCGGATCGGGGGTGGCTGAAGATGCCCAGATGGTGAGAACTGATTCGGGGCTTGCATATTTCGATCTGGTCGAGGGCACCGGCGAGACTCCCCCTGCTGTGACCAGTACGGTGAAGGTGCACTACAGCGGCTACCTCGTTGATGGAACCAAGTTCGATAGCAGTGTTGATCGAGGAACTCCTGCATCCTTCCCGTTGAACCGAGTGATCAGGGGCTGGACCGAGGGAGTCGGGTCGATGAAGGTCGGGGGAAAACGCAAACTGATCATCCCTGCCAGCCTCGGCTATGGCCCCCAGGGGCGCCCCCCCACAATTCCCGGAGGAGCGATCCTGATCTTCGACATAGAACTGATCGAGATCGTCCAGTAGTCGCAGGTCACCGGTCGGCGGTGACGGGCCCAATTGGCTGATTCCGACGTATATTGACGCGAGAGAGGGGAGTTGGGTGTCCGGTCTCGTTGCAGCATGCGGACCGACATTCTAGAATCCGGGGTTCTAGAACGGTATTGGTTTACAATCTCCCTGGTAATTCCTACTGCTTGCTGAGAGGTAGGTCCGAGAAATGTCGATCGGTTTCTTCAAACGGAACGAGAAGGTCATGTTGACTCTCTTGTTGCTGTTTATTGCTCCCACCTTTGCGGCCACTGGCATGTTTGCTTGGTGGGCAAGAAATTCTACTACAGAGGCTAGATACGAGATCAACGGCGAGACGATCTCCGCTCCAACTTTCCTCGAGAAACGGATGGAGCTCTCCGAAACCCTGTGGCTCCAGGGTGTTCGTCGTTTTGGTCCATATCGCGCCAGATCCGATCGTTTCCAGAGGGCCACAGTCGATGATGTACTCAGACAATTCGTCTACGAACACGAAATCGATCGAGTGGGAATCGAGCCGAGCGATTCGGCAAAGGATGTCGAAGTTCGAGAGGCAGCTCTCGATATTTGTACCTGGTACCGCGTCATGGAGCGCGCCGGGTGGATCGGCACTCTTCAGGAACGGTTCCCAGATTTCTCCTTCGAAAGAGCGGTTGCTCGCTTCGATCTCGATACCTATAGCACCGTCCTGGCAGACGACAGGTTCGGGATCAACATGTCCAAGAAGGATTTCGAGGGCGCGGTGATCCGTGGGTTACGAGTGAGTTCCTTGATCGAATCAGTTGTCGGTGCCGCTGTGGTCACGGAGAAGGAAGTATTCGAGGAATACGCTTCTACCTACGAGAAGCGAGTTCTCGAGGTGGTGCAGATCTCCAGTGACGACTTCCTGGATCAAGCCAGAGAGAAGGTCACTCCGGAGGACATCGAAGAGTTCTTCAACGCGGACCCATCTCGATTCGTTCTGCAGAATCGACTCGGAGTCGAGCTTGTTCGTGTCGATCGCCGTAGATTGCAAGATTCGATCGAGTATGAACCGACAGCCGAGGAGGTGGAGGTCAGGTATGAACGCGACAAGAACACCCTCTACAGGATCAAACGACCGTTCAATTACGTTCCACCGGAAAACGCAACCCCGGAGGACGATATTCGCTCACTGATCGATGTCTTCGATGCAGTGGTCAGGACTCTGGTCCGGGACCGCACCAAGGTGGTAGAAGCTGAAGTACTTCAGACCGCTCTCGATTCGCTCACAGCGATGAAAGATGCCGGTGAAACGGTACCGCTGGAGCAGGCTTTCGCCGAAGAAATCGATTACGTCGAGGTTCGACAGATCCCTCCCTTTGTCCAGCGGGATGTGAATCAACTCGACAACGACATCAAGAATCCTGCGGCATTTGCGACCTTCTTCCTGCAAGAACGGCGCGATCCGGGTTCGGTGAAACCGGGAGATCTGTACGAATCGATCGCCGAGAATGGTATGGGGAACTTCATCATCCGGGTCGTCGAGATGCTTCCGCAGAGAACGATGACTTATGACGAGGCGATCGAACCTGCATTGAAGGCGACCGAAGAAGCTCAGGCCAAGATGCTGGTGGAAGAGTACGTCAGTTCATGGGTGACCCGGATTCAGGCACAGGAGGAGGGTGTGACGCTGGAAGCGTTTGCATCTGACGGCAACTACACCATCCACGAGATGGATCCGGTTTCGAGATCACAGTCATTCAATCTCAAGATCGACGGCCGTATCCTCGCCTCGCGTGCAGCAGTGATCGAAGTTGCCTTCCAGATCGATGAGGTTGGTGGCGTGGTGGGTCCGGTAACAAGTGATACCGACAAATCCGAATACGTGATCCGCCTCAAGGAGATCGCCCCGCCCGACATGGATCTCTACACTTCGCTCAAGGTAGGTACGGAGAATCGACTTCGCTCTGACAAGCAACGAGCTTTGCTCGATGCCTTCCTTGCCAGGTTGATGGAGAATGCCAATATCCGTGTATACCAGGGAGAAGGAGATGCAGTTTCTCGCGATCAGTTGATCGAGGATCCCCAGAACTCTCCCCAAAGCGATCAAGGATAGCGATCCTCGGTCGATCGCTTGGCATGCAAGGTTGATCTCCCTCGGTTCGATTTTCGCCGTGAGTTCTCAGGCTTCTGGGACGATCTTGTCGATCTTTCCGACACGATCTATATGGCGTCCGCCCTCGAAGGAGGTGTCGAGGAATGTTTGGAGATGGGTCACGATCTGTTCCTGGCCGATGACCCGCTCTCCGAAGCAGGCGATGTTGGCGTCATTGTGTGCGCGCGACATCTGTGCCGTGAATTGATCCGTGATCACGGCTGCTCTGGCACCTGGATAACGGTTGGCGGTCATCGCCATTCCCTGGCCCGTTCCGCACACAAGCACGCCGAGTTCTGCCTCTCCCGAGGTCACGGCAGTGGCGATCTGGTGGGCAATATCGGGGTAGTCTGCCTTTTCTTCCTCGGATGCCGGGCCTCTCTCCTCGACATCCCAGCCTCTATTGCGCAGAACCTCGGTGGCATTCTTGCGGCCATTGATTCCGGCATGGTCCGATCCGACGATGGCTTTCATCCCGATATGATCCCTTCAATCCAGCGGTTTTCCAGAGCGCGCTCAATTTCCTCGGCACAGCGTCGATATATCTCCTCACTGCCGCCGATCGGATCGCTCACTCCGGTCTCGTTGATCAGATGAACCTTCTCCATCGCCTCCGGATAATCGTGCTCGAGCACATTTCGATGATAATGGTCCAGAACGATGATGATGTCCGATTCCTCGACCTGATTCGACATCAACTGTCTGGGATGATGCTCCTCGATGGAGATCCCCTTCTGTTTCATGACAGTTCTGGCATTGTCTGCCGCAGCGCTGCCCCCGGAAGCGATTCCCGCGCTGGAGACGTGATAACCCACATCTGCCAGTGTCTCCTCTGGACATTCGAGATGCTTTGCCAGCAATTTCTTGCACAGGGCTTCAGCCATCGGGCTGCGACAGGTATTGCCGCTGCAGACGAAGAGTACCTTGCTGCCGCGCAATAATCTGCGAATCTGAGATTCGCTGATCAGGCCCTCGCGGATGACCAGGAAATCGCCGTTGGCTTGCAACTGAACAATGGTTGAGGCTTGCGAGATCGCAGATGGACCGTCATCGAGTGCGAGAGTTACCCGGTCTCCGAGAGCCAGGACCGCTTCTTCGGCGGTGGTGGCTGCGGATTCTCCGCCTCGATTGGCACTCGAGGCGAACAGCGGGCCGCTGCTTGCGATCAATGTCCTGGTCACCTCGTTGGCTGGGAGTCTGACTCCGATTCCCTTTTCTCCGACAGGAAAGATGATGGTCAGTGGACCGGGCCAGAAGGCCTTCATCAATCGTTGGGCATCATCGCTGGGATCAGGAACCCAGTTGACCAGTTGTTCGAGATCGGAGATGTGAAGGGTGAAGGGCTTATCCTCGTCTCGGTTCTTTGCCTCGCGCAATTTGCTCAACGCGTCTTCAGAGTCTGCTCTGGCACCGATGCCATAGACGGTTTCGGTCGGGAAGATCACCAGTTCATCGCGAGACAGTGCATCGACGGCCAGTTGAATTGAATCCGGATCCGGCTTGTCCCGGTCCACGGAGATGACAAGGCTTTGCAAGGTGCTCTCCGTCCGACAAGTTCATCAATAGATCCGGGGTTCAGCGAATGCCGTCTCCTGCAAAGGACTCATGGTGCCACCGGGGATGGGCGCCGTCAAACGCTGGCGTGGTAGGAGGATCGAACCAGCGGGGCCGACTCCACCTTCTCGAATCCAACTTCGCGGGCGTACTGGCCAAGATCCGTGAATTCCTCGGGACTCCAGTAGCGCTTCACGGGAATGTGGTGCCCGGAAGGTGCGAGATACTGGCCGAGATTCATCCGTCGTACTCCCGCATCGTGGAGATCACGGATCGTCTCCAGTACCTCTTCTCTTGCCTCTCCGAGACCGAGGATCAGGCTCGATTTCACCCGAGAACCGCCGATCTTGCCGGCGGCATTTCGCAACAGCGAGATGGAATGGTCATAATTGGATCCGGGACGTGCCGCAGGATAAAGCCTTCTGACAGTCTCGACGTTGTGGGAGAAGATGGTGGGGTTTGCCCCCAGCACGATGTCCAGCCCCAGAACCGGATCGGGGCGGAAATCTGGCACCAGCACCTCGGTGGTGGCATCGGGGAGTGCTCTTCGGAGTGCCTCGATGGTGAGAGCGAACTGGTTTGCTCCACCATCGACCAGATCATCTCGGTCGACGCTGGTGATGACGACATGTTTCAAACTCAACTGATTGGCAGCCTTCGCCAGTTCCTCGGGTTCATCCGGATCGACGGGGGAGGGAATGCCCTTGCTGATGGCACAGAAACCGCACTTGCGGGTACACACCTCGCCGAGGATCAGGAACGTGGCAGTGCCCATCTTCCAGCACTCGAAGATGTTCGGGCAGTGGGCTTCCTGGCAGACAGTATGAAGACCACCTCGATCCAGCAATTTTCCGATTCTCTGGAGTGATCCATCGCCGGGTACGGTGACCCGCAGCCACGGCGGTCTTGGTAGAGGTACTTTCTTGTGACGAACTGTCATGGATGTCATCGGAGGTTGTTCCTTCCGAACAGATCCAGCATTCGATCCGCCAGAATCGCTTCGACCTCTCCCCTCGCAGGTGGGTGTCCCAGTTCCCGCTCCATCGAGGTGACCGGACAGCCACGGAGGCCACAGGGGACGATCCAACCGAAGGGATCCAGATCTCCCGAGACACACAGCGCCAGGCCGTGTCCCGTGACCCAGCGACGAACACTGAGACCGATCGAGGCAATCTTGTGCTGGCCGACCCAGACTCCGGTGTGATCCGGCTCTCTCTCCCCCTCGATCCCCCAGTGTTCCAGTGTTTCGAGCACGGCGGTTTCCAGCGATCTGAGCAGTCGATGCAGATCACGTTCCGATGGTGAGAGTTTAAATACGGGGTAAGCGAGCAACTGGCCCGGACCGTGATAAGTCGCTTCTCCTCCCCGGTCGACCTGGTGGATCTCGATTCCCCTGGCGCGTAGGAGGTCCTCTTCGATGAGGATGTCACGGCTAGTTGCAGCACTACCGAGGGTCACGACCGGCGAAGGTTCGAACAGGAACAAGGTTTCACGTCGGTGCTGCTCGATAGTGCCGGAAGGGGCCGTTCCGAGTTGTCGCTGCAACTCGAGCATGTCGCGATGGGTTTGGGCGAAGGAAACTGCTCCGAACTGTTTCACCAGTACGTCGGTCGGCATCGTTGTGGAAGGAGGAGAGGTCTCCATCGCTCACACCAGCGCAGATTCGTCGAAATTCTCGAGGTTCTGCTTCACCTGGGCCATGAACTGATCCGCGAGGGCTCCATCGACGAGGCGATGATCGTATGAGAGACACATGTAGAGCATGTCCCGGATGGCAATCTTGTCCTCATCGACCACGACCGGGCGTTTCTGGATGGCGCCGATGCCGAGGATCGCCACCTGTGGTTGATTGATGATGGGGATTCCGAACAGGCCCCCGAACTGTCCCGGATTGGTGATGGTGAAGGTACCTCCGGCGACCTCGTCGGGCTGTAACTGTTTGTTACGAGCACGCTGTGCCAGATCGGTTACCGATTTCTGGATCCCGGCGAGGCTCAGGTTCTGGAGATCCTTGATGACAGGAACGATCAGGCCATTCTCGAGAGCCACGGCGATGCCGATGTGGATACGATGGTGAATCAGGATCTCGTCGCCATCGATGGATGCATTGACGTGGGGATAGGCGCGTAGGGCGTCGCCACAGGCCTTGAGGAAGAAGGGCGTGATGGTCAGCTTGGTGCCATTGCGGTGCTGGAAATCGTCCCTGTGCTTGGCACGCATCTGAACGATGGCGGTCATGTCTGCCTCGAACACCGAATGTACATGGGCGGATGTGCGACGGGAATCGACCATGTGTTCGGCGATCTTTCGTCTCATCACCGACATCTTCTCGACGGTGACACCGTCTCTTGGCAGTCCCAGCGATGGCAGTGCCGACGGCGCCGCGGCTCCAGCAGTTGGCGCGGCGGGGGTCGCCACGGCGCCTTTGCCGGCGGATTCGATGAAGCCGAGAATGTCGCCTTTCGTCACCCTGCCTCCTGCACCGGTCGCCGAGATCATCGAGAGATCGGAGATGCCGTGCTCCCGGGCGATGCGTCGCACGAGAGGGGAGGAGCGCACCTTGTGCCCGGCTCCGTCGGAAGCTGTCGCTGGAGATTCCTGAATCGATTCCACCTCCGCTGCCGGAGCAGCGGCTTGCGGGGTTTCCTCGCTCACCGATTCGACGTCAGCCTCCGTTGCAGGTGCTGACGAGTCCGCAGCAACCGGAGCCGTGGTTGCCACCTCGGCCTCGCTCGATCCGATCCGCGCCACGACGGTGTCCACTTCCACCGTCGTGCCCTCCTCGACGAGGATCTCTGCGAGGATTCCGCTGATAGGAGCGGGAACCTCGGCATCGACCTTGTCGGTGGAGATCTCGAACAGCGGTTCGTCACGCTCGACGCTGTCACCTGGTTTCTTGAACCAGCGAGTCAGCGTCCCCTCCGCGATGGATTCGCCCATCTGTGGCATCTTGACTTCGGTAGCCATGACCGTACTTCCTCCTGCACAGGGATTCGTGGCCCACGCCACTGAATTGAGAAGTCTACCCGCAGAGCGAGGTTCGATGAAGTGAACCCCGGTACCCAACCGTATCGGGGCGTCGAGGAAGTGGCTACTGAGGGTTAATCCCCGATGTCGAGGGGGTCGTTTTCTTCTCCGGACGCGGGGGAAAGGGACCGGTCGTTGCCTGAAGATGTGCCGCGGAGGATCTCTACCAGCTGGCCAGAGAGCGGATCGATTCGAGGATGTCGTCTTCCCCCGGTAGCGATGCATCCTCGAGCGAGGCGGCATACGGGATGGGAATGTCGAGCGCGGCGAGTCTACGGACCGGAGCGTCGAGATCCTCGAAGCAGTGTTCAGAGATCCGTGCGGCAATCTCTGCTCCGGCTCCGCCGGTGAGATTGTCCTCGTGGATTACCAGAACCTTGCCGGTGTTGCGAGCGGTCTGGTAAATCGCATCGAGATCGAGCGGACACAGCGAACGAAGATCGAGGATCGCGCATTCGATTCCTTCCGCCGCCGCACGTTCCGTAGCGGCGTTGCAGCGATGCAGCATGGCACCCCAGGTGATGATGGAGAGCGCGTCGCCCTCGCGCCGAAGTGCTGCGATCCCCGGAGCCAGCGGTTTCGAATTTTCATCCAGTTCACCCTTGAGGGTCCGGTAGAGCGATTTCTGTTCGAGGAAGATCACCGGATTCGGGTCCTCGACCGCTCCCAGCAGCAAGGTATAGACATCCTCTACCGTCGCCGGCACCACAACCTTGAGTCCAGGAGTGTTGAGAAATGCCGACTCGACCATCTGGCTGTGAAACGGACCGGCGTGAACTCCACCTCCGGAAGGTCCTCTGACGACGATGGGAACCCCCTGTCCCCAGCGAAAGTGGCAGGTCGCAGCGAAGTTGGTCAACTGGTTGAAGGCGCAGGAGATGAAATCGATGAACTGCATCTCCACTATCGGTCGCATCCCGGCCATCGCAGATCCGATGGCAGCTCCGACGAGACCGGTCTCGACGATGGGCGTATCGATGATCCGGTCCGGTCCCCACTTTTCGAGAAAGCCCTGCGTCAACTTGAACGCACCGCCGTAGGTGCCGATGTCTTCACCGATCAGAAACGTGCGAGGATCCTCCTCCAGCGCTCTGTTGAGAGCTCTCCGCAGAGATTCGAGATAGGTGATCTGCTCGGCCAAGAGAACCTCTCCTACATGTGGATCGCACCACCGACGAGGCCGTGGGCTGCTTCCATCATTCCTTCACCGAGGGTCGGGTGGGGGTGGATGACATGAGCGAGATCTGCAGCAGTACCTTCGAGTCCCAGGATCGCACAGCCCTCGCTGATCAGATCTGTCGCATGAGGCCCGATGATGTGTACTCCGAGGATCTCTCCGTAGCGGGCATCGGCGATGATTTTGAAGAAACCGGGTATCGCCCTGCCTACAATTCCGGCCTTGCCGAGCGCGGACAGGGGGAACTTGGAGACGATCAGTTCATGGCCGGCTTCGCGGGCGGCATTCTCGGTCAGTCCGACACTGGCCACCTCCGGGTGGCAGTAGGTGGCATAGGGAACCCGATCGTTGCGGATCGGCTGGGTTTTCAGCCCTGCGATGCTCTCGACGGCGATGATGCCCTCTGCGCTGGCGACGTGGGCCAGTTGTGCGCGGTCAGCGACGATGTCTCCGATGGCATAGATGTGAGAACGGGTGGTGCTCTGGTCCGGTTGGACCCGGATGAACCCCTGGTCCGTCTTGATGCCGACCTGGTCCAGTTTCAGGGAGTCGGTGACGGGTTTTCTTCCGACCGCACACAGCAGCATGTCCGCCTCGAGCGTCTGCTCTTCTCCATCTTCGCTGACCAGAACAACCGCGAGGCCGGAATCGGTGGTCGAGGCCTTCTTGAGCGTGGTGGAGACTCGACTGAGGATTCCCCGCTTCTTGAAAGAACGCATCAATTCTGCCGAACACTCGTGATCTTCCACAGGTAGCAAGCGATCAAGAAGTTCGACAAGGACCACCTCGCTGCCAAACGATCTCAGGATGGAGGCGAACTCGCATCCGACGGCTCCGGCTCCGAGGACGATGGACTTTTTGGGAATCGATTCGAGGTGAAGGGCCTCATCGCTGGTGATGATCGATGGGATCGAGAAATCGAGGAAGCCCGGGCGTGCAGGAACCGAACCTGTGGCAAGGATGATATTCTTGGCCTCGATCAACTTCTCGGTGGATTCATCACTCACGACCCGGATCGAATTGAGACCGTCGAGACGACCGGTCCCTCTCACGGTGGTGACCCCGTTTTTCTTGAGCAGGAACTCGACCCCCTTGGCATTCTTCTGGACGACCTTCTTCTGGAACGAGAGTACCCCCGGGATATCGACTTCTGCATCGGGGATGGTGATTCCGAAGTAGGAACTTTCCCTGGCGAGATCGATAACGTGTGCGCTCTGCAGAAGTGCCTTGGTGGGAATGCATCCGCGGTGGAGACAGGTTCCCCCGGGTTGGGGATCCTTTTCGATCAACACCGTGGAGATCCCCAGTTGTCCGGCCCGAATCGCGGCGACATATCCTCCCGGTCCGCTGCCGATGATCGCCAGGTCGAAATTGCCGATCTTCTCGACCATCTCTCGGGTGTCCTTCCTGCTGGGTCCTGTCGGCCCTGTTGTGCCCGAGGGGGCGTCCTCACGCTACCGGGCAGGCTTTGAGGTCGGTTTCAAAGTCTTTGCCCCGTTGGCGAGCCCGCAGGGCACAAGGCTGGACGATACCCTGTTTTGACCGGCGCCATCCACCAAAGCCCCGTCCTGATCGGTCGCGTTGAATGGAACCCTGCTCCACTCTAGAATGGCTGAAAACCGGTGCCTTGCTGCTTCGAAAGGCCCCGGGCGTCTTACAGGCCGTAGGGGCTTCGTCACCGGTCAGGACCATCATGTCGACCCACAGCCAGCACTCTTCACGTCCGCGCGGCAGACCTCGCAAGTCGGCCACGGAAAAGATCAACATCCACGGTCTGGATGTCTCCGAGTTGCTTGCCATCTACCGGAACATGTTCATGAGCCGCGAGATCGACGATGAAGAGATTCGCCTCAAGACAAAGGGGCAGATCTTCTTCCAGATCAATGGCTGTGGTCACGAGGCGATCAATACAGCGCTCGGAATGGTACTCGAACCGGGCAGGGACTGGTTCTTCCCTTACTACCGGGATCGGGCGTTGATGCTGAAACTGGGTCTGACTCCGGTCGAGATGTTCAAGTCGGCGACCGCGGCCCGTGACGAACCTGCGGGAGCTGGTCGGCAGATGCCTTCGCACTGGGGCAGCGAACGTCTCCAGGTAGTGAACCAGTCCTCCTGCACAGGAAGTCAATGCCTCCACGCGGTCGGTTGTGCCGAGGCGTGGTCCAAGGGGTTGGACAACGAATCGTTGCGAGATCGGATGCGGAACTGGTCAGAGGGAGAGATCGCGTTTGTTTCGATAGGAGAAGGGGGCACCAGCGAGGGAGAGTTCTGGGAGTCACTGAATACTGCCTGCACCCTCGCTCTGCCGGTTCTGTTCGTGGTCGAGGACAATGGATACGCCATCAGTGTCCCGGTCGAGGTGAACACTCCGGGAGGTTCCATCTCGAAACTGGTGCTGGGCTTTCCTGGGCTCGATGTTCACGAGGTGGACGGTTGTGATCCGCTGGCGTGCTATTCGTTGCTCCAGTCCGTGGTGGCGGATATGCGCACGGGCAACGGCCCAGCCCTGGTCCATGCCCATGTCGTGAGGCCCTACAGTCACAGCCTTTCCGATGATGAACGTGCCTACCGGCCCGCAGCGGAGCGGGAAGAAGAGGCGTTACGAGATCCTCTTCATGTCTATCCCGAGTTCCTGAAGGAGGAGGGGATCGCTGACGAGGCGACCCTCGAGCAGATCCGTGAAGAAGTCAGGGCAGAGGTCCGCGCAGCCTCCGACGAGGCGCTGACAGTTCCCCAGGCGGATCCGGAAACGGTACTCGACCACGTCTATTCGATGGACGTGGATCCCACCTGTTCCGATTTCGAGACCGAACCGTCCCCGGTAGATGGGGCACAGCCGACCACGATGGTCGATCTGATCAACTCGGCCTTGCGAGACGAGATGCGCCGAGATCCGACCATTCACATCTTCGGCCAGGACATTGCAGATGCCAGTCGAGCCGAGGTGCTCGATGAGGTAAAGGGCAAGGGCGGGGTGTTCAAGGTGACCGCAGGTTTGCAGAGAGAATTTGGATCCCAACGGGTCTACAACTCTCCACTGGCCGAAGCGAATATCATTGGGCGTGCCATCGGAATGGCGCTTCGTGGCCTCAAGCCTGTCGTCGAGATTCAGTTTCTCGATTACATCTGGCCTGCTTTTCACCAGATCCGTTCCGAACTTGCACTGTTGCGCTGGCGATCGGCTGGAGTGGACAGTTGCCCTGTTGTCATTCGGGTTGCCAGTGGTGGGTACCTACGTGGTGGTTCGATCTACCACAGTCAGTCTGCAGAGACGATTTTCGCACACACTCCCGGTCTGCGTGTCGTGATGCCGAGCAATGCGACCGATGCCAACGGCCTTCTGCGCACTGCCATTCGGTGTGACGATCCGGTGATCTTCCTCGAACACAAGCATCTCTACCGGCAGACCCACAACAAGGGTGTCGATCCCGGGCCCGATTACCTGATTCCGCTGGGTAAGGCAGCCCGGGTGCGAGCGGGAAACGATCTCACCATCGTCACATATGGAGCTCTCGTGCACCGATGTGGCATCGCAGCCAAGGAACTCGCCGAGGAAGGGATCGAGGCGGATATTCTCGATCTTCGTTCGCTGGCACCCTATGATTGGGATGCGATCTCACAATCGGTGATGCGGACTAATCGGGTACTCATCGTCCACGAAGAGACGTTATCATGGGGTTACGGCGCTGAGATTGCCGCCAGGATCCAGGATGAGTTGTTTGACCACCTGGATGCCCCTGTTCGCCGCGTCGGAGCCATGGACTGCTTCGTTGCCTACGCACCTCAGCTGGAAGAAAAGATCCTTCCTCAGCCAGAGAATGTGGCACAAGCAGCCAGAAATCTGGCAAGGTATTGAGCCTGCTCGGGTGGACACGCCGCAGGGACTCCCGATGCACCAGATGGCCGTGTATCGGCTAAGGAGACCAAGTGCGAGAAGAGAACCTTCCCGACCAGGAACCTGAATCGGAAGAAAACGGCGAATC
>CAWLAN010000037.1:0-20794 GCA_963854815.1 Planctomycetes bacterium UBA1146
AAACCCGGAAGTCGACCTGTCGCCCGTCGATCCGCAACTGGAACTTTCCGTCCTGCGGAATCCTTCTCTCGGCGATGTCCAGGCCTGCCATGATCTTCAGTCGGCTGATGATGGAAGCCCTGAGTTTTGCGGGCGGTTGCTGAACTTCTCTGAGAACGCCGTCGCAGCGGTAACGGATCCGTAATGATCGATCCTGGGGTTCGACATGGATGTCGGAAGCCTTCTCACGAAGTGCCTGGTAGATGACATGGTTGACAATCTTGACGACAGGAGACTCGTTCCCCTCGAAGGAGAGTTCCTGGATCCCCTCTTCCTCTTCGCTGCTGTCGCGAAGTTCAAGTTCAAGATCTCCGTAGTCTTCGAGAACTTCCTCGATTTCCTTGCGACCATCTCCAAACAGGCGATCAATCGCTTCCTCGATGCGGAAGTCACAGGCGAGAACCGGCTGTACATGACACCGGGTCATGTTACGGATCTCGTCGAGTAATACGATGTCGTGAGGATCGGCAATGGCGACCGTCAGAACCCCCGCACTCTTTGCCACCGGAAGGACCCGACAGGAACGGGCAGTCTTCTCACGCAACTCCTCGCACGGATTCTCTTCGAGTTGGAGTCTGTCCAGATCGATCGGTGCAACACCGGTTTCTGTGGCCAGAACACCGAGCAATTCGCGCTCGTCGAGTGCCCCGGCTTCGACGAGAACCCGGGTCAATGACCCTTGCTCGCCAGCGCGAGCTAGCGCATCACCAATCAACTCGTCCTCAACCAGCCGATGCCGGGAAAGGATCTTGCCGAGTCTCCGATTGAATCTGGTGACGACGTGTGACATGTTCAGGACTGCCGCTGGAAAATTCTCTTGAGCTCATCTGAATCGCTGGCTCGCGAGATCGATTCTTCGTATGTGATCTGTCTCGTACGGTAGAGTTCGTACAGGGACTGGTTCATCGTCCTCATTCCCAGGTTGCCACCGGTCTGGATCGCCGAGGGGATCTGATGAACCTTGTTGTCCCTGATCAGTGCTCGTACCGCCGGTGTCGCCAGTAATATTTCACTGGCAAGAACTCGCCCGCGACCATCGGACCGGGTCACCAGTTGCTGGCACAAGATCCCCTCCATGACGAATGAAAGTTGTGTACGGATCTGTTGTTGTTGAAAAGGAGGGAACACATCGATCATGCGGTTCAGGCTCTGTACCGCATCATTGGTGTGTAGGGTTCCAAAGGTAAGATGTCCTGTCTCCGCGATCGTCAAAGCAGCAGAAATGCTATCCAGATCTCTCAACTCCCCAACCATGATCACATCTGGATCCTGTCGAAGAACTCGGCGTAAGGCACTCGAGAAACTGGGTGTGTCATTCCCTACCTCGCGTTGGGTCACGCGGCAATTTCTATTTCTATGGACGAACTCGATCGGATCCTCGATGGTCACGATATGATCGTTTCGACTCTGGTTGATGCTGTCGATCATCGAGGCAAGGGTCGTCGATTTACCACTACCGGTGGCACCCGTGATGAGTACCAGACCCTTCTTCTTCAAGCACAGGCCTTCGCAAACATCCTGCGGAAGTCCCAGACTCCCCATCTCCGGGATCTGGTTCGGGATCACCCTCAGAACTGCCCCTACCGACCCTCGCTGGAAGAAAACATTGGTACGGAAACGGCCGAGACCGCTGATTCCGAACGCCATGTCCAGCTCCTGCTCCTTCTCGAACATGCGAACCTGTTCGTTATCGAGGATCGAATAGACGATCTTTCTGACCTCATCCGGGTCGAGACTCGAATCGCCAGCGGCGACGAGACGACCATGGATGCGGATCATCGGCGGGGTGCCTGCACCCAGGTGAAGATCGGAGCCATCACGCTCCACGAGTTGCTGAACCAGATCTTCGATGGTGACCAATTGAGTCTCCTTGTCTCGCCGCAATACCGCTCCCCATCGGGCGGGAAACGGATTCGACGGTATTCAGGGGTGTACCTCGAAGAGTAGCATCCAGGCGCCGATTCAGGCCAAGAGGGGTGCCAGACCAATATGGCGCTCAACTGCCAGAATCGGGCAGGATCGAGCCGATAGGGCAATTTGTCGATTCGCCCCAGCAGCGCCCCGGAGGCGCTTCCCGTGTCGGGGTGTGCCGACGCTTTTTCGACCGGAAATCTGTGCGCCAACCGCACGTCAGGATCGGTTCAACGCGCCAACCCTGGCATGGAAAAGAGGGGTGGCGGAACTGCTGCCCGCCACCCCTCTTCAACTCGCGCCGGGACCAGCAAAGCCCCGCCGTGCAAGTGCTCTAATGATAGACGATGACCTCTACTCGGCGATTCTGACCCCGCCCCTGCTTGGTGGTGTTGTCTGCTACCGGACGCTGGGATCCATAACCCACCGCTTCGATCTTCACAGCATTGGAGGCTCCGGCATCGAGCAGAGCTCGCAGTACCGCACAGGCTCGGATGGAACTGAGTTCCCAGTTCGAGGCCCAGCGTGTTTTCGTTTTTTTGACCGGAGTCGAGTCGGTATGTCCCTCGACACGGATGTCTCTACCGAAGAATTCAGCGCGCAGAACCGCGGCGAGTTGCTCCAGAGCTTCTTTCCCCCGTCGTGTGATATCGGCACTGCCCGAACTGAACAGGACTTGCTGCTCAACGGTGATTCTCACGCCACCTTCCTCGGCCGTGGCTGTGAGTCCATCGATCCCCGCGAAACTGCCGAGATCAGGCTCCCCTACCTCCTCGATGATCGCCGCAGCAGGAGTCGGGCGAGACAGAAGAAGGTCGTTTTCAGCGACAAGGGCGGCATTCTTTGCATTGAGGTCAGCAAATTTCTTCTGGATGGCGATCAATTCCTGGACCGTCTCCTGCAGTTGACGTTCACTTGTCGACAGCTGGAACTCGAGACGATCTCTATCCCCTTCGACCTCTCGCAACTTGGTCTGATTGTATGAAAGTTCTCGTTCGAGGCTCGTGGTTTGACAACCAGCAATGATCGAAGCCAAGAACCCCAGCAACATAAAGCGTGATAACGAAGACATCCTGATCACTCCCCCTTCAGCGGATTGTCGTATCCGGTGGCACCCCATGCCAAGCCAGGGATCCTGCGGGCTATCACTGGCATCTGGGCGCAGGATAACCGTGCTTCGAGTGCCTAGATAGCGCCCTTCAAGAGGTTGGGAAAAACGCCATTCCCCGTCGGTCGATCACCCCTGAAGCAGCCCGAGATACCGCTCCCAGATCCACTGCAACTGCGGTCGCCCCAGTAACATCGATAAGGCACCAGCGGACAGGAACGGACCAAAGGGAATGTAACTCGCGCCCCGGCGCAGACGCAGCCAGATCCCCACGATCGATCCCAACAGACACGCAAGGAGGAAAGCGAACAGGATCGGTATCGGACCCAGCGTCGCTCCCAGCAGACCCATCCACTTGACATCCCCGAAGCCCATGGCGGGTTTGCGAAAGACCATCGAGCCGATTTTTCCGACTCCCCAGATGACACCAGCACCGGTTCCGGCGCCGATCAAACTGGATTGGATTCTCGCAATGGAGAAGGATCCCGTGGCTCCGGAACCAAACAGGTAGGCTGCGGCCAAAATCCCGATGAGGGCCCCGAGCAGGTAGAAGAGATAACATTCGGCAACGGTTCTGCGTTGACCTTCCCAGTTCGGCATCCAGCGCTGGAATCCACCTCCCAGTACCACTGCGCCGATCAGCAGCGACAAAACCAGCGGTAGACCACCACCGCAAGCATCGACGAGGGTCATGCTCTCGCGAGTTTCCATGACCGGAAGACCAGGATTCCACGGTGACACGAGCAGTACCGCAGCGGTCGCTGGAATCGAGATGCTATCGGGGATGATCTTGTGATCGAAGTCGATCCCACTGACCACGATGAGGATCGAGACCCACCCCCACACCCCCACCAACAGCAGAATTTGTGCCAGTTCGACCTGCTCGGGCACGAGCGGATCGGCGCCGAGGATCTCGCCACCAAAGCGATAGGCTACCAGCAGAAACAGAGCCGCACTGAGAGCTTCTACCAGTGGATAGCGCGGCGAGATCGGTTCGGAGCAATCTCTACAACGACCTCGTAACCACAACCATGCCAGCACCGGGATGTTATCGAAGAAGCGCACGGCGGACTTGCACGAGGGACAGAAGGAACCACGAGGACTGGTGACGTGCAGACCCTCGATGGGGATACGGTAGATACACACGTTGAGGAAGGAACCCACGACAGCACCGAGGACACCGGATAGACCCCACAAGATTGGTTCCAGATCATCGACCGGGATCCCCATCATCATTCACGATCCTCCTCGAGCCGACTCAGGATAACATCGACGACGGAAGAAGGAGCAATTCCCAGGGTATCGATGGGGTCTCCTGCCAGTGCCAGGTAGTACGGTTCGCGGATAATTCTCAGACGGGCCATGACGAGTTCTCCACCGTCTTCGTGGCACAACAGGGGTCTGGTGGAGGGATCACAACGGCTGATCAGCACCTTATCAGTAGCATCGAGCCAGATGCACTTCCAGCGCTCGAGGATCTCTCGAACATAGGGGATCTCCACCACTCCCCCGCCGGTGGACACCACCAGTGACATGCGACCGACTTTCCGTGACTTGTTGCCCTCCAACGTCGCCATGAAAAGGGCCTCCGCGGCTCGGTAAGCCGGGAGGCCTTTTTGCTCGATCCAACTGGAGGCATGCCAGCCTGACAGTTCCTCGATGGAACGGTCAATATCGATGTACCTGGCCTCGAGCCTGCTCGCCAGCAGTTCTCCCACCGTGCTCTTACCGCTCCCGGGGAGTCCGATGAGCGCGATGCGATCGGTCACAGTGCAATCTACCGGCGCTGCAGGGGAATCGAGACCTGGATGATCTCGAGATCCCTGCGGATCGTCACCTGGATCTCCAACAGCCCCGAGAACTGCAGCGCATCCTGGATGTCCTCGATGGAGCGCACTTCCATGTCGCAAATCCGGATGATCCAGTCACCTCGTAGCAGTCCCGCCTCATGAGCGGGTGAACCCACGTGGATCTCGGTCAGTAAGATGCCAATAGCATTTTGTTCGACCTCGATTCCGAGTACTGGTGGCTCGCTGGCGCCATCGAATTTCGTTTCCGGAATCTGTTGTGGCTGCGAGTTATCGTTGCGATGGGCGATCAGGGTCAACGGTTCATTTCCGCGCAGAACGTCCATCGACACAGGGGCTCCCGCCATCGTTTGCGAGAGTACCTCTCCGATCTGTTCGAGAGAGCCGATCGGCACGTCCTCGACCCGGATGATGCGGTCGCCGATGTGGGCACCTGCTGAGCCAGCTCCACTGCCCGGAAGAATTGAATCGATGTAGGCACCATCGGCATCCCATGCGACGATGATTCCCAGTTTGCCATTTCCACTCGGCTTCGGAGGCTCGAATCGAGCCGAACTCGCTACCGGGCGCGCAACATTCTCATCATCCTCGATGGCCCGTGATTGACCCTCTGTGGTCGGGTACTTGCCCAGGACCCCTTCCGTCTCGTGGGGTTGTCCGGCACGGGCATATCGCACCTCGATCGCATCTCCAACGCTTCTGCGATCCAGCGCTTCACGCAGAACATCGATACTGGTGATTATTTTTCCGGCCACCGTAACCAGCAGGTCTCCTTCACGAAGCCCCATCTTGTCGGCGCAACTGCCTACAATCACTTCACTCACCACCACCGACTCGCCCCGCTCGACAGGAACGATGCCGAGGAAGCCACGTCCCTCTCCTTGACCATCGGAACGATCTCCACCGGCTGTCCTCGGTGCTTCAACCGAAACCGCCGCGAGATCACCGCCACCGAATCGAACCACACACACCCATGATGCTCCGCCACGAATGAAAGAGATCGTCTGCTGGACACCCGGAACCGTCGACTGCAACACATCACGCAGCCCGTCGATGGTCCTCACCCTGGCGTCTCCGAAAGCGGTGATGACATCGCCGACGTGGATTCCTGCAACATCGGCGTTGGAACCGGACTCGACACTGGTGACTTGCAATCCAAAGTCATCGGTTTGCAATACGTTGACACCGAGTGTGATTCCAGGCTTCATACGCGGCACCGGTTGTGGCGCCACCGGCACCGGTTCCTGGAGCGGAATTGCCGGAATCGTTACGGGATCCTGCGCCGTCTCGATGGCTTCGCTACGAGCCTTGAGAACTCCTCTTCCCGTGACCTTGAGGACCCCCCCGGGACCGGATCGCGCCCAGCCAGCGGTCACTCCATCGCCGACCTTCTTGGCGGTCAGAATCGCCACCAGATGGTCGTATGAAGCGGCCTGACCATCGACCTCGAAGATCGCATCGCCTGGCTTTATCCCCATCTCAGAGGCAGTACTTCCCTCCTCGACACTGTCCACGATCACCGAGCTGGAGGCCTCGACCTCCAGTTGACTGGCCTGATTCGCCCCGATCTCGACGATGGTAATTCCCAGGTAGCCTCGGGCCACCGGGACTGCCTCCTGGGAGGCTACAGCAGCAGCCAGTTGCTCCTCGAGAGCCGCGACCTTGGCTGTCGCAACGGAGACTACTCCCTCGAGACGAACATTCTCTGTCTCGAGTTCATGAATCCTGGCCCTGGCACGTTTCAGCTCCTCACGAGGTCCTTGCTGAGCCCGTTGCAATTCATCACGGAACTGAATTCGCATCTTTTCCAGTTCGGCATTGAAGCGTGCTTCGATCTCCTTGAGATCGTCGTCGAGTACAACAGAATCAGCGGCAACCGCCGACGTCGAGATGATGCCCACGAACATGATCATGAGCAGGGTAAAGACCCAGGTGTTGGATTTCATCGCTGTCACTTTCCTTCCCTCCATACAGGAGTTCCCTATTTTTTCGGTGTCCCAGGGACCGCGGGTCACACTCACCCCCAGGATGAGCGACCCCGATCTACGCGTTGATTCTAGACCGGACCAACCGGGCTCGGCAACGACCCGCCATCGGAGTTCTGAAGGGGCAAACTCAGGCGAGAAACGCCTGAATTCGCTCGATGGCCTGGCGCAATTCCCTCTGGGGCCTGGCAAAGGAGAGCCGGACACAATCGGAAACGCCGAATGCTCCTCCAGGAACCACTGCAATCTCGTGTTGCTCCAGTAATCTCATCGCGAAGTCTGAAGCATCATCGGCGACTCCCCCATCGCCCAATCGCTCGGCGAGATCGACGAAGATGTAGAAGGCACCTCCAGGGATGGAATAGTTCACCCCGGAGATTTTCGAAAGTCCATCTACCATCAGATCTCGTCTCTCCCGGAATTCGTCATACATGTGCTCGAGGTCGGGATGATCATGCCCATCGAGCGCTGCAGCCACGCACGCCTGAGATACGGTGCAGGCGTTGGAACTGTTGTGGCTCTGAAGTCTGCCGATGGCACCGGCAAGTTCCAGGTTACACACGGTCCATCCGATTCGCCATCCAGTCATGGCGAAACTCTTTGAGAGCCCCGAGATCAGCGCCACCCGCTCGGGATCATCCGAGAAGGGACTGTGCATCGGTTTGTCATGGAGCAGGCTCTCGTAGATCTCGTCACTGATCACCCACAGGTCATTTTTTTGGGCAAAATCGACGATCGCAGCGATGTCCGCTGCGCTACTGACCAATCCGGTCGGGTTTCCTGGCTCATTGAGGATGATCCCGGTCGTCCGAGGGGTCAGTTGCGACTCCAGCATCTCGGGAGTCAGCCGGTGGTTCTCGCGAGCGGAAGTCAATACAGGGACCGGCACCCCCTCTGCCAGTCGGATCAGCTCGGGAAAAGAGACCCAGTACGGTGCTGAAAGCAACACCTCATCGCCGGGATCCACCAGTGACAGCAGCGTCTGAGAGAGACAGTGCTTGGCACCCGAGGAAATCACCACCTGGGATGGATCCACCCGGACGTTGCGGGTGCGCTCAACATGACGGCAGATCGCTTCGCGAGCCTCGATATGTCCGGCCGCAGCAGTGTAGCGCGTCCACCCATCGTCGATGGCAGTTATCGCCGCCTTTCGGATGAACTCGGGTGTCGGAAAATCGGGCTCACCAACGCTGAGATTCAGAATCTTCGCACCCGATTTCTTCAACTCCTGAATTTTTTCATTCAGGGTCAGCGTTGCAGAAGGCTCGATGGTACGAACACGTTGACTGATCATGAATTCCCCCTGTTCGAGCGAAACAGGAATGCCCGAACCATCATCGGGAATGCTATCGCCCTGCTAGGGCAAGAGCGAGTCGATCGAGCCGACGCGAGAGATGGCTCGCTCGGATCTTGTGAGAAGTTGCGCAACTTCCCTCGAGGGCTATGATGGAGGGTAGAATCGGTGCCGGTATTGACCCCAGTAGGCCATTGTTGCCAATCAGGCCAGGTCCTGCACTGCTATGCCCGCTCAAGAACACGAATCGAGGTCAGGTGATGGAACAAAACAGCATCTTTCGGCCATTTCTCGCGTTCCTCTTCATCGGAGCGATAACCGTGGTTTATCCGTCCACGGCTCTCTCTCAGGCCCTCTTTATCCGAGGTGATTGCAACATCGACAATTCTCTCGACATCGCTGATGCGATCCTCGGACTGGGAATCCTCTTCTCCGGGGCAGGACCGGCCGCCTGCGACGATGCCTGCGACGTGAACGACGATGGAAGCATCGACATCAGTGATCCGATATCACTACTGTCCAACCTCTTCAACTCCGGTCCCAACCCGCCGCCACCGAACAATTGTGGTGACGATCCGACCACTGATTCTCTCGACTGCCAGAATGGACCGCTGCAATGTGTTCTTGAAGATTGCAGTAATGGAATCGATGACGATGGGGATGGCCTCATCGATTGCTTCGATCCCGATTGTGCTGCGGACCCGGCCTGCATCTCTTCGCTGTCCTTCGCAAACGATATCTACCCCATCATCGACTTTGAATGTGTTTTCTGCCACGGCCCCCCCGCTCCATTCGGGAATCTCGACATGTCTGGAGGTGCTGCGGCTGGCTATGATGCGATCGTCAATGTCATGTCTGGTGAGTGCCCGACTTACGTTTTGGTCAGTCCAGATGACTCCCAGTCCAGTTGGTTATTCCGCAAGATCGAGGGCACACATGTTGAAGCGGCCACTGCGGTCGGTTGCGACGCGTTAGCCGCAGGAGGGCGGATGCCTTTCGGTCCCTTCTGCTGCCTCACTACATTCGAAATCGAATTGATTCGCGACTGGATCGACAGCGGAGCCAATCCCTAAGAGATCGCTTATTGACCACTGGTCGCCGCTAATCCTTGGTCTGCATTGACTTCTGCGGGCGGAAGAATACACTCCCCGTTCAGTTTCCGAGCCGAGGTGGCGGAACTGGCAGACGCGCCAGGTTAAGGACCTGGTGGGCTTAGGCCCATGGGGGTTCGAGTCCCCCCCTCGGCATTGCACTTTCGCCCGGCTCTGCTCTTCTCGCGACTCTTATCAGTGTTGCTCCGGTAGCGCTATCGTTCGAACCGATTCTTCATGCTGAATTCTCTCCAGCGGCGCTGCCAGTGCTAAATATCCTCGGCAGAATCTCCTTCGCTGTCCCGGGGATCGGAAGGACGGGTGGAGGAAGTACGGGATCCGGATTCACTTCGATGACCACAACGCCGATTTCCAGGGCACGAAACACCATTCCTGCAGCCGGATGCACCACCGCCGAGGTTCCGATCACGACCATCACATCGCAATCATCAATCTGTTCCAGCGATCGATCCACCGCGGCCTCCGGTAACGGCTCTCCAAACCATACGACTCCGGGCCGAAGGGAGCCTCCGCAACTACAGAAGACACCATCCAGATCCACAGCTCTCTGGCCACAACGGTGACAGCGATCATGGTGGATGGAACCGTGTAGTTCGACGACATCCGGACATCCAGATCTCTGATGCAGGCCATCGACGTTCTGGGTGATCACACAACTCGTCTTGCCGGAATGAAGACACCAACTGGCCAGCACCTGGTGACCTCGATGAGGCTGGACCTGCCCGATGAGATCTCGACGCCAGCGATACCAGGACCGCACCACCTCCGGGGATCTCTCGAATGCTTCAGGAGTCGCCAGCTCTTCGGGTCGATATCCCTGCCAGAGTCCGTGCTGGCCACGAAAGGTCGGAATACCACTCTCGGCACTCATTCCGGCTCCGGTGAAGATCACCAGATTTCGAGCCGATTCGATCAACGAGGTGGCACGATGGATTTCCCCGCGCCTGCCAGAAACCGGTGCATCACCGTCGCCAGACTCACAGGTCATGAAATTCCAACTTCCCGCTCGAGATGAGATCATCCTGAGACCCGCTGATATTCAACGAGAAAAAGGGGAGACAGGGATAACCCCGTCTCCCCTTTCTGATGGTCCTGGTCCGAACGGGAACCAGCGAGCCTATGCCCCCCGCTTCAGTCCCAGCCGGAATCGGACGCAAAACCGACGTCAACCCCAATAACCGTACTTTGGTTCGGTCTTCGAGGAGGACTTGGCCCGCACCTTCGCCGTGCGCCAGGACCTTCGACCGGAAGGCGTCGCTACTTTTTTCTACGTGCCTTCCGCTTGGCCTTCTTCTTGGCTGGCTTGCGCTTGGCCTTCTTCTTGGCTGGCTTGCGCTTGGCCTTCTTCTTGGCTGGCTTGCGCTTGGCCTTCTTCTTGGCAGTCTTACGCTTGGCCTTCTTCTTGGCAGTCTTGCGCTTGGCCTTCTTCTTGGCTGGCTTGCGCTTGGCCTTCTTCTTGGCAGTCTTGCGCTTGGCCTTCTTCTTGGCTGGCTTGCGCTTGGCCTTCTTCTTGGCAGTCTTACGCTTGGCCTTCTTCTTAGCTGGCTTGCGCTTGGCTTTCTTCTTCGCCGGTTTTCGCTTAGCGGTTTTCCGCTTCGCCTTCTTCCGCTTAGCGGCCTTCTTCTTGGCCATGCAAACTCCTATCGGGGGTCTTTCCCCCCACAACCCTGATGCTCCCGTCCCCCTCCGCGGGGACGTCCGAAGACCTACCACGGGCAACCATTGCCCCTGCTCGATCACCGGAAGATTTGCTGGAAAGTATGCGCGGCGATAGAACACCTGCGCAAGTAGGTTCCCGAAAGGTACACGTGGGTACCCAACGAGACAAAGGTGAGATCGTTCGCGAGTTAAAAGAGGATCGAATCAACCAGTCCCCCGTGTCGTCCATCCTGCAAGAAGGGAGTCACGTCGAGACGACAAAGACATTTCCCCCTGCCGAAAAGAATCGCTCGAGAACCCCGCCACTACCACTGATGGCAATCCGGTCACTCGCCGATCTTCGCGGTGGAAGCACCTCCCGTTCCCCTCGGGATCAAGGTACTTCCTCTCGATGGCGGTATCCTACAGAACCGATTTGATATCTGCCAACTTCTTTTTTTGTGTTCTAGATATTCTCTTTGCAGGAATTTCACAGCTCGACAACAAGCCAGAAGGCTCTCACCGGTTACCGATGAGAGCCTTCTGCAAGTCTATTGCGTCAAAAACGGTTTATTTGCACAAATTTAGCGAGATGCGATAGGGCTTCCCAGTGAAGTCAAGACGGATGCGATCAGTCCATCCACACGAGGATCTAACTCGGTAGAAGTGTAGACCGATATCAGCAACATCCCATCAGCTCCTGGGACCAGACCATGAAGACAGTCCTGACTTCCGGACGGGGACACAGTCTCGCTGATAAATGCCGGACGAAGAACAGACAAAAGTGAAGCTCTCCCGGAAGTCCTGGAAATGAAGCCAGCTCTGTTCAGTCTATCTTTGAGAATGACAGCTGCTTTTTCAGGAAGGATGTTTTCACCCGGGTATCGATCGATCGCGATCACCACGGATCCATCATCAGAGACGACGCGGGCAGCGTCTGCGGCACTTACTGATTCCCAGCCCGAGGGGACATCGATGAATAGTCCGATGCCTTCCAGTTCAACCCGAGAAAATCGAGGTAATCCGGATTCCTCGACCGATTCAAGAACGACAACCTCCGGGCTCGAGGATTCCGAAGCAACCTCTGCTCCCACCACTGCAGATTCAGGACTGGAAGTTTCGTTCACCGCAAGATCATTATCAGCATGGGCGACCGGCTCGAGAAGTTCGTCCAGGTCTGGTAATTCGATGTCGACATTGACAGCGCCAGGATTGCGAACAACCCGCGCCACGTATCTCTTCGCAAGATATTCGACCTCAGAAGTCTCGAGAACGACGTCCTCTACAAATCGACGATAGATGGTAGCCCTACCGTTGACCCAGGTCACGATCACCTTCTCTTCATCGTTGGCGATGATCTTGCCTGTTATCACGTGGCCATTTTTCAGGAACACGGTTCCTCCGAGAAGACCTCCAACAGGAACAATAATTAGCAGCGTGATCAGTACCAGGGTGAAACTCTTGAGATTCATCATTTTTCCGTTCCAGTTCCAACCATATGCTGGTCGAGGGTCTCAACGACCCACTCCTCGAAGTGCCCTGCTGCAATTGCAGTCTTCGAGAATTCATCGGCAGCCGTCACCGACGACCCTGCACCTGACCAGAAAGAGCTGGTACCCAGGATCAGCGCAAACAGCAATGCTGCTGCCGCAACACCAGGTCTCCAGTGTTCGATCGCCAATTCCCTGACTTCCTTGACTCGATCGGTGATGTCATTTCTCCACGATCTTTTTTTACCACCAGATTTTCGCTTGGCACCTTCGACCAGACTTGTGATGTCCTCGACATCCTCAACTTCGGGCAAATCGTCGACCAACTCCACGGACATTTCGGGGAGTCCCTCGAGTTCGCAGGTCTGAAGATCTCCACCAGGGCAACTAGAAAGCAAGCCAGGGCCTTCGGAGTCATCCAGCAGTACGAACATATCGTCATCCACGACCACTGAGGCTTCAGTGGTATCACTCACCGAAGATACTCCTTCGGTCTCTTCAGCAGACTTGTGCCTTGTGTCGGATCCGGGAGTGGATTTCATCGCATCCGTACCCTGTTGTGCATCAGAAGAGATTGTTTCTTCTTCATTCATCGGGATACCCCTGCCTGATTTCTACGCAAATCACCGCCGGGAAGGGCGATGGGTCTACCTAAAAGATTAGGATGAGAATCGAAATGGCGCCAAATAGCTCTCAATAGCGCTCAGGAGTTAGATACGAGGTCCTGAGAGAACTCCATATCACAACTGTAAGGACCAAGTGCAGGTGCTGGTGAGAGCAGCTGGCCACAAACTGCACAGGGTCCGGGCTCAACAGCGACCAGGCCGCAGGCTTGGCAGGTTCTCGCCAACCGACCCTGTTCATCGAGCAGCATCCGAACCTGTTGTCCAGACAACACGCCTCTGCGAATCAGAACCTCTCCGATCCTGAATCGCAGGCCAATCTTCCTCAACTGCGCCTGCTCGAAAATCGCCTCTTCCAGTTGATCCGATGAAAGCCATCCTCTGGCAGCAGCGAGACCACCCAGAGCCTGGTCCTCACCACGACGCCTGGAGCCATCAGCGATCCTGGTACGCAATATGTCACGTGTTCTACGCAACACCTGGTTGGCAACGGACACCGGGAGAAATTTCCTGCGGGTCAGAATCTCCAATAAATCTCGAGCACCAGGATCCCGCGGACAACATTGCAGGGCATCGACGAGCAATTCATCGGCTACCCAGGACCGATGCCGCAAGACCCGGATCGCAATCGCCAGATCCGGAGCTTTTTGCGAGGTCGCTTGCATCTCCGGTCCTTTCCAGCAGCTCGAGCATCTCCACGATCATGGTATCGAGAATCTCGAATCCCCTGTCCGTAAGGCGAATCGAGTTTTCGCTGCACAGAAGAAAACCCTGTTGTTCGTATCTGCGCAAATAAGACCCGCATCGATCGAAGATGTCATACCCTGTTTCGGAGCATATCTGTGCCGGGTCAATCCCTTCCACCAATCGCAATCCGAGCATGATCTGTTCGATCACGACGGTGAACCCGCCCGGCCGCTCGACATCCACACGCTCTGGTTTTCCACCCGATGCGATGTAGGACTGTACGTCGGGACGATTCTTCCAGCGTTTTCCGCCATGGAATGAAGCTGCGCCGCTACCTGCACCCAGATAGGTTCCCCTCAACCAGTAATTCAGATTGTGGAGCGACTCTCCGCCACGCTTGTATAGATTCGAGACTTCATATCTGCGATATCCCTGGCGAGACAGACCCTCGAGAAACTGACGCGACAACTCGATGCAGGTTTCATCCAGAAGCGGATCGATGACCCCTCTGCGACGCATCGCATCCAACCAGGTCCCCTGCTCGTAACTCAGATGATAAAGACTCACATGATCAGGATCGATGGCAGCTACCGCTTCGAGATCCGCTTTTACCGATTCAAGATCCTGTCCTGGCCAACCGACGATCAGGTCGAGGCTTGTTCTCGGAACTCCAAGTTCTGCCATCAACTGATGAACCTCGAAGACTCTGCTGGCATCGTGCCTTCTGCCCATCAATGACAAACCTCTCTCGTCAAAGGTCTGCGCCCCGGTGCTGATACGGTCCACACCATGTGAAAGTGCGATCTCAATCTTTTTTGCATCGATGGATTCTGGATTCATTTCAACCGTCCACTCGATGAGATCGGTTTTGAAATATTTCGAGAGAGTTGCCAGCAACTTATCCCAGGAGGCAAGATCCAGCGCGCTCGGAGTACCCCCCCCGATGAAGATGGTCCTCGGCTGAAACCCATTGGCAAAATGAATGGAAATTTCATCGACCAGAGCCTCGACATAATCCCTCACGACAGGAATCCGCAAGGAAGCGACGTGGAAGTCACAATAAGTGCATCGGCTTGCGCAGAAAGGCACATGCACGTACAGCCCCGGAGAGAGGTTCTCCTGCGCTTCGAGCCGATCCCCGCCAGTGGCCTGATTGGTGGATCTCGCAGCCATTTTGTATCCTTAATCGAGGTCTCTTCCGAGATCGTACCCACTTCCATCGACGGGGGCATCCACTCGTCGGGACCTCCGGTTTGAAGTCATCCGACAATGACGCGAAGCGGGAGTCCTCTCATGAGCAGCCTCAACGGTCACCTGGAGCACTTCGGTTTGCAGGAACTCCTGCAGACCCTCTCCCATGGGGCTCGAACCGGAACATTACAGATCGAACGTGATGATGAGAAGGTCGCGATCGTATTCGAGACCGGACATATCACATTCGTCCGAACCGGAGTTGCAAGCCAGATCAGGCTCAGAAGCATCCTCCTGAGATGCAATCTGGTCTCCGAGAGTGATCTCATCAAAGCGCGCGAAGACCAGCAGAAAACCGGAATGCTTCTAGGGAGAGCTTTGCTCGAAAGGGGCGTCCTCGACGATGGTCAACTGGCACAGGCCCTGAGGTTGAAGGCAGAAGAAGAACTCTTCGATCTCTTCCTGTGGGAACATGGCACGTTTGAATTTTTCCCGGAGTTGATCCAACCTGCAGCAGAAGATGAAATCAGCCAGATCACTCGGATTCAGGTCGACCCGATGTCCGTCATCATCGAAGGATTGCGGCAGGCAGATGAATGGAAAATCATCCGTGACCGAATCAGCGACCTCCGCTGGATACTGGTTCCTGTAGATGGAGTTTCCCCTCCAGCAGAATCTCATTCGATCTGGAAGATGATCGATGGTAAGCGATCCATCGAAGAAGTACTCGGTTTCTCGGCAGGTACAAGATTCGATACCTGTTCCATCCTCTATCGATTCCTGGAAGAAGAAATCGTCCGGGAGGCAACACACGGTGAAATGCTCCAGGTGGCCAGAGGTCTTGTCTCCAAAACCCCCTCTTCAGCACTTTCTATCTATCAGGCCCTGATTGACCGTGCCGGAAAGTCACTCGGGCACGAGTTGCTCGATGAATCAGCTGATTGTGCCTCACAGATCGATCCGGAAGCAGAGGCCGACTTCATCCGACAGTCGATCGAGATCCTCAAAACCCGAGGAGACGAGCCCGGGGCATGGATCCGCATGCAACGTCTACTTGTACTTTCCCCTGGTAATACAGATGACCTGAAAACCGCCTGGGTTTTACGTAAATACATCCCTACGCGCAGGATCGAATTAATTCTCGATGACCTGGTAAAATCTCTCCGAAGATGCGGAGATCATCGACAGATGATCACCGTCCTGCGTGAAGCAGAATCGATGCGTCAAGAAGATGCACACTACTGGCTCCAGCTTGGTGAAGTACTTCATCGCTGCAAGGAACCAGAGGCAGAAGATTGCCTCTCGAGGGCAATACAGATGTCGAGGCATCAACAACCCGAGCTCGCTCTGAGGGCAGAAAAGTTGCTCCGAAGTCTCAATTCTGATCTGGCACTCGATGATGAACTCATCGAGCAACTGAGGAATCGACGCAGCGTGCTTGACTCCTCCAAAAAACTTCGCAAGGGAATCATCTTTGCCTCGGCTGCACTTGCATTCGTCATGATACTGTTGCACTTCTCTTCCGAGTGGCGAGCGCAAGGATTACTTGCAGCAGCTAGAAGTATCGAGGCAAGTGGTTCCGAGATCACCGGCCTCGTCAACGCTGCAAAAGCATACGAAAGGGTCTCTTCGGAACACCCGTGGACCTTCGCTGGATCCTCTGGCGCTTCCGAAAGTACTCGGCTGCGCCTACAAATCGATCAGCGCCGTGAAAATGAATACCACGCACGAACCGAGGACCTCGAAGAGGCGCGTTCTCGCCGGTTAAAAAGATTGACTGAAGTTCGATCCGTCATCTCCCGAGCCCGGTCGCTGAGAAAAACTGGCGATGCCATCGCAGCGAGAGACGTCCTCGCCACCCTGACAGCTGCGGATCTGAAGATCTTGCCGGAGATCGAACTCAACAGTCTGAAGATTCCCGTGGTCATCCGGAGCAATCCAGCTGGAGCCAGGATCCTGAATGCAAACCGCTCCTTCCTCGGGACGAGTCCCGTGATCGTCGACCTCGCCCTCGATGAAACCCGCAGCTACTTCGTCGAACGATCTGGTTGTCGTACCAGAAGAGTAAATCTATCGGGAACGTCTCCAGGTGTGGTTACCGTTTCACTGGTCAGGGGACCTCTTCGTACCTACTCGCTATCTGCTCCGGTGGCACGATCAACAGTGGTAGGCAATCTTCTGATCACTGCGGGTACCGATGGCAAGATCAGAATTGTAGACGTGGACCAACTTCGTCCGATTGCTGAACAAGTCGTCGGAATCGAAGGGCATCCGGCTCCACTTCTGATTGATCATGAGAGCAGTGTGCTCGTCGTCCCGCTGGTAGGAAGATCTACCCTGGTACGACAGGATGGAAAGATTCTCTCTTTCGGACCCGCCGCAACCGCCCCATGGTCAGCCGCATCCAGATTGAAACAGGGATGGGCACTGGGAGATGTAGACGGGCATGTTTTCCATCTAGACGCGAGCGGTGAAACGAACTGGAAGTTCCGGTGCAACTCGCCGGTTTCTTTGCTCACACCATCCGCCGGGGGTGGCCTGTTGATCGTCGATCGAACCCGATTCCTTCACCGTCTCGACTCCGGAGGAAAACTGATCGGTTCTGCGATACTGCTCCCTGGTGATGCTATGCAACTATTTCCAGACGGACTCATTCTTTTCGATGAAGGTACCACCTGGAAACAGCACCAGATCACTCGGGGTCCAGTCCCATTCACAACCTCCAGGGAATCAGGCCGCAAAAAATTCTATGGCACCAATACAGGTTGGGCAGTGATTGATGACGACAGCATCAATCAATTCCAGAGCCCATCCCCGGCTTCCTGCGCACCACTCGAAGCTTCAGGTGATAGTGGATCCGCATGGGTTGCCGGTCGTGACGGCATCCTTCGCCTGCAGCACACCGACGGCAAGATCGGCTCGGAGGTAGAGCTTGGATCACCCGCCGTCAATCTACACCGCAGTTCACGGGGGCGGATTCTGGTCACCCTTGCAGACGGTCGCCTGTGCGACGTGGAAGAAATACAAAGATGATTTCCAGTACCTTGCTCACCATGGCCTTCTTCATCTGCACTGGATCGTCAGATTTCGTGACCACGGATGAAGTCTCGGTTGTAGATTCCCATATCATCCAGGTTCATGGTCGCATCGAGGATCGTATCGGAAACAGAATCCAACTTTCAGGATTCCCGCACAGGTTACTGGTATCACCAGGGGTGAAGATTCCACGCCGAGGCAGAAGAGATCGTTCTCCCTTGCTCCAGTTAACCCTCCTCAAGCAGCCACATGACTGGATAATCATCAAGGTTGGCACCTCAGTCGCGTGGGATCGGATCATGAAGCAGCATCGCTCACGAATTGATCAACTGCCTGCCGATCATCGAGAACTGGTATGTCGGTTTCTGCTGAGAGAATCTCCTCATGCGAGCCAGGGATCCTTGTGGCGTTCGCTCGAACTCGTGTTCAACGATGAACCTCTTCGATGGATCAGGTTGGGCGGCGAGTTCCTCTCGTCACAAAAATTACTCTCCGAAGAAATCGATAAACGAAACTTTCGGGAACTGGCCACAAGGGCAGGATTATATCTCCAACGAGGAGACTGGATCTCGAGATCCGATTTCTTCCGGCTGAACCGCCTCCGCCTGGTGGATGGACAGGTCTGCGATGTGGTCAGAATCGAACTGAAAGAACTGGCCGCCGAAGATCTCGACCGCCTGCTCAAGCAATCGAAGAAAGACCACGTAGTGGGAGAAGTTCAGGCAGGGGCCTCGCGGAAATCGGTACGTGCGCTATGGGGAGATCCACGCGAGGTCACCTGGGTGCAGTGGAACAGCCATATACTGGAGCAGTGGCAATATCCAGGGCAGATCGTTCGAATCATCGACGGACGAGTCTGTACAGTTCACTCGCAGGATGAAAATCCTAGCCGCTGAGATGAGATCAGTCTTCTCCGTCCGGATCCGCGCCTCGTCGTTGATTCACCGGTAAATCGAGCGGTAGATTGCCCTCCCGGGACCGTTCTTCCCTCTCCGGAGGTCTGTTGCTCTCGATGGCAGGGGGCGCCTCGTTGCCATCGGTCTGGCCCTCGACTGGCCAGCCCAGGCTTGCCCTGGGAAGAGCCGTTTCGCCTTCACTCCTGAGGGCATGAAACATCAATCCTTGCCTGGTGACCTCGACTCTTTCTCCAACACGCAACGGAAGCGGGATCCTCTCACCACGAACCACTGCAACACTTCCTTCGATGACTCGAACCTCGGATCGATGACGTGAAGCCCATCTTTGAACCTCAAAAGTAGTTCCAAGAACTCTCGTGGTAACCTCCTCAGTGACCACCACCAATCCACCTTTACCCGGGGGAACAAAGAATCTTGCCGAGCCATCGATCAAGGTCACCGATGATTCGCCTGTCAATGTGAGGTAGGTTCCGGCAGAAATCGTGATGACCCTGCCATCTGCATCGCCGATCTCTCCTGCACCTGATCGGCAACGAACAGTTCTACCGATCTCGATCATTCCAGTGGCACCGTCTTGCGATAGATCTCGTTCCTCACCATCAATCTCGATGAGGAAATCATCCTGAAGAGATGCTAGCGACATATTGCCTACGGTTGCGGAACCTCTCCACAGCGCGTCCCACCGAAAACCGGGAAAGACCGCCCAGGCAACGATGGAAATCAGAACCAGTACCCCCGCTGCCAGGGCCGCAAGTCGAGGAGCGGCTCGGTCTGCTGCTCTTGCGATCTCCTCTGACTCGCCGGGCGGAGATAACTTGCTGGGAATGAGAGTCCCCGTCAGCAACCGGTCGATCTCGCCACTAACCTTGACGACACCGAGATCGAGGGCATCCATCCCATGCTGAAATTCTTTGTACCAGTTGCGGCAACCCGAACAATGATCGAGGTGAGATTCGAGAATCGCGACCCTTTCTGGTGGCAGTTCCTGATCCTCGAGTTGTGAGATCCAACGACGGATCAGATGACATTCAGGTTGCGGATTCAATGGTCACCTCCAGAAGAACCATCGAGACGCTTCAGTTTCTCAGCCAGAGCCCCTCTGGCACGAAACAGTTTCGACTCCACGCCCTTCACGGTCGTCCCGAGAATGCGAGCGATCTCCCTGTAGGAACGATCCTGGTCATGTTTCAGCATCAGAACCTCTCGATACTCCGCCGGTAACTCTGCAAGGATTTTTCGGATCTTCTCTCCACGTTCCTTCTGCTCGAGAACTTCTGAGGGACCCGGCCCGCGATCTGCATCAAGAGCATCATCCAGTTGCGCAGTTTCTGGTGCTTTTCTCCGTCGGTGCCGCAATAAATCGAGAGATCTGGTACGAACAATCTGTAAGAACCACGCAGAAAATCTCCCGTCTTCTCTCAATCCATCCAGACTACGCCATGCCTTCACAAATGCATCTTGAACCGCATCAGCTGCAAGATGGGTATCGTTGAGGATGCCGTAGGCGATACTTCCTGCGACCTTCTGATGCAACTCGACCAGTTTCGTGAACGCTTCGCGATCTCCCTGGCGTGCAGCAGAGACGAGTGGAGCAATCTCCAGATTCATTGCTCAATCTCCAGCACCAGAACACCATCATGGATGACGTCCCGAATCTGCCAATCCCTCGCCATCATCAACGGTCTCGCTCCTGTCTCTCCAGGACCGAATCGAGGATATTCAGGTAGGATCTGTAGCGAAGAGGGTGGATACCCCCCTCCTCGACCGCTGCCTGGACTGCACAATCGGGCTCAGTTCTGTGCAGACAGTCCCGAAAGTGGCAGTCATCCATCACGGCAGCCAGATCCGGCATCGATGCAGCGATTTCTCCCGGGTCCAGTCCCCACAACGCCCAATCCCTGAATCCTGGGGTATCGACGATCGCACTTCCATCGCCAGCCGGATGCCAGGTCACG
>CAWLAN010000038.1:0-20559 GCA_963854815.1 Planctomycetes bacterium UBA1146
CGAGACGGCGCTGGAAAATCCTGCAGCACCGCATCGATCAATGTCTTGATCTGGCTTACATCCGGCCTCCTCGCATCTCTCTTCGACCAGATAGCTGCAAGGGATTCGAGGGCCCCGAGATCGCTGACTTGCTCAGAAGCGCGATCCTACGTTCCACAGGTGAAGAGGGTGGCTTGATCCGGGAACATCTCGGTTCACTGGAGAGGCTAGTGACTGGCGAAGCGCGATCATCTTCGGTGTCGCTTCCCGGCCATCGCAAAGCGATTCGATGCGGTGGCTGGATCCATATCGGTCCTTCTAGCGATCCGGTGGAGAAAGACCTGTTGCCCTTCCAGATCTGTCCCGAAACTCCCACCGATTCGCTCGGCATCCGCTGGCATTCCTCCTTCAGTGAGACCCTCACGGTCCGTTCCCTCGAAGCCGGGGAAAAGATTCCCGGCCGTAGAGGATCGATCGAGGAGTTACTCAGAGTGCAGGGGGTACCTGCTGATCTGCGCCAGCACTGGCCACTGGCGGTCGATGCCGCCGGACAGATTCGCTGGTTCGCTGGCTTCTGTTGTCAAACCAGCAAACCAGCCGATGGGGTGTCGATCTCGGCCACTGACTCCGGTTCCACCGACGAACTCTGTTACCATCTACTGAGGATCATCGACCGGTGAGCCTCTCTCGCGTGGCAAAGAAGAGTCCATGGAAACGACCCCGGCGGTGGACTCCGAAGATGCCCACCGCCGGGGTCGAAGTGAATCACAACTGTCGATCAGCGGCGTTTATCGATCCTCTGGACCAGACCCTGTCGATAAACGATCATGACGCTTCCACCGCCAGTGGCGCCGAGCACCTCTAGACTGTCGGAAACATCCAGGCTCCAGCGAGAAGATCCGTCGGCTGCAGCAAGGCAGTGCAGATCTCCCCCGGCATCCCTCACCCATACTTCATCGATCGATGCGGCGACAACGGCGGAGATTCGCTCCTTGCGCCACTTCTCGCTACCATCGGCAATATCCAGGCAAGCCATCTCCTGTACCGGACTGCCACTGTAACGATCGTCGCGCAGAACCGCATAAAGAGCGTTTCCGGATATCACAGGACTTCCCAGAACAGGAAGACCCAGAGGTGACTGCCAGTTCAGGTAAGGCTCATCACCCACATCCGAGAGACAGTGGATCTTGGTATCTCTCGAGGCGACATAAATCCGCTCCCCTGCCACGGTCGGTGTCGACTCGATGGCACCCAGGGTCTTGTAACTCCAGCAATCGCCCCGGACAAATCCGGAACCCTGCATGAGCGCGTAGACCCGTCCATTCTCACTGCCGATGAAGCAACGGGAACCACTATTGAGCGGAGCCGCCGAGATTCCACCGCCGGTGAGATAGGTCCAGGATACGAAGCGGTTCTTCTTGGAAAGCCCGTAGATTCTCATGTCGTACCCGCCCACGATCAGGTTTTCGAGACCCGGCGAAAGCGAGGTGGATATCGGGAAGTTACAGGGGATCTGGTAGTTGCTGACCCCGTAGCGATCATCGATGCAATAGACCACTCCACGCTCGGCAAGGAATAGTTCATCCGGATTCGCGTTCCTGATGTCTTCGGGATAAACGAACACCGTCGGCGCAAACTGCACAGGAACCTGGAGAGGAAATGTCCACTGCGGCAGGCCGGATTCGCCGTCCACCTTGAGCAGTACATGATCGTAGTTCTTGCCGGAAGAGACGAGATAGAGATTCCCATTCGCCTCGAAAGCCTGCTGGATCTTGTTGGGATGATGATAGGACCAGATCACGTTGAGACCTATCGGGCCAACCTCCCGGTCACTGAAACCGGCATCTTCTGCTGATGTCGACCCGGTGGCTGCACTGTCGGCTCCAGTAAAGAACCCGGAACGCTCCTTGGCATCGGGTGCTGCACTGTCGGCTCCAGTAAAGAACCCGGAACGCTCCTTGGCATCGGATGCTGCACTGTCGGCTCCAGTAAAGAACCCGGAACGCTCCTTGGCATCGGGTGCTGCACTGTCGGCTCCAGTAAAGAACCCGGAACGCTCCTTGGCATCGGATGCTGCACTGTCGGCTCCAGTAAAGAACCCGGAACGCTCCTTGGCATCGGATGCGGAAACGGAAGGCCCGGTACCTCCTGCAGACGTGGACTCGGTGATGGATTCGTAAGGCATCGTCGGGTGCGCTGTAGGAGAACCCATCCAGTCCGCTCCCGAGGAACAACCGCTGATGAGCATGGTCAGGCTGAGGCTGGCAATTGTAGCCAGGACTACGCGCGAGTTCATTCGCTCTGTACTCCGCTCACGTTCAGGAAAATCGAAAGATCACTAAAGTGCTCTCTCGAATCGCTACTCTTCATCCTCGAGATATTCCCCGAGGTCGATGTCATGACTTTGTTCGTACGAGACCAGACGTTCGATTCGCTCCATGTCCGCCTCGATCTTCTCGACGAGTTCGAAGACGTGGGGTCCTTTGTTGAGGCGGGACTCCAGATCTATCTTCATCTCATTCCAGGATCCTTCGTACAGTTCCTCCCGAAGTACCAGCAGCGTTCGCTCATGCGGAGGGAGTTTCCGTAGAAATTCGCGATGCTCATCGCTCACTACGGATGCCCCTCCTTCGGTGTTTCTCATATCTTCAGTACCCTAGGATCCAGGGAACTCGTGAGTAACCCGGACCCAGTCCTTCTTCTTGAAAAGGAAAGAATCCATCGATGTGAAAAACTCGTCGCCAGGTCGATGAAACTGGATTCGAATGACCCTCTCGGTGATTTTCAGGCCGCCATCGGGCATCTCCTCGACCTCGATGTCATCGACGAGCCCATACACATCGACAATGATGTGGTCTGCTTCCGGGTCGATGGCGTTGAAGATCGCAACACACTCCCATTTCTCTCCGGCGGAAATCCCCATCCCCAGGTCAGCAGCTCCGTTCTTCTTGAGCAAATCGACCCTCGAAAAGAGCGGCTTGCCTTCTCTTCTCTCGATAACCTTCTCCACCCATGGCAGGGCGATATCGCAATAACTGCGCTTTTTGTCCGAACTGGCCCTCAGTCCAACGTAAAAGGTACTATCGAGCCCACTCTTGTTTTCGAGTGTGTAAGGTAGATACCAGTAAGTCCGGCCAGCCGAAGGAACTCCATCGGGTCGAAGATCGTTACCTTTGCCACCGAAGATGGTGATCTGGCGGGGACGTTCGAACTTCAACTCCAGTCGAGGAATCCCTGGATCCTCCTGTGCCATCACAGGCTGGAGGGGCATCGCCGTCAACAGCCCTGCCAGCAGACCCATTACCCAGCCCGCTGTAGAGGCCGTAGCGAAAATAGATTTTTCTCTGGTGATGACCATCTTGGATACAGGGCTCAACATGCTCTCGCTTCCCCAGGAGTCTCGTCGACCTCCCGAATACAGGTATCGACGCCTCCTCGTTGTGTCCATGGCTCGACCGAGATCGAGTTCTTTCCGAAGTGGAATCCCACGCTGAAAACCGAACCCGCAGAGGCGAGCCCGCATCGTGGCGTGGAAGGGAGAATCATAGCAACGGAACATCCAGGGTGTCAACGGACCCGACAGACTGGTAAAGGGCTTCTCTTGGACTTATCATGGCTCTCCGGGGCGATCCTGGCCCCCGGAGCCCCAACCCGGCGACAAGCGCCGGCATCCACTTGCTGTGGAGACTCCGGAGAACTGGCACGGGATATCGATTTCTACACGGAAGGAGATGAGACATATGAGAACTCAGGCTACCCCAGAGAACGCCTTCGAGAACAAGGCCAGATCACAAGGGTTCACACTGGTCGAACTACTGGTGGTCATCGCGATCATCGGAACCCTCGCGGCAATGTTCTCGGCCAATATCTTGAGCGCACTGCGCAAGGGTGACGAAGTCAGTTGCACCAACAACCTCCGAAACCTCGGGCAGGCAGCCATTTCCTACTCCCTGGATAAGAGATTCTTTCCGGTAGCCAAGGGAAAAAGTCCGCCGGCATACATGTCTTTCACCGTACTGCTCGATTCCAATGAAGGTTCTGACCTCAGCCCGGGTGTCTTTATCTGTCCTTCTTCACTCGATGAAAAAGCCAAGAAAGACAGTGATGGGAAATTCGTCCTGGATGAACTCAATTGCTCCTACGCCTGGCTCGGCAAGAGGACAAAGTCATCGACCAGTGCTTCGACCCCTCTTGGATCCGATGATTCCATCGCCGACAAGGAAAACGACATAGAGGAGAATCACGAGGGGTTCGTCATCGTCGTATACGCCGGCGGAGACGTGTCCAAACTGGACGCCTCCGAGATCCCGGAGGATCGTGATCTTCCCGGAAGCCTGGTCGGGCAGGAAGGTGGGAACTGATCCCACTCTCTTGATCCATAGTTGAAAAAAGGTGCACGGGAATGATCCCGTGCACCTTTTTTCATCCTTCTACTGGATCTCATTCCTGGGCGGGTTCGTCCGGTTCCGGAAGTTCGTCCGATCTTGCACGCCGTGCACCAATCCGGTACTGATTCCGCAACCAGCCTCCCAGATCACGGTCCCTGCACGACTCGCTACAGAACGGGAAGAAAGGCGAATCGTCGGCCACTGGTGATGCAGAATCCTTGCAAACCGGGCACAGGGATGGTCCCCTCAAGAAGATGGCCCTCCTTCACCTTTTCCTTCACCTTTTCCTTCTCCCGACTTCGCTCCGTCAGCGCTGGAAGTTGACCTGGAAGCATCTTTCGATGAGTCCGTGCTCTTTGACCCATCAGAGGAACTGCTTGCCGATTCTTCCTTCTGTTGTTTCTTGTATTCCGCACTGCGGTAATCGGTCTCGTAGAAGCCACTCCCTTTGAAGATGATACCAGCGCCGGAACCGATGAGTCGGCGTAGTTTTTTCTCGCCACACTCGCTGCAGGTTCTCTTCTGTTTTTCATTGAACTTCTGAAACACTTCGAATCGATGATCACATCCAGTACATAGATACTCATAGGTGGGCATTTCAGGCTCCCTGCGTTTTCTCCCCGGTACGTGCCACTACAACTCTTGAAGCGCGGATCAACAGATCACCACATCGATACCCTCGATCGATTTCCTCGACAATCTCACCGTTGCGAGTGCCTGGCTGCTCGACCTGCAAAATAGCCTCGTGCACTTCCGGATCGAAGTCTTCCCCGACAGCAGCCAGAGATTCAATCCCCAATTCTTCCAGCAGTTCATCGATCTTTCCTGCGACGAGTTGCAATCCATCGCGGATTCCTTCCGACTCTGAATCTGCTTCGTCTGCCTTCAATGCTGCAGTGAGGCCATCCAGCACCGGTAAGAAGGTCTTGAATACATCAGCAACGATCCTCTGGCGCAGAACGATTCGTTCCTCCAGCGTACGGCGTCGAAAATTCTCCAGTTCTGCGCGAGCTCGTTGAAGTTGCTGAACCAGGAACTCTTGATCATCCGCTATCGACTCGTCGGCGGTCTCCTCTTCCGAACTGGTAACGATCTGATCCTCGGAATCCATCTCGTCCTCTTCCTGATCACCGGGTGGATTTTTCTCGTGTTCGTTCATGAAGTCATCTCCTACCCGAAGTATTCTTTGAGCCGGTCGAGAAATCCTCGCCGGCGAGTTCCTACTGCCTTCTCCTCGATCTGGGCGAGTTCCATCAGCAGTTCCTCTTCCCTTTCCCCCAATTTCCGGGGGACTTCGATGATCGCTTTCACCAACTGGTCGCCTCTTCTTCGCGAGTGAAGCGAGGGAAATCCCATCCCCTTCATCCTCAATACTTTGCCACTTTGGGTTCCGTGAGGAATGGTGAGAATCGCCTTCCCCTGGAGGGTCGGCACCTCAATTTCTGCCCCCAGTGCGGCCTGGGAATAGGCGATCGGCAGTTCGAAACAGACATGGTCATCCACTCGGGTAAAGAAAGTATGAGATTCGTAACGGATCACGACCTGGAGGTCTCCAGCTGCTGCACCGCGTGGCCCTTCATTGCCGCGGCCAGACAATCGAAGCGCGACCCCCTCCTCGATGCCGGGTGGGATCTCGATCTCGAGCTCATCGACTTTTTGCATCAACCCGCTTGCCGAACATTTGTTGCAGGGATCCGTGATGATCTCACCTCGGGTCCTGCAAGCCGGGCAAGGAGTCCTGACGCTGAAGAAACCCTGAGAGCGGAGCACATGCCCTGCCCCCGCACAGGTTTCACACCGCACCGCTTGCGTGCCCGGGCTGGCCCCGCTTCCCTTGCAATGATCACAACAGATCTTGCGCCGTAAACTGATGGTCCGGGTGGTCCCCGTGGCTGCTTCTTCGAGGCTCACCTGCACATGTGCCCGTAAGCTTTCTCCTCGTCGGGTCTGGCCTCCGCCTCCGAAAAGATCACCGAAGATTCCCCCGCCTGCTCCACCGCCTGCGAAGATGTCACCGAACACCCTGAAAATATCCTCGACATCGGAGAAGCCGGCAGCACGCCCGGCCCCGGCCAGGCCTTCGTGACCGTGAGCATCATAGATGCGGCGCTTTTCCTGGTCCTGGAGCACGTCGTAGGCCTCTGCGGCCTCTTTGAAGGCGCTCTCGGCATTATTGTCACCGGGGTTCTTGTCCGGATGGTACCTCAGAGCCAGTTTCTTGTAGGCCTTCTTGATCTCATTCTGATCGGCATCGGGAGACACCCCGAGTACATCGTAGTAATCTCTGGAAGCCATCCCGTTCCCCCTAAACGAGTGCACCCTCCACTGCCTTCTCCTCATTTTCGAGATCAGTGATGGCAGTGTCTGATGTCAGGATCATGATGGCGACGCTTGCGGCATTCTGAAGCGACACACGAAGCACCTTCACGGGATCGATGATTCCAGCAGCAGTAAGGTCTACAACCTTGCCCTCGAGGACATCGAATCCCATCTGCAGGTCATCATGCTCCTGGACCTCTGCCACCACAGCAGGTCCATCGAAGCCGGCATTGCGAGCCAATTGAGCGGTTGGTTCCAGCAGAGCATCCGCTACCACAGCGACGCCGTGACGAGCCTCTCCTGAGACCTCGGTGGCGGCAACCTTGTCGCGGATCCGTAAGAAAGCGGTTCCAGCTCCCGGGACGATCCCCTCCATCATTGCAGCTCGGGTAGCACTGAGAGCATCCTCGGCGCGAGACTTACGCTCTTTGATCTCGAGCTCGGTGAAACCACCCACCCGGATCACAGCGATCTTTCCCTGAATCCTGGCGAGCCTCTCCTCGAGTTTTTCACGATCATAGTTCGAGTTAGTTTGTTCGATCTGGGCCTCGATCTGATGACATCGGGACTCGATTGCTTCGTCATGACCTTCACCTCTGAAGAAGATGGTGCGATCCTGCGAGATCTCGACCTTTTGTACCGATCCCAACTGGTCTTTGCCAACCATGTCCCAACTCACTCCGGTATCTTTCGCGATGACCTGGCCACCAGTGACGATGGCGAGATCTTCGAGCAATGCCTTGCGGCGATCTCCGAAACCGGGTGCCTTGATCGCCACTGCAGGGAGTACTCCGCGAAGTGTGTTGAGCAATAAACCTGCGAGTGCCTCACCTTCCACATCTTCTGCGATCACCACCAGTGGACGTTGTGTGGGAACCACTTGCTCCAAGATTGGAATCAAATCCTGGATCGTCGAAATCTTGTGATCGGTAAAGAGGATCCACGGTTTCTCGAGAACGCACAAACCAGAGATCCTGTCGGTGACGAAGTAAGGTGAGATCCACCCCTTGTCGATCTCCAGTCCCTCGACCAGTTGGAGATCGGTCTCGATACCATCATTCTCCTCGACGGTAACAACTCCACGTTCTCCGACATTGTGAATCGCTTCTCCGAACAACTTGCCGAGTTGCTCTTCGTTGGCAGCTATCGTGCCTACCTGAACCACCTCTTCCTGTCCCTTGACAGGAGTTGCAATTTCTTCCAGTTCACTTACGGCGGTGGCGACAGCTTGTTCGATTCCCTTGCGAAGTTCGATCGGGTTGACCCCAGAAATCGCATACCGACTACCGCGCTCGACCATCGCTTCTGCCAGGATGATGGCGCAGGTTGTGCCATCGCCCACCTCCTTGTTGGTCTTGGTCGCCACCTCGTTGATCAATCGCGCCCCCATGTTCACGAAGGGCTGATCCACTTCGATCTCGCGAGAGACCGTTTGACCATCGCGAGTCACCTCGGCCTTACCAAAGCCCTTCTGCAGCAATACGTTGCCTCCTGCAGGGCCGTAAGTCACCTTGACGGTACGGGCCAGGGTTTGAATTCCCTTGCGAAGTAGGCGTCTGGCATCGTCGTCAAAGAGTATCTGTTTCGTCATGAACTTGCTCCCTCGTCTCGTCTATACAGACTAAAAGGCTCCGATGCCTTCGTGATCATGTTGATGGTGGTCCTCTTCTTCCTTCTCCTTGGGAATGTCCGTGACGACGCCATCCGAAGTCAGGATCATGGTGGCGGTACTGACTGCGTTCTGAAGCGCATTCAGGGTCACGTTGCAAGAATCGATAATCCCAGCCTCGCGGAGATCGCACATCTGAAGGCGCGCAAAATCGTACCCGCGGGTACCCTCTTTCGTCTTACGGATCTCGCGCAGGAGTTTCGAAGGTTCCACGCCGGCATTGCGTGCCAGTTGGCGGAAAGGTTCTTCAAGTGCTCTGGCGAGGATCCCGGCTGCCATCTTGTCGAGTGGATCTGAAAAAGACATCTCGGCGACAGCATCGGAACAATGGATCAAGGCCAGTCCTCCACCTGGAAGGATCCCTGCGTCGATTGCAGAGCGGGTGGCCGCGAGCGAATTCTCATAGCGCTTCTTGCGCTCCTTGACTTCAGCTTCGGTCGTGCCGCCGACTCGGATCACCGCGATGCCTCCGATAAGGCGGGCCAACCTCTCTTGCAACTTTTCACGATCGTAGTCACTGGTGGCGTTCTCGATTTCCACCCGGATCATGCGACAACGTTCCTCGACGTCTTTCTTGGAACCAGCACCCTGGATGACCGTGGTCATCTGGGAATTGATCTCGATCTTTTTTGCCTGTCCAAGATCAGAGATTTCGATCGAGCCAGGTTCGATGCCCAGATCGGAAAAGATGGCCCGACCCCCGGTCGCAACAGCGATATCCTGGAGCATCGATTTACGACGCTCTCCGTACCCGGGAGCCTTCACGGCAGCCACCTCGAGTAAGCCACGCTGGCGATTCACCACCAGAGTCGAGAGAGCATCTCCATCGATATCCTCTGCGATGATCAGTAGAGGCTTGCGTTGCTCGACGACTTTTTCCAGGACTCCAACGATCTGGGAAATATTCGAGATCTTCTCTTCCATGATGAGAATGAAAGGGTCTTCCATGGTGATGTCGGCACCATCTGGATCAGCAACGAACTGCTGCGAGATATAACCTCGATCGAAGTGCAAACCCTCCACCACTTCCAGAGTGGTCTCGGTGCTCTTACCTTCCTCGATCGTACATACTCCGTCGTCTCCAACGGTATCCAGAGCTTCAGCGATGATCTTGCCGATACTGTCATCGTTATTGGCAGATATTGTCGCAATGCTGACGATTGAATCCTTGTCCTTGATCGGTTCGGAAATTTCACCTAACCGAACTCCGATCTTCGCGGAAATGCCAAGCAGTGCCCGCTGCAAGAGAACTGGGTTCTCGCCGGCGATCACCTGCCGCATCCCTTGACGAAATATCGCCTCCGCCAACACTGTGGCCGTGGTAGTTCCATCGCCAGAATCACGGGATGTCTTCGATCCAGCTTCTCTCAGTAGACGAGCTCCGATGTTCTCGACGCGATCTTCCAGCTCGATCTCGTTAGCTACGGTAGCTCCGTCCTTGGTGATGTTCGGTCCACCCCAGGATCGATCGATGACAGCGTTACGGCCTCGCGGACCCAGAGTGGTGCGTACCGCACGTACGACCTTGGCCGCTCCGGCCAGCAGTTTCTCTCGTGCCAAATCTTCGAAGGTCAATTCTTTTGCCATGCTGGCTCCTTGTCGTGCCGGGCACCGATCGGGTCAGGAAGCAGCTCGTCGGCTGCGCTCGAAGGGTCCGCGGACGGGGGTCAATGTTTTCTCTCTCCACGCAAACGGCGGGCCATCTCGCCCCAATGAGGGCCTCACAACTATTTGTGGAATAATGACTTATACATTAAGATGCAGAACTACGCGAAAATCGTCTGCCAGATCGACAGGAGGGGAGGCAGAGGCCTTGCCTCGGACTGCCAGGTTGGCAGCCCCTGAGGGCCCGGGTCACTTGGCGAAGATGCCGCCAGCGCGAGTATCGCTGACCAACTTGACCCGAACATCGCGGATCTCGAGGCGGGTTCCGTCCGAAATCCAGAACACGAATCCGCCCGTGGCAGGTAAACGAGTGGTTTCTGGATCGAGCGCTAATTCGGTTCCTGCATCACCATGGTGGAGCAGCACCGAATCGCCATGGACCTCCAATGTCACTTTCACCCAACGGTTCTTGGGGAAGTCCTCTCCGAGCTCGAGCATCGGTGAGGTTTGTTCGGTGATCCCTCCCCGCCCAGGGCGCGACTGGCTCCTGGGAGAGATTCGTAAAGTTCCCGTCTTCAAGCTCAGGTCGAACACACAAACGTAGTCCTCCCAGTGATTGGAGAAGACCCCGGTATAGATGTCATTGCCACTGCGGTTGTCTCCCACCATCACCCCGAACCCATCTCGTTCGACGACACGCCAGAGCGGAGATTGTCCGCTGTTGATGAGCGGCCGATCACTACTGGTCACCCAGTTGTAAAGATTTGTTCGAGCCAGCAAGGAAGTCCATGGGACCGAATCACGTAGATCTCTCCAGCGAAGTTCTCGCTCAGCTTTTTTGCGCTCAGCCTCGAGTCGACGTGCCTCTGCAAGTTCTAACTCCAGGGCTTCTTCCCGGCCCAGTAGCATCGAGAGTCCCTCGCGCTGGATGGTCCTTACCAGTTCTTCCTTCATCCGCCAGACGTCAGGTGCGTCGTCTTGAACTCGCTCGGGCAATGCTTCAATGATGGCGATGGCGATATCCTCATATCCTTTGCGAGCGTAGAGCCCCGCCTTGTTCGAGAGTTCGTCGAGACGCTTCATGTAACGAAACTGTTCCTTGGCATCTTTTCGTAGGTTGCGGAGTTCGGAGTGGAAGGAACCGACCAGGACAGAACTGGCTCCGTCGAAAATCTTTGGAAGATCGTCCAGCAATCCTGCAGCCGTCTCGAATTCTCCGTCACGGAAAGCCGTTCGAACGTCCGCCTTGATGGTGGTCCAGGACTGTTCGGCACTGAACCGCCACTCATTCATCAGTTGCTCTCTGAGCATTCCAGCTTCCCGGGCTGCTTCGGTGTTTGCGTACTCGAGCAGGATGGCCGCGAGTCGATTGGCCGCCGCGATCCGATCAGTTGGATCTTCACCGTTGCTCTTCTCGACACGATCGAGAGCCGCTCGGGCTTGATTTTCCCGAATTTCCTCGCGATCAACTTTCGGCAGCTGGACCACTTGCGTCGTTTCCACTACCGGTGGCGGATCATCTCCCATGTAGATGAAACCAAGAACCACCAGAACCACCACTGCACTGCCACCGATGATGAACCAGGGCATCCGGCTCTTTGATTCGGTACGCGTATCATCCGAACCATCGACAGCGGTGAGCGCCGCTCTGCTGGCGAGTTTCTTGGCACCGTACTTGCGCGTTGGTGCGACGGGCCGACCTCGTTTGCTCGGCGCCGTCGGTGGCGAACTGGAAGCTGCGGCTGCTGCGGAAGGTGCTGCACCGGCAGCGACTTGCCGGGCGGCCCTCAAAGCCGCTGCTTTCTTGTCTGCCATCTGCTGAGCCGCCTGCTGCACTGCCGCCTGCTGCGCTGCGGTTTTTTGCGCTGCGGCTTGCTGCACTGCCGCCTGCTGCGCTGCGGCCTGCTGCTTTGCGGCTTGCTGCTTTGCGGCTTGCTGCACTGCGGCTTGCTGTGCTGCGGCTTGCTGCTTTGCGGCTTGCTGCACTGCGGCTTGCTGCTTTGCGGCTTGCTGTGCTGCGGCTTGCTGCACTGCGGCTTGCTGCACTGCGGCTTGCTGTGCTGCGGCTTGCTGTGCTGCGGCCTGCTGCTGTGCGACTGAATCAGCCGCAGCAGTCTCCTGGGCTACCGGAGGATCTTCAGAATCGGGTGGTTTCGGTGCTCCAGGGACGCGAGGAGCGGGCACACGTCTCTTGCCGGGTGAACCTGCAGTTGTGGATTTCGTCCTGGGAGGCGGAACTCGCCTCTTTTTCGGAGTGGATGGATCTCCCGATCCTGGAGCCGGATCGTCAGACATCACGATTCCTCGCTCCCGGCCATCTGCTCGCCGATCGCCGGACCCTGGTCGTTTCCATCTTGCTCGACAGGATAGATGACCTCGATCAGCTGCTGTAGTTGCTCCGTTGTCAGATGTCCCAGTTCCACCAGTACCTGACCCAACAGTGGAACCTGTTTTCCCTCGTTGCGAAGACGTTCCTGGATCGTCAGTGCCTCGTAGAGTTGATGGGAATCAACAACCCCCTGGTCGAGGGCTACCTCACCAAACAGCCGACGATAGCGATCAGGTTCCGTCACGAGCCGCGCCTCCGGGATTCAACAAGATCTTCACCGATACAACCTGAATCAGTGAGCCCTTCGCCCCGGGAACCACCGATGGTCCATACCGTGAACAGCTCAGTGATCAGCGCCAGGAAGGATATCAGTCTGCCACACCATCCGCCACCGCCGCATCCTTACCAGTCCACACCCACCAGGGGTTCGGGACCGCTGAAAAGGCTGATGTCCGGAACGTCGTCGACCCTCTCGAGACTGTCTCTGACTTCGATGACCTTGCGCAAGCAAGCGAGTTTTTGCTCGATGGAACAGACCTTCGGTGCTTCGGAGGCCGGAGCTCTGCCCCAGCGAAGTGGAATTCCCAGGTTGGTATGAAAACTCCACAGTCGTTTTCCGGCCGGATCTCGGTTCGCGGCAATTTCATGGATGAATCCGGGGATCCGATCGAAAATCCGTTCGCGCCACAGGACCGCAGTGATCGAGAGAAGTTCACGGAACTCGGATCCGCTCATCGAATGGCCCGGATCGTACCTGTGCAGGGATCCCTGCTCCGGGATGTACTCGGGCATCCGCCACGATTCGTCGAGGAAGTCACCTTCCTGAAAGTCGATCACCCTGCCGGCCCCATCGACGAGCAGCCAACCACCCTCACACCGAACGCCCACCGATGGGCGCACAAACTCGCCCTCGAATCCAATTCCGTCAGCAATCCGCTCGATGCGTTGGACCCGCGCAACCCACGGGTTTTTCAGCAATTCGGCCTGGATCTGATCGCGCCACCGTAGCGACTCCAGTGAGACGCGCGCGGGTATCGAATTCAGCGAGTCCAGTTCCCCTCTGAAGTTGTGCGGGCACCACGAGGGCAAGGTCACGTGATCGATGGACCAGACTCCTCCTGCTCTGGCGAGGCGCTGGTCCACCTCGTCCTTGGCATAGACCAGAACTCCCCCCAGAGATAAAAGGACGATCAGAGGCAGCAGCCAGAGCAGTACTTCATTGGGGCGATTCGTCTGTTTCGCTATCACTGTGTTCTTTCCCCCCGAGTACTCGCCAGGATGACCTCATGCTCGAGTTCCACGCCGTGCTGAGCTCGAACCTTTTCACGCATCCGGTCGATCAAACACCTGATCTCGTCCGAGGTGGCCTTGGCGTCGACGTTTTCGATGAAATTGGCATGTATTGTGGAAATCCTCGCCGCTCCGATTTGCAGGCCCTTCAAACCGCACTCATCGATCATACGACCTGCGCTCATCCCGGTGGGATTCTTGAAGATGCAGCCGCAGGTGCGGAGTTCGAAGGGTTGAGTCTCAATTTTTTTCTCCAGCAGACGGGCTGACTCTTTACGGAGTGTTTCGGGATCGACATCTGGCTGTAAGCGAATCCGAACCCGAGCGACAACCCGGTCACCGATTCCTGAGTCACGGTAACACCAGGGAAGATCTCGACCATCGACCCATTCCATCGTCCCGGAAGGCTCGATCAGCAACACTTCGCTAACGAGATCTGCATCTCCGATGCCTCCACTCGATGCGCCTGCATTACCATATACAGCCCCTCCGACGGTACCTGGAATACCGACAAAAGTCTCGAGCCCCTGCAAACCGAGATCGTTGACGTTGCCGACAAGTTTCGCGAGGTGCTGGCCGACTTCCGCCTCGACGATCCCTTTTTCTCTCTCACGAAAACCGCTCAGAGATTTGGTACCAACCACCAGCCCGTCGAAACCCTCGTCATCGAAAAGTACGTTGGAACCATGCCCGAGCATGAAGACTGGAAGGCCCTCGCCACGAGCCCAGACGAGATGATCTCGCATCTCCTCGACCGACTGCGGCTGGGCGTAATACCGCGCCTTACCGCCGATGCCGTACCAGCAAATCCCTGAGAGTTTTTTACCTTCGTGGCGATTCAAGCAATCACTCCAGACCGGGCAATCTGTTCGCCTATTTCATCATTGTTCCCGGCTCCGAGCGAAACGACGACATCTCCCGGCGAGATCAATTCAGGAAGAACATAAGTGGCCGTATCGAATTCGCACAATCGTGCCGAAGCACCTCTCCTTCGCAACTGATTCACAAGGTGCTGGCGGAGGTCAACCGGAAACTCTTTCTCATCTTCCCGCACCGAGTAGATGGGCAGGACGATCACCTCATCGGCCAGTCCGAAAGATCCGGCAAACTTCTCCAGAAACGTATCGAGACGCCTTGCCTGATGAGGCTGAAAGAGAGCCCAGATCTTGCGATCCGGGTACAGTTCTCTGGCACCCTCCAGGGTGTACTGGATCTCTGTCGGATGATGGGCGTAATCCTCGTACCACTCGACCTGATCGATCACCTGCCTCTTCTCGAAGCGACGCTTCACTCCCGAAAACTTTTCGATTCCGCGACGAATATCCTCCAACTCGATCCCGTGGGCCGCGGCCAACGCGGCTGCCGCCGTCGCGTTGAGAACCTCATGGGTCCCCGGTCTCATCAGTCGAGCAGCGAATCGGAAGATTCCATCCTCGCTCAACTCGATGGTGCGAACACTTGTCGTGGTGTCGATCTGACCTCTCCAGCCGTCGCCCTCGCCTATTCCGAAGTAATTCAGCCGCACATCACCGGCTCCGTCGAGACGATCTGCAAGTTCTGCTGGAATCACCACCAGGGATCCCGGGTGGAACCTGCCAAGGTACTCACGAAAGGTCTCCTCGACGTGGTCCTGATCGATAAATGTCTCCGGATGATCCAGTTCGATGTTGGTGATGATCCCGGAACTCGGTTTCAGATTCAAAAATGCCTTCTGGAACTCGCAGGCCTCGACGATGAAATCCTCGCCATCGCCTCGCCGCCAGTTTCCGCCTATCGATTCGAGTTCTCCCCCGAGAATCACGGTGGGATCCCTGCCCGCCTCCAGGAATATGCTCGTCAGCAAGCCAGTCGTCGTGGTTTTGCCATGAGTTCCGGCGATCGCGATGGTCTTTCTCATCGCTGAAAGTCGCCCGAGGGCCTCGCTATACAACAGTGACGGAATGTTTCGTTCTTTCGCCGCAGTGATTTCGGGATTGGTATCGGGTACTGCAAACGAACGGATCACCAGTTGCGCCTGCTTGGGAAGGTTACTCGCGTGGTGACCTTTGGAAAACGGAATGCCACGCTCACGAAAGAGTGGCTCGCGCGTATCTTCTTGATCACTGCCAGTGACGAAATGTCCCCACGACTGGAGCAGCAGGGCGAGCCCACTGGTTGCGCTTCCGCCGATGCCGACGATGTGGATGTGACGCGGGAAGCCCGTTTGCTCGATCAACGATCTTCCCCTCTCCGGCCTGTATCGCGAGGTGGAATCTTCAGACGCAACCCGATCCGGAGGTGATCCGGATTCGCCAGTAAATCCCGGTTGGCGGCCAAGATCGGGGTCCAGTTTTCGACACCGTAGTGCAGTCGTGCGATGGAAACCAGCGTCTCTCCCTCTTCGACGATGTGAAGGGAAACCTGCTGCTGCATCGGAGACGATTCGGTGAGTCCACCTCTCGGCAGACGAATGATCTGCCCCTCGCGCAATCGTTCGGGGGAAACCTCGGGGTTGAGGGAGATGATCTCCGACATTCGCCGCGCGTCTCCGAGCACGTCCCTGGCGATCTTCCACATACTGTCACCGGGCCTGACCGTCCAGGATGCCAGGACCGATCCTTCACCATTTGCTCGGCCAAACGCAGTGATCGGAACCACCGCCTGATCAGCATCGGGATGTTGAACTTCGGGTTGTGGCACTCGGGATTGTGGATCTGCCGGCGCAGGGGCGACCGGCTGCTGGAACTCGGCAGCCAGTTGCACACCCTGACCAGATTGGGACCGAGTCTCCCTCAGCAGTTGTCTCGCCTTTTCGTCGAGCGAGAACCACGCGATCGAAACGGGCGACGTCTGGATATCGGAGGCATTCCCGAGCGTCGGATCGGATTCCGGAGACAATTCGCTGCTGATGGCTACCAGGCCAGCGATGAAGACCACGATGCAGATGCTCCAGCGCAATCTGTTCATCTTCAAGCCATCACCTCCTCGTTACGGTTGCTGGTGCCGGTCGATTGCCCGGAAATCTTAGCAACTTCGACTCCAAGATGAACGGCGATCATCTCGGCGATCCGATACGCAGCATCCGGATGACCCAACGCTCTCGAACAAGCCGCCATCTCTTCGAGTTTTCTCGTGTCCCGAAGCAGATTCTCGATGTCACCGGCTATCTGGCGTGAATCCTCCGTTGCGACCACTGTGGCCGCTCCCATCTGCTCGAGATAGCGCGCATTTTTCAGCTGATGCTGATCACGGTGATGGGGGTAGGGCCACAGCAGGGCCGGTCGCCCGACAGCGGTGAGTTCGGCGATGGTGGATCCTCCCGCCCGACCCAGCACCAGAGTTGCACTTGCCATCTCTCGAGCAGGATCATCCAGGAACGGGCTCACGCGGGCTTCGACTCCGGCTTTTTTCCATGCCTCCCGCAAGTGGTATGGACACGATGGAGAATCTGCGCAGAGCACGTGCTCGTTCTTGGGCCCACAGACATGATGAACCCGAAATCGAACTGGTTGGTGGAAATGGCCAGCCACCTCCAGCAATAACTTGTTGATGTCGTTGGAACCTTGACTGCCACCGAAGATCAGCAACTCGGGAATTGAACCCCGAGGCAATGGAGCGGGCTCGAATCCGCAGCGAACCGGGCAACCCAGAACAGCACTGCGAGATCGTAGCAACCGAGACGATCTTTCCAGAGGACAACTCAAAAACACTTTCCTCGCTGCACCACTCAGGAGACGATTGGCCAGGCCGATGACCCGATTCTGTTCGAGCAAGAACAACGGTTTGCCCTGGAAACGCGCTGCCATTCCCGGAGCAAAACCGGGCAGCGCACCGAGGGCCACGACGGCATCGATGCGCTCCTTCTTCAACAACCTCCACGCCGCGGGGATCCGGGTGAACGCACCGATTCGTCCCCCCTTCCCACCCCAGGGAGCCGACACCCGTTCGATTCCTGTATCCTCGAGCACTCGTTTTTCCATCGGCTTGCCATGATCGAGAAAAACTGGAATTGCAATTTCGAGTTCCCTCAGAGCCGTCGCGAGGGCAAGTCCTGGGAATATATGTCCTCCGGTGGCACCACCAGTGAGCAGGATTCTCTTCATCTCGATGTCAGTTCCTCTCGGCCGCGACTTCGCGATATCGCCAGCAACACTCCCGTCATTCCCATGAACACGACCAGACCGGTGGAACCATGTGAGAAGAAAGGCAACGGAATTCCTTTGGTCGGAGCCAGTGCCAGATTCACCATCATGTTGAACGCCGCCTGTGCAGTGATGGCAACAGTCAAGACCCGCGCCAGGCATGCGAGGTCCTGATCTTCAACCCTCTTCGACAACCGCCAACCGGCGACCAGGATCAGCACGTAGAGAGCGATCAATCCCACAACTCCTATGAAGCCAGTTTCCTCGGCAAAAACCGCGAAGATGAAGTCGCTATACTCCGAGGGAAGGTAGAGCGTCTTGCTGGTGGCAAGTCCAACCCCTTTGCCGGTAACTCCGCCGCTGCCGACAGCCTGTAGTGAGGTCCAGACCTGCGGAACTTCCTGCGGTGAAAACACCGCCATGAATCGTTCCTGCATCTCGGGCCATCGGTCTTTCACTTTGAGATAGAAGATGGGTAATACCAGTGGAATCGACACGATGAAGAATCTGCGCAGCACCTTTTTCCAGCGCAGCAGCGGAATGATACCGAGAACGAGGATGAACAGCGCAGTACCGAAATCCGGCTGATAAAAAGTAATCAGTACGGGAATCCCGACCAAACCTGACGCCAGACAGATTCCCCTGCCGATGGTCATCTCACGGCCTTCTTTTCTGCCGAAACGCCAGATTCCAGTCAATGCGATGGTCGCAAGGGGTACGGTGAACTTGGCCATTTCCGATGGCTGGAAACGAAATCCCATCTCGAGCCAACGGTTGGCATCATTGACCCGAACTCCCAGCGGCGTGAAGATCGATGCCAACAGCAAGATGGTGACTCCGAACCACAGCGGGATGGCTCCCACCTCGAACCACCGACGCGGAGGAACACAGGCTCCGACCAGCAGGAATACACCTCCGAGTGCATAACCCTTCAACTGACCACGCCACAACCCGGTCGGATCTCCTTCGGTGATCAGTGATCGGTAAGAAGATGCGCTGTAGAGACTGAAACAACCGACAGCCAGCAGGATCACCACGGCGGCGAGGATTCTCATCCCCTCGGGACCAGGATCCAATAAACGTGCATTCTGACGCTGATTCGTGACAGGGATGCCCGGCGAGATCAGGAGACTGCTCCTTCCTCATCGAGTTGTTGCTCGACCAGTTGTGCCAGTAGTTCGAACTGTTCCAGGCGCGATGCCTTGAACAGGATCCGATCCCCCGATCGCAATTCTTCTGACACGACTCGTGCTCCCACTTCTCCATCTTCGATGAAAATCGACTCGCAACCGGCTGCCCTCACTCCCTGGTCGATCCATTCAGCAGCTCTGCCACGGACGAAGACGACATCGACTCCCGATTCGATGCAGTGGCGTCCTGCCTCGACGTGGAAGCGTTGTTCGTCTTTTCCCAGTTCTTCCATCGTTCCGATGACTGCCAGTTTCCTGGCTGCCCTGGATCGACCCAGATCATCGATGGCCGCCGCGAGTGCGCACGGACTCGAGTTGTAACAATCGAGAACCATCTCGATTCCATTGACGGCTCGCACCTCATGTCGCCACCGGGGCAATTGAATCCGACTCGCTCCCTCGATCAACTGTTCGGGGTCATCGACGATCTCGAGTGCCATCGCCACCGCGGACTCGAGACAACGAAGCACCCAATCAGAGGGATGAGACCAGGGCAAAATGAACTCTCGTTTCCGCCACCGATCCAGCACCACAACACCTCGAGATTCATCTCTACGAATTTCGAGATCTCCACCGGGACCGGTCCAGCGGTAGCCAACTATCTGCTGCAAAGTTCCCCGACATTCCACCGGAGCCCACAATCCATCTCCGTTGATATGATCGAACAACGAGAACTTCTCGCGTAGAACTCCGTCGAGCGATTCCAGCCCCTGCAGGTGAGTCTCCGCAACGGAAGTGATCACCCCGTAGCGAGCTCGGACAATCCGCGCGAGATCGGCTATTTCTCCGGGGGTATTGGTTCCCAGCTCGAGGATCAAGATCTCCGTCCCGGGTGGTGCTTCGAGAATGGTGATCGGGACTCCGAGATGGTTGTTGAAGGAACCGCGCGGCGAATGCACCTGCCGCGTCTCACCCAGCAGGGAGCGGAGAATCGCGCAGGTGGTGGTCTTTCCGACACTTCCCGTGACCGCGATCGCCGCCACGGTGGTTTCTTCCTGACGGCGAATCTCACTGGCGAGCGACTGCAGTGCGAGGGCGACATCGTCGACCTCGAGGGCGGCTCCCTTGTGTCTGGCCGAATACCGTGGCTCCGAAACGACCGCCGCGGCACCTTTCTCTAGAGCATCTTGTGCATGATCGATGCCGTGGCAGTTTTCTCCGGCAAGAGCGAAAAAGAGCGCTCCTGCGGTCGCATTGCGACTGTCGATCACCGCTCCATCGATCGGGGTGGTTTGTTCACCGCGGACGATATTCGCCCCCATCCATCGTGCCACTTCGGCCAAAGAGCGTTCCTTCATCGGGTCAACTCTCCCTCTCGCTCATGACTCTGTGCGATGAGTTCGCGCACCACGTCACAATCATTGAACGGAAACTTGTGACCATCGATCTCCTGGGTCGCTTCATGACCCTTGCCCGCGATGATCAGAACGTCATTCTCTTCCAGGGCATCGAGTGCATTCGAGATGGCCTTGCGTCGATCAACTTCCTTGCGCACCAGTTGATGCACCCCGATCCCTTCGCTGATCTGATGGATGATGCGCTCGGGATCTTCGGACCGTGGGTTGTCACTGGTCACGAACAACTCGTCGGCATATCTGGCCACCGCCGTGCCCATCATCGGCCTTTTGCCACGATCGCGATCGCCTCCGCAGCCAAACAGCACCAGCAA
>CAWLAN010000039.1:0-20515 GCA_963854815.1 Planctomycetes bacterium UBA1146
GAATCTTCGGAGCGTGCGAATTCGAGGTTGAAGAAATTCCAGCGTCTATCGACAATTCCTACCCGCTGAACGTCTTCATAACCATAGTACTCGAACATATCACACAGGTATCGCGGTGAGTTTCGCAGGTACGGATAAGGGTTCGCGAGGAAATCCTCCATGAATCCAGAGAACGTACGAATCCTCTGGCGCATCTGGAAACGATCGAGAGAAGATCGACGGAAATTATTCAAGTAGTCGAAATGATCTGAAGCCATTGGCCACAGCTCTCATCCAGAGGGACAGGCACCTTGCCCGTCCTGGTTCAAATCATAACCCAATGACAAAAAAAGTTCACTTTGCTGGCACGGCCCGGAAAGTGCCAGCAAGCTATTTGATCACTTGTATGCGGGGATACCGGTGATCTCATGGCCAAGAATCAAGGTGTGAATATCGTGTGTGCCCTCGTAAGTTATGACCGATTCCAGGTTCAACATGTGGCGCCCAACCGGATATTCGTGGGTGATCCCGTTGGCACCAAGCAAATCTCTCGCTGACCTGGCGATTTCAAGGGCCCAGTAAACATTGTTTCTCTTGGCGAGTGAAACATGTTGAGCAGACATCTTGCCAGAATCTTTGAGTTGAGAGAGGCGGAGATTAAGAAGTTGTCCCTTGGTGATCTCGGAGAGCATGTTGGCGAGTTTTTGCTGGACCAACTGAAAACTACCGATGGGTTTGTCGAACTGGATCCGGCTAGTGGCATATTTTCTGGCGGTCTCGAAGCAGGCCATCGCGGCTCCGATGGCCCCCCACGCGATTCCATATCTTGCCTGATTGAGGCACGAAAGTGGTCCCCCAAGCCCATCGGCTCCAGCCAGTATGTTGTCCTTCGGGATCCTGCAATCCTGGAAGTGAAGCTCGGAGGTTGTGGATGCACGCAGGGAGAACTTCTTCCCCTGTTTGGTGGTGCTGTACCCAGAAGTCCCCTTGTCGACGAGGAAGCCTCGTATTCGACCATCGAGTTTTGCCCAGACCAATGCAACGTCGGCGACGCATCCGTTGGTGATCCACATCTTGTTGCCGTTGAGTACGTAACTGTCGCCATCATCGACTGCGGTGGTGATCATCCCCTCCGGATTGGAGCCATGATCGGGTTCGGTGAGTCCGAAACAACCGATGCAGCGACCGGCAGCCAGTTCGGGAAGGTACTTCTTTTTCTGTTGTTCTGAACCGTATCGATGGATTGGGTACATCACCAGGCCACCCTGGACGCTGACAAAGGACCTGAGCCCGCTGTCTCCCCGTTCGAGTTCCTGCATGATCAGACCGTAAGCAGTGCTGTCGAGACCCGCACAATCATAACCATCGAGATTGGCTCCGAGCAGTCCGAGTTCACCAAGAGTGGGTATCACCTGGTCGGGGAAGCGATCATTCATGAAAGAATCTTCGATTACTGGCATGATCTGATCGTCGACGAAGTCGCGGACGGTATCTCGTATCAGTCGTTGTTCTTCCGTCAGCAAATCGTCAAGGATGTAAAAATCAGACCCTTCGAAGTTATCCATCGATAGTCCTTCTCTCGATCAAGGCTTCCGGAACGTTCATCCATGAGGTTAACCACTAATAGGTGCCCCGAGAATTGAATCCAGGAGCTCAGAGACAGCATAACAGATCGTTCGCTCAGCAACTGAAGGGCCGCAACCAGGCCGGGAATCTCAAAAAGACAGGGGGCCGGTGCAGGACAACACCAACCCCCCCCTGTATCAGTATGACCCCAAGGGGATTCGAACCCCTGTTCTCAGGATGAAAACCTGATGTCCTGGACCTGACTAGACGATGGGGCCTGATTTCAAAATGAGAGCAGTTGGGCTCGAACCAACGACCGACGCCTTAAAAGGGCGTTGCTCTACCTACTGAGCTATGCTCCCACGCAGCGACGAAATGTAACGATGGCACAAATCGCAGTCAACATCTTCCGCTCCGACAAATTTAGATCTCCATCAATTCATCGGTTTTTCGTTTGAGATCCTCATCGATCTGTTTCTCGATGGTTTTGAGCACATCCTGGATCTTGCTTTTCGACCGGGTCTGGTCGTCCTCGGAGATATTTCCGTCCTTTTTGGAAGCGTCGACGTGCTTGTTGGCGTCTCGACGAATATTTCGTATCGACACCCGGGATTCTTCCGCGACCTCCTTGGCGCGCGAAACCAGTTGTTTTCTTCTCTCTTCAGACAGTGGAGGAACGACGAGTCGAATCAACTTCCCGTCATTCTGGGGCGAGATTCCCAGGTCAGAGGTGTGGATTGATTTCTCGATCTCTGCCAGGGCGGAGTTATCGAATGGCTTGACGACAATCTGATCCGGTTCGGGGATGGAGATGTTCGCGAGTTGTTTCAGAGGTGTCTGTGTTCCGTAATAATCAACTCGAAGGGTTTCCACGAGACCTGGGTGAGCTCTACCAGTACGCATTCCACGAAATTCATCTCTCATGAAATCCAGGGCCTTTCGCATTCGATCCTCGGTATCGACTATGAGTTCTTCAACCATGATGGGTAAACCTTTCATTGAACTCAGGAACTGATTCTGGATCCAACCGGATTCCCCATGATCGCATCGAAAATGGAACCGGGTTGGTTCATGTCAAAAATTCTCAGGGGAATGTTCCGTTCCCTGCAAAGAGTGAAAGCGGTAGAGTCCATCGCTGCAAGTCCCCTGCTGAGAACTTCATCGAAGGTGATGTGGTCAAACTTCTTGGCATCAGGACTCTTGGCGGGATCTGAGTCGAAAATTCCATCGTGTTTGGTGCCCTTGAGGAGTTCATCCACGTCGAGTTCGGCAGCCCTCAGGGCGGCACAGGAGTCGGTGGTGAAAAAGGGATTTCCAGTGCCACCTGCGAGCACAACGATATCGTGACGAGCCAGATGTTCGCGTGCACGACCCGATTCGAATATTTGCACCTGGGGTACAGAGGAATGAGGACCCATGACCACACAATTATTCCCTGCTGAGCGAAGATGGGCGCATAGGGCCAGTGCATTGACATGGGTGGCAACCATGCCAATCGCGTCAGCATCTGTCGGGTGGGCACGCTGCTGGTCCCAGTCGGAACCACGCAGGATGTTGCCGGCTCCGACGACGATGGCGATCTGGACAGTGGAGGAGGCCCTGAGAATCTGCTGGCATACCATCGCCAACGCCTCGAGATCAAGGCATGAACCCGATGGGTCGCCGAGCGATTCTCCACTCAATTTGAGCAGCACACGCCTCGGTTTACTCTCTGCCATGTACGCCTGCCCGATCAGGAACCTGTGGCCGGTTACTCGCCAATCTGGATGCGATGGAAACGGGTAATCTGGATATTTTCCCCGATGACAGCGATCGCATCCGTGAGGAGCTGTTGAATGGATTTCTTGTCATCTTTGATGAAAGCCTGATTCATCAGGCAAACTTCACTGTAGTACTTCTGGAGTTTGCCCTCGACGATGTTGCCACGGATGTTTTCAGGCTTGTCTTTGACCAGTTCGGTGTAAATGTCGCGTTCACGAGCAATCAATTGCGGATCGAGTTCATCAGGGGTCAATGCTGTAGGACTCATGGCAGCAATGTGCATGGCAATATCCTTGATGAGCACCTGGAACTGATCATTCTTTGCAACAAAATCTGTTTCGCAGAGGACTTCGACGATCACGCCGATCTTGCCATTGGAGTGCACGTAAGATCCAACCCAACCCTGCGTCGTGGCTCGGTCGGCTCTTTTCGCGGCCATCTGGACACCTCTCTTGCGGAGCAGGTCGATGGCGTTTTCGATGTCGCCTTCCGATTCGCGCAGAGCTTTCTTACATTCCATCATTCCCACGCCTGTTTTTTTTCTCAATTCCGCCACGGTTTTGGCGTCGATGTGACTCATGTTACTCCCGTTCCGCCAGGATCTTGAAGATCCGCGTTGACCATTACTTCGTCTCTGCGCTGTCGCCGACGGTTGTCGCGGAATCATCGTCGGAATCGCTGGTATCTTTGGCTTCGGACGTTTTCTTGCCGGGGGTGACCACAATACTCGGCTTGGATTTTTCGGCCGAGGCTTCACTGGCGCCGGGAGCAGGTTGAGGAGCAGAATAGGGTTTGGAACGAGCTTCCTCGAGATCGGTGGTGCTTCGTTCTTTCTCCTTCAGTTTGGCTTTCTGTTCCTCTGCTGCTTTCTTCTGGGCCTCTTCTTTTTGTCGTGCTTCCAACTTGTCCTTACCTGCAATGATGGAATCAACAAGTTGGCTAAGAATGACCTCGATACTCCGGAAAGCGTCATCGTTTCCCGGGATGGCAATATCGACAAGTCTCGGATCGCAATCGGTATCAACGATACCGATGACCGGAATGTTGCGCTTTCTGGCCTCTTTGACCGCGATCTGGTCACGAAGAACATCGACTGCGATGAGAGCCCCAGGGAGGCGATTCATGTTACGGACGCCTTCCAGATTCCGGAAGATCTTGCGACGCTCCCGCTCCATCCGGGCGATTTCCTTCTTACCACGTCTGGAGATCGATTCGTCGGAAAGAGCTTTTTCCAGTTCCTCGAGACGCCTCAGGCGGCTTCGAATCGTCTGGTAGTTGGTCAGGGTGCCCCCGAGCCAGCGGTGGACACAAAAATGCATACCACACCTTGCGGACTGCTCTCTGACAACTTCGCGAGCCTGTGATTTGGTTCCTACGAAGACCACTTCATGGCCAGCCTCGACAATATGCTCGAGGAAGTGCTGCGCCCGAACGATCCCGCGAACGGTTTCACGAAGATCGATGACGTGGATCTTGTTGTGTTTCTGGTGAATGTAGGGAGCCATGGCAGGATGCCAGCGGCTGGCACGGTGACCAAAGTGAACGCCTGCTTCGATGAGTTCCTGGATCTGCAATCCGGGCATTGCCGGTCCTTTCGTTTCTCCGCTGAGGGGCCCTCTCGGCAGGTAGCCCACGGAGTGAAAGATTCAAGTGCTCGAAAATACGACCTGGGAAGCGCCCAGGAAGGAGAGATCCGCCACTGAGGACTCCCTCGGGATGGACAAGATAGCCACCGGAGGATCAGCCATCAATCGAATCAAAGTGGTCGAGGGCACACCAGAGAGCAGTATCAGGCTTTTTCCAGGCGATTTGCGCGCTCGCGAAGGCTCTCGATCACCTGGGTGGCCGCTTCCATGGCCCTGCGACCCTGAATGCCAGTGACCGCTGGTTGGCGCTGGCGATTGGCTGCCCCGAGGAATGACTCCAGTTCGGCCCGCAGAGGTTCGGTGGGTTCGATGCTCAGCGGAGATTGCTGAAGGTGTTTGGACAGAAAGTCCTCGACGCCATCAGGGGCTTCGATTCTGCCAGCAGAATCGAGAAAGCGTGAGGGGTCATAATTGGCATCGAGAGAGACGTGGAATCCTTGCTGCTGAACCAGATCAAGACTGACGTATTGATTCGGTCCGAAGATCCTGACCTTGCGAGCCCGGTTGAGAGCCACACGGCTGGTCTTCACGATCGCGGTTGCTCCTCGAGCAAAACTGAGCCTTGCGTGTGCGAGGTCTTCATAGGGTGAAAGTACGGCACAGCCATGAGCATCGACAGACACCAGATCATCGTCGATGAGATGAAGTGCGATATCGATATCGTGGATCATCAAATCATTGACGACGCTGATTTCAGTGGAACGAAGAGAGAACGGATGAATCCGGTCACACTCGATGAAAACAGGCTTTTCTACCAGGTGAATTGCAGCACGGATAACTGGATTGAATCGTTCAATATGTCCCACCTGGAGGACAGCTCCGGATTCTCTGGCAGCCTGACAGATCCGATCCGCTTGCTCCAGGGTTGCTGCAAGTGGCTTTTCGACCAGCACCGCCTTGCCAGCCTCGAGGAATGGAAGGGCTGTTTCCAGGTGGACCGGAGTCGGAGTCACGATGCTAACGGCATCGACTTGATCGAGTGCATGTTCGATGGAAGGGAATACGCGGCAATCGTGGAGGTCGGCGATTTCCTGTGCTCTTTCGCGAGAAGTGTCGTACACCCCCACCAGTTGTGCCTCGGGGATCTCACGCCAGATTCTGGCATGAGCGCTACCCAGGTGACCGACACCGACCACACCAATTCTCATGCCGGGTACCTCCTAGGGCTGACGAGCACGACCCTGGCGACCTTCTTCGGTGGCCCGCAGGAATGAGCGCAGATGAATACCTTCCTCGGGAACATTGCCTCTTCGTTCTAGCAGTTCGAAAGCCTCGCGGCGTGTCATGTTGTTGATGTAGAGCAGCCGCTGGGCTTCCTTGAGCCAGGCGCACACCTCTTCCGAGATGCCTGCCCGCTTCATACCAACTGAATTGACTGCCCTGACCCTTGAAGGATTTCCCTCGGTGATCAGATACGGAGGGCTGTCGGTGGTGACTCTGGTCATCCCTCCGACGAAAGCGAGCCTACCGACTGTCGAGTAGTGATGTACTGCGGCCAGGCCACCGAATCCGACCTGATCCTCGACGACGACATGCCCGCCCAGGAGTACACCGTTGGCCATGATGACCCGGTTTCCAACGGTACAGTCGTGGGCGATGTGGGAGCTGGCAAGGATCAGGCAGCCATCTCCGACCCTGGTGACTTCGCCACCTTGCTTCGTTCCCCGGTTCACAGTGCAATGCTCACGAAAGATATTATCAGAACCAATTTCTGCCCAGGTCTCTTCACCGTCCCATTTCTTGTCCTGCGGGTCGCCCCCCAGCACCGCTCCAGCATGGATCACATTTCGTTCGCCGATCCTGGTGTTGCAGATCACTGAAGAATTGTGGTGAAGCACACACCCGGATCCGATGAATACCTGGGGACCGACAAAAACTCCCGGACCGATATCCACATCGGGTGCAATCTCAGCAGCTGGATCGATGATAGCGGACGGATGAATCAAAAAAGAGCCTCCTCAGTGAGCATCTACGATCATGAACCTGATCGTTGCCTCTGTTACCGTTTTTCCGTCCACAGTCGCCTTGACCTGAACTTGCGCCGTTCTCTCCTTGAGTCTCTTCAACTCCGCTTCGAGGATCAATTGATCCCCGGGAACGACCGTCTTACGAAATTTGACATCATCGATACCCAGAATATATGCGATCCGGTTGCTGTCAGCACTGCTCCTCAGTAATAGAACTCCGGAAAGTTGTGCCAGAGCCTCCAGTTGAAGGACCCCGGGCATCACCGGTTGGCCCGGGAAATGTCCCTGAAAGTACTCTTCGTTGAAGGAAACGTTCTTGAGTCCGACTGCACGGACTCCTTCTTCCACCTCGAGTACCCTGTCGACGAGCAGGAATGGATATCTATGTGGGAGCACTTTCTGGATATCACGGATCTCGAGTCCGTGCGGGGCTTTGATGAGAACATCCTCGAGTTCGCGTTCCCTCACGTGAGCCTCGGCGATGCGAGCGGAGAGTTCGGCATTGAGACCATGGCCACTGCGATGGGCGATGATGTGTCCTGAGAGGGAGCATCGAAGAATATAGCAATCACCAATCAGGTCGAGGATCTTGTGGCGCGCGGGCTCATCCGGCAGACGGAAATCGGGTGCTTTCCCGTCTCCACCGATGACCAGGGTGTTGTCCTTTGTCGCCCCCTTGCCGAGGCCTCGTGCCTGTAATTCCTTGACCTCGGATTCGAGCACGAAAGTCCGTGCCGGCGCGATTTCTTCACGGAAACTTTTCTCGTCGATCTCGATATCGACAGTCTGGCTGAAACCGGGATCGACATCGTACTGAAGTGTGTAGGTGACCCGGAAGCCATCTCCGGGCAGCGCGACCGCGCTCGCTTTGCCCTCCTGGGCAGATACAGGAGTTTTTATCGCCAGTGTCCGCCCACGCGTACCCTGTGCTGCGAGCCCAGTTTCTCCGATGGCCTCGAGGAAAGGCAAGGCGCTGCCATCGAGCCCCGGGATTTCGGGGCCGTCGATTTCACATCTGAGATTTTCAATTCCCAGTACATGGAGAACGGAGAGTAGATGTTCACAGGTGTGAACCTCGACGTCACCGATACCAAAAGTGGTGCGGCGCGGTAGTTTTCGCAGCGTATCGAGACCTAGCGGTATTTCGAGTTCCGGATCGACATCGGTCCTGACAAAAACGATACCTGAATCAGGATCAGCCGGGAGCAACCTCATCGTCGAGGAGATGCCGGAATGAAGCCCTGTCCCCTCGAGGACTGTTTCTCCGCAGATGGTCTGCTGGCTAGCGTTGGTCAACGATCACCCGCCTTGGCAGAAACCCTGGAAATCACATCGATGGTGATATCGAGTTCTGGTTTGGCCCATACACTGACGTAGACCTTGAAATCAGGGGCCCGGGCAACGTTGTTCACTACCAGATCGAGTTCTCTTTCTGTGGCGACTTCTTCGATGGCGTCCCTGACGATCTTGACGAGGCTGTCTCGGCGAGCGTTGAAACTGACTTTAAACTCCTTCTCGAAGTCCTCTCGTAACCAGATGGCCTCCGCATTGCTCAGGGCGATTTTCTTTTCGACTTCACGACGGCCCTCGGATCCTGGTTGTAGTTGCTGAGCCTCCTGATCGAGTCTGCGAATCGCTTTTTCCCGCTCTATGAGATCCTTCTCCATGCGATTTTTCATGGTAGTGAACTCGGCATTGATCGATTTGCCCTGCGGTATCTGGTCGAGCACAACCTGAACGTCACAGACCCCGATCCGGTGAGATTCCAGCTGGTAGGGAACGCCGGAAACTCCCTGCCCGATGGCGACTGCGGCGATGATTGCCATGAAAACAAGGCTGGCGGATTTGAGATCGTATTTTGATGACATTTCTGAACTCCCGGTTCTGGTCAGAAAGGATCGTGTCCTTGCCCGACCGGATCAGCGTAACTAAGGTCCACAAACCTCAGCCGATCGGGCTGGAACGCAAGTTTGACCGTTCCAACAGCACCCTTTCTTTGTTTAGCAATGTTGATTTCGGCGATACCCTTGGCCTCTTCCTTGTCCGGATAGTAAACCTCCTCACGATATATCAGCATGATGAGGTCTGCATCCTGTTCGATGGAACCAGATTCGCGAAGATCAGCCATGCGCGGTCTGTGGCCTTCTCGCTGTTCAACGGCTCTCGAGAGCTGGGAAATGGCTATGACCGGTACATTAAGTTCTCTGGCCAGTTGTTTTAGAGAACGTGAAATCTGTGTGATTTCTTGCTGACGGTTCTCTACACGTCCACCCATCTCGAGCAGTTGAAGATAGTCCACCACAATCAATCCGAGAGGGTGCCTTTGATGAAGACGACGTGCACGGGATCGGATCGCCATGACATTCAATTCGGGAGAATCGTCGGTGATGATTTGAACAGCTTTGAGTTTGTCGGACGCCTCCATCAGGTCTTTCCATTCCTGATCGTTGAGTTGGCCTTTAAGCAACCTGGTTGCGTTGACCCCCGAGGTGGCGCTGAGCATTCTGAGTGCCAACTGATCATGGCTCATCTCTAGGCTGAAAATGAGGACGGGCTTGTGATCCGCTGGTGAGACGGCGTTACAGGCAATATTGAGCGCGAAGGTCGTTTTACCCATGCCGGGTCGGCCGGCAAGTATCACCAGATCCTGAGGATGCAGACCATTGGTCATCTCATCGAGGTCGCTGAAACCAGTCATGATGTTACCGTGCTGACCCTTCTCCAATTGATCGAGCAACCTGAATCCTTCATCGAGACTCTCCTGGATGCTATGAAAGACTCTCTTGCCCTCATCCTTGGAAAGATTCAATACCCTTGCGCCAGCTTCGTCGACGATGTCATTGATATTTCCTGAACCTGTCCGAGCCCGCGACTCCAAGTCCTGGCACAATTCGACCACGCGGCGTCGAAGAGCGGCCTGTTCGATGATATTTGCATATTCCAGCGCGTTGGAACTGGTACGGACTCGTGTCGTCAGTTCAATCACGTATTCACTGCCACCAACCTTGTCGAGCAATCCGCTGCTCTCGAGACGGTCGATCAGAATGACCGGGTCAGTAACACCCTCAGCCGCATAAAGAGTTTGCAGTTCTTCGAAGATGATTTGATGCCGGGACAGGTAGAAGTCTTCAGGTCGAAGTTTGTCGACGATATTGGCGAGAGGGCCCCCACCGAGCATCAGTGACCCGAGCAAATTCGATTCGGCATCGGTGTTATGGGGAAGGGTGTTTTCTGTGTTCTTTACATCGGCCATGAGAAACTCGCTTCGTCGACAAGGCTGAAACCACTGAAAAAGGGCCCGGGAAATCATCACCCCCTGGGGATCGTTGAAACTACCGGAGGCTGTTGAGGGAGGAAAGAGGGCTCCACGGACGCTTCACACCAGTGGCCCGAGGACAGTTCCTGGGCCCCGTAGACGCCGATCCGGCGGCATCCCTCAGGCCCTGGCCGGAGCATCTTCCGGGGAATCGTCCGCCTCGTCGTCAGCCTTGACGACCCAGACCTTGATGGTGGATTCCATCTCCGGGTGGATCCTGGCAATCAGATTGTAAATCCCCAGTTCCTTGATGGGTTTTTCGAGTTCCAGGCAGGCAGGATCCAGTTCGATCCCGTCAGCAAGGAGCTGGTCTGCGATGTCCTGATCGGACACGGAGCCAAACAGGTGACCTTCTTCGGTGGCCCGGGCGATCAGGGTGCAGGAGCAACCATCGACCGAATCCGCCAACGACTTGAGCCCTGCCAACCGCTGCTCTTCGTGTACCTCTAATCGACGTTTCTGAGCCTCGATCCATTGCTTGTTCGCCTGACCTACCTCGACGCCAAAGCCATGCGGAATGAGGTAATTGCGGGCAAATCCAGTCTTCACCTCGATCACATCTCCGAGACTGCCGAGGTTGTCCACGTCCTTTTTCAGAAACAGTTTCATCGGTAACACTCCAGTTGAAGGGTTTGACCTGGTCTTACTGCCCGTACGGGAGCAAGGCCATGAATCGGGCCCGGTGTACTGCTCGTTTGATCTGATGCTGAGTTCTGGTATTGCAACCTATCTGGCGCTGGGCAGACAGTTTGCCATTTCCGACGAGCAACTTATTGAGCAAGTCGACATTCTTGTAATCGATGTACTTGAGATCCTTGACGAGGCCACTCTTGTCCTTGCGTACAAACATATTGAATCACTCTCTTGCCCTAGAAGGGCACCTCATCGTTTAAAGGCGGTCCTTGCTCGAATTCTACCGTCGTATCGCGAGAGCCTTGCTGTCCCTGCGACGCAGCGGAGACACCTTGCCCTGCGCCCGAACCTTCAGCGCTTTTAGGCATGAACTGTACACTGCTAGCAACGACGGTCAGTTTGTTCCGGACCTTGCCGGTCTCCTTGTCATCCCACTGGTCGTACTTCAATCGTCCCTCGACCAGCACTCCGCTGCCCTTGGAGAGGTACTGGTTACAGTTTTCCGCCTGACGGCCCCACACGGTGACGGAAACGAAACACGTTTCTTCCTGGAACTGATCTTCCCCTTGTTTTCGCCAACGGTGATTGGAAGCCAGACCGAGGTCGCACACGGCAGTCCCCGACGGAGTCATTCTCAGTTCAGGATCCCGTGTCAAATTACCAACGATAAATACCTTGTTGAGTTCCATCATGAGGACCTCTTCCTGTTCAGTTAGTTTTCTTCTTTGGTCTGGGCGACATCTTCCACCGGATCGGTTTCCCCTGTGCCCTCCGCCTCCTCGGCGACTTCTTGTCCCGGTTCGGATTGCTCTGGTTCAGATTCTTCCGGTTCGGATTGCTCTGGTTCGGAGTCTTCTGGTTCGGATGGCTCTGGTTCGGAGTCTTCTGGTTCAGATTGCTCTGGCACGGAGTCCTCTGATTCAGATTTCTCCGGTTCAGATTCCTTTGGTTCAGATAGCTCTGGCACGGAATCTTCCGGTTCAGATTGCTCTGGCACGGATTCTTCCGGTTCGGATTGCTCTGGTTCAGAGTCTTCAGGTTCAGAGTCTTCCGGTTCGGATTGCTCTGGCTCGGAGTCCTCTGATTCAGAATCCTCTGGCTCGGAGTCTTCTGGTTCAGATTCCTCTGGTACGGAGTCTTCTGGTTCAGATTGCTCTGGTACGGAGTCTTCTGGTTCAGAATCCTCTGGTGCGGAGTCTTCCACCGTGTCGTCGTGGCCCGAATCACTATCGGCGGCCATCGAATCTGCGACCTTCGCTTCGACAGGCTCGTCGGAATCCGTCGCATCCTTGTCGGACTTGATCGATGACGGTTTGTCGGTCTGTTCGGTTGCCGTTGGAACTGGTGCTGCGGCGCGACGTGCTGCGGCTTCCTGGCGCTTGGTCATCTCTTCTTCGAGGAACGGCTCCTGGATGAGCAGCAGCCGTAAGATCTTCTCCAGAAGTTGAGCATCCGCACGAATCGAGGAGATCGATTGAGAGTCGCTGCGGAAGTATGTGAGATAGTAAACACCGCGCTTGACGCCATTGACCTCATAGGCGAGCCGCTGTTCCGTCCATTTCTCGGCGTATTCGATCACACCGCCGTGCTGATCGATGATGCCCCGGATGCTCGATTCGAGATCAGTCCAATTCTCAGCTGCATCCTTTGCATCGACGAGGAACAGGCCCTCGTAAAGTCGTTCGGTCAATCCGGTCTCCTTCTGTTTCTTTCTCGTGGCTTCGCTCCCCCGATGACCGACCAGGGAATCTGTGCGAAGAACCACACCAGGTCATTCAGTTGCCGTTCCGTTCGAGGGCTTCGACTCCTCGTCGGGAAGCGGCCCATTGTAACGACGAGCAGCATTTGTAACACCCTCAACCAGCCAGCAAAGTGCAGTTTCGGACGCCAACTCGATCGATTTTTCGAGGATGGGGATCTCGTCTGCTGAGGGTCGATCGAGCACGTGATCGGGCACCTCGGCCTGTCCTGAAGGTCGTCCGACGCCAACCCGACAGCGCGCGATACGTTCGGTCCCGAGGGCCAAGATGATATCCTCGAGGCCCTTGTGGCCGCCCGAGGAGCCCCCAGAACGGATCCTGATCGATCCGAGAGGAAGATCGATATCGTCCAGCACGACCAGGATCTGATCGGCAGTCATCTGTTGAGAATCGAGGAAAATTCGCACCGGCTCACCGCTGAGATTCATGAAACGGGTCGGCTTGAGCAGATGAACACGTCGCCACTTCCAGTGGCCAGTTGTGAGCTGGGAACCGCTGGATTTGCCCGCAGAAGTTCGACTCAGGCAGCGCTGGATCCGGTCGGCAACCGCAAATCCAACATTGTGACGGGTGCCATCGTAATCGGAACCTGGATTACCCAGACCGATGATCGCGAGGGGAAGGGTCCGGTCATGGGAACCACGTATCATCGCGATCAGAACCCCCCCTGCATCCGATGGTCCAGATCAGGAGCCCTTTCGAGCGTGAACGATCACGATCGGGGTTCCCTCAGCGAGGAGTAACTCGACTCCAGTGGGAATCTCGAGGTCCTTGGCGCGGATCGACTCGTTGGATTCGAGATGATCGATTTTGAGGGTCAACGAGTTCTTCAACTTGCCAACTTTTCCACGAACCGGCACATGATGATATGCAACATCCAGTGTGGCTCCGCTGGAAACACCTTTGGGAATTCCCAGGGTAAGGATGCTCATCGTGGTTTCAACGATGTCGTTGGTCCCAACCCGGGATAGATCGGCGTGGATCGTGTGATCGCCAAAAGTGTCGTATTGAACTTCCTTGAGGATTCCGGTTTCCGAGTTGCCGTCGAAATCGATCTGGAACAGTTGATGATGGTCCTCGAGTGCCTTGTAGAAGTCAGAAGAATCGACAGCGACGGTGATGTTCGGCTTACTGGCTCCGTAGATGTTGACGGGCATGAGACCCTGAGAACGGAGTCTGCGTGTCGCCCGGGAACCCACTTCCGAAGCTTCTCGAGCGCGCCCCACCAAGACAAACTTGTCCATCTTCTCATCACCTTCCAGTGTCCGGGAGGTCCGGAACTCTCGTATTAAAGACTGCTGCGCCCGATCAGGGCTGACTTGTGGATCTTGCGGATCGCGTTGGCGAACGCTGGAGCACAGGACAGTATCACCAGCCTATCATCGGAAATTTTCCCGTCCACGGGAATGGTGTCGAGAAAGGCGAACTCCAGGGCAGGAGAGGCCATCAACCTCTCGACCGCTGGCCCGCACAGGACCGGGTGTGTACACGCCAGAGCGATCGATTTGGCGCCCTTTTCGAGGATGATTCCGGCTGCAGCAGTGATGGAGCCACCGGTGGCGATGACGTCATCGGCGAGGATGGCATGGAGACCATCGACTTCCCCGATGACGAACCCGATCTCGGTTTCGGTACCACTGATCCTTCTCTTGTCGACCGTTGCGAGCCGGGCACCGAGGCCTTGACTGTAAGCGCGGGCCATCTTGATGGCTCCGACGTCAGGACTGACGACGACGAGATCGGTCATCTTCTTTTGCTTGAAATGGTCGATGATCACCGACCCTCCGTAGACATGGTCTACCGGGATGTCGAAAAACCCCTGAATCTGTTCGCAATGGAGGTCCATCGTCACGACCCGGTCGGCTCCGGACGTGACGATCAGGTTGGCGACCAGTTTGGCAGAGATGGGCACCCGCGCACCCTGTTCTCGTCGATCCTGGCGGGCATAACCAAAGTATGGGATGACGGCAGTGATCCTGGCTGCGGAGGATCGTTTGACACAATCGATCATCACCAGCAATTCCAGCAGGTTCTCGTTCACCGGAGGGCAGGTGGATTGAACGATGAAGACGTCCTTGCCGCGTACGTCCTCTCCTAGCGAAACACTGATCTCCCCGTCAGGAAATCGGGCAACCTCGGCACGCCCTGGTTCAAGTCCAAGTTCTGAACAGATATCAGCCGCCAGCGCAAGGTTCGAATTGCCGTTCAGAACCACCATGCTGTCAGAGAGTTCCTGGGTCATCGGAGTCATCTTTCTTCCTCACAAATTTCAGGGATTGAATCATCATGGCGCTTGATCTTGCGAGCGGGTACTCCAATTACTGTCGAACCGGGCTCGACATCTCGCCCGGCCGGCACCACCGCACCGGCACCCACTGTCGCATTTTCACCGATATTTGCCGGAGCGACTATGACGCTGCCGCTACCGATGAATGCACCGGATCCGATCCGGGTCGGAGATTTGACCTTGCCATCGTAATTGGCCACCACCGCCCCGGCGCCGATATTTGCCTTCCGGCCGACCGATGCGTTGCCGAGGTATGCCAGATGCTTGGCACGAACACCTTGTTCGAGGGTGCTATCTTTGATCTCGACGAAGTCCCCCACCTTGACGTCATCTTCGATGACGGTGCCTTCTCTCAGATGGGCAAAGGGGCCGATTTGACAATGGCTGCCGATTTTGACGCCCCTGCGAATGACCGTCTGTGGATGAATGACCGTATCGGTGCCGATTTCCACGTCGGACTCGATCCAGGTCGTGACCGGATCGACGATGGTCACTCCCTCGGCCAGCAATCGGGTGTGGATCCTGTCTTGCAGCACTCGTGAAACACGTGCCAGACCGAGACGATCGTTGACTTGCAGGAACTGTTGCTGGCCTTCAGATGGGCACGCCGCTACGGGGATCCCGGCCTCGATCAGAACCTCGACAAGGTCAGTCAGATAGGACTCCTTGGCTGAATCAGCGCCAGCGAGATCGCCGTCGACCATCTTCTGCAGTTGAGGTCGAACCTGTGCGACTCCGAGAGAGTAGATGCCCAGGTTGACCTCGTGGATCGCCTCGATCGAAGAATCCGCATCCTGCTGCTCCACGATGCGCTCGAAGGTGCCTTGCCCGGAGCGGACGATCCGCCCCATTCCCGTCGGTTCATCGACGCTACATGAACTGACCGTGAACGCCGCATCGGATGCTCGATGCGATTGCATCAACGAACCGAGCTGGTCCGGGTCGAGATCGGGAAGATCTCCATTGACGACCAGCACGTCATCGTGTTGTGGCGGTTGTTGATCGAAGGCAGCAAGGAGAGCATGTGCGGTGCCCAGTTGTTCGGTCTGCATGGCGACACGTATGTCGGTGTCTGCGAGCTGCCCGGAGACCGCCTTGGCATCATGACCCAGGACCACGATGAGATCATCGGCACCTGCTTCGCGAACACTGCAAATCACCCGATCGAGCATCGTGACACCCAGGACCTTGTGAAGGAGTTTGGGCAAACTCGACTTCATGCGAGTCCCTCGTCCTGCGGCCAGGATGATGGCAGAAAATTTCTGGTCCATCGGGATTCCTATCGTGTTCGCCTTCACAATCGTGCGGAGCCTTCTGAGGTTCCGCCAACCGGATCGAATCTGTGGTTCAGATGGGCAAGAGCCGCCGCAACGTGTGAAAAGGCTGCAAATGGCTACCCGGCGAGGACTCGAACCTCGAATGACTGGACCAAAACCAGTTGTGTTGCCAATTACACCACCGGGTAGCGATCATCTGTTTCACCAGACGTGACGATCTGTCGCGAACCAGTTCGCGTCCTCGCTCACCGTTTTGGATTCTATCCGCGGGGCCGAAGTAGGGTCAATCGCACTCAGGCAGTTTCAGGGCGATCTGGTCTCCTCGAGGGATCTTGACCACTGGAGCAGCGGAGGGATCAGATAGCGCGACCAGGACTCCCAGGCGGGGTCTTCCGGCTGCAACAGTTCGAGCGCTTGCCAGCACCCTTCCATCCGATCGGTCTCGCGGATGGCGGGCCTATGGTCGAGTTGCGCAACGACGGCCAGACCCAGATGGACCCTCCCCACCTCCGATTGGTCGTCATTGATCCAGCCGAGCATGTGAAACCCCAGCGCAGCGCGCTCGAGATCGATCTCCTCGGATAGTTCCCGCTTCATGCCACGGATCAGCAGCGGGTCATCAGCAGCAGGTTCGGGATTGACATGGCCGCCCACCCCGATCGATCTGCGATGATGGAGACGCGATTCTCCCTGGGTCGAGAGACGACGCAGCGTCAGAATCTGTCCCTCGTTGTGCAGGGCAATGTAAGGAATCAGCTGTTTCCATTCCGGATCCTGCTCGACCTCGTTTCTGGGTCGGAAAGATCCTGCAGGTTCCAGTCGGGTGCAGTTGAGGTGGAGATCTCCATCATCTGGCAGAAAACCCTGGAACACCCCGAGTTCTTGCTCCATCACCGATCGGGGAATTCCCCACACCTGCTCGATCACCGAATCGTTCATGCAAACCTCTCTACATGGGCCAGTGCTGCTTGAAAATATGCCAGCGGAAAGAAAGACACCAGAGGCCACATTCGCCCCGGAAAGTCGATACAATGCGGGCCAAGGAGATCGTCGATGGAGCATCGCGCGCCGTTACCCACCTTTTTACTGTCTATGTGGCTGTTGCTGCCAGTGACCACGATCCACGCCCAGTCCTCCTCCTCGGTGGTGCTCGAGCCAGCCACCATCCACCTGGGTGATGTTGGCCATGGCCACAAACAGATTCTCGAGTTTTCACTCGTCAATCAGACCAAGGGGGAAATCACGATCGACAGGATCCGCCCCACCTGCGGCTGCATGAAGATGCTTCCTCATGACCTGAGGATGCCGCTGGGGCCGGCAGAATCTCGTAGTTATCGCTGCGAGGTTTCGCTCGGAAGAGGCTGGGGGTCTTTCTACAAGAAGATCGAGGTCTCGGTTCGAGGGCAGGGAACGTTGTTTCTTCCGGTCGAGGCCTGGTTCCACCCTGGTTTTCGGATTTCCGCTCTGGAGATGGTGTTTGCGACCGCTGTTGGGCTCGAAATCCCTGAATCCAGACAGACGATAGAGATCTTCAACGAGAGTGGCGGGCCGCCACCCACAATCACCGAACTACGTACCGAAGATCCACGCTGGACAGTTCGCCTCGGCAAAACACTCGAGGACCGGAGTGTCATCGAAGTGAGCGCCTCTTCGGAGTTTGCCCGGGGTCGGATCGTTGGAAAGGTACATGGAAAATGTAACGATTTGCCCTTCATCATCCCGCTACGGGGACGCGCCTTTCAACACGTCATCCATGAACCGCAGGCATGGAATCTCAACCAGATCAACAAAACAGGCTTTTGCCAGAAGATCCTGAAAATTCGACGAGCTGACGGCAAACCTGTGCGGGTTCTGTCCGCGCGAGTGGAACTTTCCAGATCTCCCGCCGGACTCGATGTGTCGGTCACCCCACGATCGTTGGATGACGGCTCCGTCGAGTTGCGGGCTTACGTGGCGCATCCGTTGCCGCTGAAATCCGGAGGGTTATTCGGTAAGATCACCCTTCAACTGGACTGCGCTGACGAGAAGGAACTCGTCCTCGACTTGTTGGGCTTGATCCGAATCGGGGGAACAAAGCCATGACGCTGGCAGCTCAGGAGATCGCAGATCGTCTCGGGGGTGTACTCGAGGGCCGTTCGGAGATCTTGATCGATTGTGTACGACCGCCGGAAAGCGCCGGAGATGGTGATCTGGCGTGGATTGCTGATAACCGCAGTGTCCCGACCGGAATCGCTGCTTCTGCAGTTCTGGTCGGGCCCTCCAGGCCCAGTGAAGAACTGCTCGATGTGCCCGCCATCATCCGCCATGAGAATCCACAGGAAGCCTTCGCCAGGGCGATCCTGTTGCTCCACCCGGAACCGGATCCACCCTTTTCCGGCATCAGTGATACCGCCCGGATCCATCCTGATAGCAACATCGCCGGCGATGTCATCATCGGGCCCGCAGTCACCATCGATGCCGCTGTCGAAATCGGCACGGAATCGGTGATTCATCCCGGGGTGGTGATTCTGGGACCTTCTGAAATCGGTGCCGGTGTCACGCTTCATGCCAACGTGGTGATCTATGGCAACACGCACATCGGCGAGGGAACCATCGTCCATGCCGGAACCGTGATCGGGGCAGATGGTTTCGGCTATGCACCGGCAGACGAGGGTGCCCGCAAGATCCCGCATCGAGGTGGTGTCCGGATCGGTAGAGACGTCGAGATCGGCAGCAATTGCGCCATCGATCGTGGTGCGCTCGAGGATACCGTCATCGGCGAGGGTTGCAAACTCGACAACCTGGTCCACATCGCTCACAACGTCGTGATCGGACCGCACAGTTTCTTTGCCGCACAGGTCGGGATTGCCGGCTCGTCGACAATAGGACAGGGATGCGAGTTTGGTGGCCAGAGCGGCATGATCGGACACGCCGAGGTGGGTGATCGGACTCAGGTGGCCGCCAAGGCGGGAGTGCTGCGTTCCTTTGAAGGGGATCAGGTTCTGATGGGGCTGCCGGCTGAAGATGGGCGCCAGATGCGCAAGATTTACACCATCATCTCGCAGTTGCCGGAACTGCGCGACAGGATCCGGAAACTGGAACGGGATCTGAAAAACCTCGAGAGCGCTGAATAGATCGTCGTACATCTCTTGCCGATATCTCGCTGGATCTCTATAAGCGAATCGGTTCGAGACGAATCACAACCGAGGGCCTGTAGCTCAGCTGGGAGAGCGCTGCGTTCGCAATGCAGAGGTCAGGGGTTCGATCCCCCTCAGGTCCACCAGATTTAACGAGGCAGGGCGTAGAGTCGCATGACTCTGCGCCCTGTACTTCATCGGGCAGACCCCCGCTCGCTTTCTGATTCCGGGCCTTGTCCTTCAGCGGCGATTCAACGATCCTCTGAGGCTTGAACGGGCAGTTTGAGTCATGCAGACCCTGCCCAAGCAAGCAGGACCAGGAAGCCAAGGTGACCGGCCGTGGGTCGACTCGATAGGATCATGCTGCTGATACTGGCCATCGCGGTCAGCGGCTGTGCCTCGTCAGGGGATCTGGAGGACGACTTGCATCTCGATGCCAGAGAACGAGTTCTCGTGGTTCATGGACTGTTCAGAACCCATCGGGCGATGTGGCCGTTGCGTTCCCCGCTCGAAGCTGCCGGATTCGAGGTGCTCGAGTACCGCTATCCATCGACACGCAAGGATGTCGACGTTCTCGCCGAGGGGCTGCGAGAGCATCTCCACCAGCTGGTCGATGAACAACCGGGGGTGCCCCTTCATGTCGTCGGCCACAGCCTGGGAGCGATCATCTCGGTTCGGGCCACGACCCCCGAGATCGTCGGCGTCAAAAGGGTAGTGCAGATCTCGCCGCCCAATCAGGGTTCTCCGGTGGCGAGAACCTTCGAACGGGTGCTGGGCGACTGGGTCGCCCCGATCAAGGAGCTGTCGGATCGCGGTGGTGGTCCGCTGCCGGAGAACACTCTTCCAGCCACTGCGACCGGGGTCATCGCCGCGGCAAACGACGTCATGGTGCCGCTCGATTGCACCTATCTCGAGGGCGCCACCGACAGGATCATCCTGCCTGGAACGCACACTTTCGTGTTCTGGAGGAAACGTACCCAGCGGGAAGTCATTCACTTCCTGCTGCGAGGGCGCTTTTCAGATGACGCGCCTCGTCCCTGACGGATGGATCCGGCTCCATTGACGAAGCGATCAGGAACCGGGATCTTCGAGCCGGGCGACGATGTGCTGGGCGGCTTGTTGTGGCGAAGCCGCAGCGATGCTGAAGCGGTAGTCCTTGTGCTCGCTGCCATGGAGATAACGAGGGTCATAGTGGCGCTGTAACAGG
>CAWLAN010000040.1:0-20472 GCA_963854815.1 Planctomycetes bacterium UBA1146
GTCGGATCATCGATGCCAGCACTGGACAGTCGGTAGCCGGCGTCAAGGTCACGGTGATCGGAGGCAACCGCAACTTCCTCACAAGTACTACTTTCAGACCCGCAGGAGCAGGTCGACGAGATCAAATTCTCACCGGTGCAGATGGGTATTTCGAGTTCATCGGTCTGGCCGTTCCGACGATCACCCTCAAGATCGAACATCGTGCCTACATCAGCGAGACGGTCGAAGGAGTTCTCAGCGGCACCGCTGACCTGATCATCGCCATCGGAGCCGGAGGAATCATCGAGGGACGTATCTCGGATCTCGATGGCAATTTCCTGGCCGGAACCCAGGTGCTTCTCTCGGGAGGGATCAAGGGGACCGATGCTCGATCGCAGACCGATCGAAAGGGTTTCTTCACCTTCCCCGGTTTGCCGACTGGAAATTACGTCGTCCGGGTGACCAACTTCGGGCGAGGGGATGGAACTCCGACCCAGATCAAGAACGCCCCGACCTTCGAGGTTCGAGTCGAGGCAGGAACGACCGAGTTCCTGGAGGTAGAGATCGAGGTTTGATCGGGCAGATCACAGCACGCGGTACCTCATCCGGGGTACGAGGCGGGATCAATCGGGGTGGAGTCACCCTCGATCCCCCCCCGTGTCCCGGTCTTCAATTCCCGGGATACTTGCGTAAGTTCTTTGAAAAAAGTGGCTTATCCCGTCTGTAGAAATGCGGGTCGCTGAGATGGAAAATGGCCCAGCCTTTGCAATGTTCTGTGGTGGAAGTGTTGCTCGGTAAAGAGCCTTGCTGCTGAAAGAAGAACTGGAGCCCGCGAAATGACGAACTCGACAAACCGGAACCCCGAGAGCCCCCGAGCCCAACTCTTTCCCTGGATCTCCCTGACGGGAATCCTGTCCCTCCTGACGCTGGGTGTTGCCCTCACCCTGAGCGTCATGCCCGGGGTTCCGGTTGTTTTTTCCCAGGAAGTGGCTGCTCTTGCCCCGGACGACCCCCAGCCCGAGCAGTCCGCCAAGGGTAGTCCACGAGATGTCCCCCTGGAGCCACAGGAGCTGCAGCAAATCGACGGCTGGATCCTCGATCTGGCCGCTGATTCCTGGGCAGTGCGGCGTGTCGCGCGTCAGAGGTTGATCGAGAGGGGAAATCAGGCGCGGGTTGCCATCGAGAAAGCGCTCCAGAGTCCCGATCTGGAGGTTCGGGCACAGGCCCGGTCCATCATCGAGCAAATTGAACAGGACAAGAAGCAGTCGCAGCCGGATGTAGGGCTCGACGATGGAGATGGAATAGTCGAACGGCGCGTCATCCGGTTGGGCCGTGATGGAGCGATCCAGATCGAAGTCGGGCCTGACGGTCAGGTTCACATCGTATCCGACCGACAGTCTCGTGGGGCGGACCCCTCCGAGGCGATTCGAGATGCCGAGCAACGGATGAGGAAACTGGAGCAGGAGATGCTTCGTCGCATTCCCGATCCACTCTCCAGGAGGTCCATCTTCGGCCCGCTCGATCCTTTTGGTCCTTTTGATGGATTGCGTCGAGTCACCAACGGTTGGAGCGGATCGACCCGCTTCCGGGTCACACGAGATGGCCAGACGGTGCTCGAATCCAGCACCTCCAGTTCTGTGATGATCCTGGAGCCTGTCGGTGTCACCTTCGAGACGGTGCATCCGTCTCTGCGTGCTCACCTTCTGGAGCTCGAAGAGGGCGGATTGTTGATCTCTGCGGTGAGAGAAGGAAGCCGCGCCGAGTCGATCGGATGGCAACGATGGGACATCCTCGTCGCTCTCGGAGAGACCCCGATCACCTCATTCGAGCAGATCGAGAAGATGCTCGTAGATATGCCAGATAATTACAGATGGAACATCATCCGCCGAGGGCAACCGACCACCCTCGAGGCCAGTTCCACAACCGAACCGAAGCCAACACGCTTCTAGATAGAATGGGACCCGCTACCATGAATTTCGCGCTTCGTTTGCCATTACTGCTGCTATTTATTTGCTTGGTTCTTCCGGCCTGTATCCATCTTCATCCGGATTTCATGGCGCAGGCCGATGGTGGAGATTCCGCGCTCAGGGATCACGACTCCGATGATGACGATGATGACCAAGATGGACTCGAACAACACATTCGCCATCTGGAAGAAACCCTCCAGCGACTTGAACAGGAGACGCGTGAGATCCATCAGGGGCTCGATGAGGCCCATCGTGAGATGGATCGAAGGCATGAAGGAGATGGCGAGGATCATGAAGATCATCGTCGAGACGATGATCGCCGTGATGATGATCGACATGACGATGGTCGACGTGATGATGATCGACATGACGATGGTCGACGTGATGATGATCGACATGACGATGGTCGACGTGATGATGATCGACATGACGATGGTCGACGTGATGATGATCGACGTGACGGTGATCGCGATCTAAATTTCCATCCACGAGATGACGACCAAGATGAAGAGCGCCGCCGGATCGAAATTCACATTCAAGAAGTGAATGCCAGCGGTCAGTCTTGCACCGACTGCCATGAGGGGCTGCATCACGAAGGTCATGCCGACCAGCGGAGGATGCCGAACCCGGAGCGTCCGAAGGGCCTGCGGATTGAAAGATTCGAATCCAGAGGCGAACCCCCGATGAAGTGCGTCATCTTCGTTTGTTCCGATGGAGACGGGCCGATGCCCGGCGGATTTGCCGGGGCAGCCAAGGTTCGCTTTGGTGGTGCCGGAGTTCGTGCCTTCCAGGTCGGTATGCCACAAAATCGCGGACCAGAAAATCGCCGAGTGGGTCAGCGAGATCGACGGGTTCGTGATCAGGGTGGCTGGGGCGCTGAAGATCGCAACCGAAGAGATGACAGGGATCGCCCTCGCGGTCGCCAGCTGAGGCTACAGCAGCGTCCTGGAGGTGATCCGCGTGCTCGGGAGGGCCGCATCCGAGAGGATCGTGGGAACGAACAGGACCGGGATCGGCAAGACCGGGACCGGCAAGATCGGAACCGGGGAAATAACGATCGAGACCAGCAGCAGATTCGCTGGTCAGGGTCTCTCGAGCAGATGCCAGATCACATCCTCGAGATGCTCGAGAACCTCGATGTCGATATTCCGTTCGGTCGGACCGGAGATGGAGAGTCTCACGTCGAGATTGAGGTGATTCGTTCCGAGCACTCGATGCCCGGCGAAGTCCACATCATACGGATGGGTTCTGATCTTCCGCCTGGTAACAAGAAAGCCATCAACAAGAAAGCCATCAACAAGAAGAAAGCTGCAGCCAGGAAGAAAGCTGCGATGAAGAAGAAGGCCGGCAACAAGAAAACTGGAAAGAAGAAGACCGACAAGCAGGAGGCTGACAAGAAGAAAACTGACAGGAAGAAGTCTGACAAGAAGAAGGCTGACAAGAAGGAAGTTGTTGAAATTGAATCGAAAGCGATCTTCAAATTCGTGGTGGGCGGAACAGATGGAGAAGAATCGAATGTAATCTTTGGTTCGACCGAAGGCATCGATCAAGACCAGCAGTCGATTCACTGGTCAGGGTCTCTCGAGGAGATGCCAGATCACATTCGCGAGATGTTCGAGAGCCTCGACATGGTGAATATCGAGGTCAAAATCCTGCTGGAAGGACGCGATCTTCCCAAAGGTCAGCTGGAAGACAGCAGCAAGAAGAAAGTGGAAGTAGAGAAGAAGACCGACAAGAAGAAGACGGACGAGAAGAAGTCCGACAAGAAAAAGGACAACAAAGAGACCGACAAGAAAAAAGACGACGTGACCCTCGAGGGTCGAATCGTCCTCTAGCGGTTTTCCCTGATCCTCGTCGACGAATCGTCGGCGGGAGTTTGTGAAGACTCTAGATCGGTGTTCCCGAAAAAAGGGGTTGTCGCGCGATACGCGGGTCCCGCGCGAACGATCCTGGGGGCACCGAAACAGGTGCCTCCCCCGGACGGTCCGGGGGAGGTTTCTTTTTCAGGGCCAATCCCAACCCACAACAGAGTTTCCGAACCCCTGATCCGACGGGGCTTGTGGAATTTCGCCTCATGTGTCACGATCCGCGGCGGTTGCATGGCAGTGCGGTTGAGGAATTTACGGAAGTACTCAAGTTTTTCGCATTGTCTGCCGATATGAGTCGTAGACGGGGAGTTGCAGAAGATCCTCCTCATGCGAGAGGAAATACGTGTCACCCTGACAGGGGGTGGGTTTCACTCGCCTGGGAGAGAGAGGGGTATTCGATGACGACGGATGGAGTGGGCGGAGTCTCCGGCCCGAATGGCCCCGAGGGGCTGAGGGGACCACAGCGTCCCGATGGTCCAGACGGTCCAGCAGGCCTGGAAGGTCCAGCGAGTCCCGGTGATATCGGTGGCGTGGATCAGATCGAAAAAGTTCCCGAGTTGGCTCAGTGGCTCGAAAAGATTCATCAACTTCCTTCCGAGGTCTCTGTTCCTGCCGGCGCAATTGCGGGGTTCGACCCCGATGTATCGCGTGTCGAAGATGAGCAGCGGATCGAGCAGATCATCGACCGGATCCTGGAGGAAGGGATCTGAACCGCCCTGTTGTCGCTAATTGAATGTTTCTGGAGCCTCCGGACTCGATGTTCGGGGGCTCTTTCGTTTCCAGTGATTGCGCCACGGCGAGGGCAACATTAGAAAGGATCGCTCGCAGTGGGATCCATCGGGAGGGGAACTCAATGAATAGCGATTCCGGCTCAGAATCCGAGGCGGGCACAGACACCGACCTCATCACCATCGATGATCTTTCAAGGGTCCAGTTGAGAACGGCGCTGATTCTCGAGGTGGAGCCTCACCCGGATGCGGACAGGCTGTGGTTGCTCACCATCGACGGAGGAGGGGAGACTCGCCAGATCGTTGCCGGAGTTCGAGGTCACTACAGCGAGGATGAACTGAAGGGTCGAACCATCGTGGTGGTATGGAATCTCCAGCCGGCGACGATCCGTGGTGTTGAGTCGCGTGGAATGTTGCTGGCAGTGCAGGATGGAGATGTGATCAGCCTGCTGGGTCCAGATGGCAAGGTCGCACCGGGCTCTCGGGTGCGCTGAAGATCGGGAGGCGAGATTGCTCGTCCACCTCAGTGTTGACGATCTGGGTCTCATCGAACACGCAGAACTCGAGATGGGCACCGGACTCCAGGTTCTGACCGGAGAAACCGGTGTTGGCAAGTCGATGCTGCTGGCATCGATGACGATCTTGCGTGGCGAAAGAACCCGATCAGACGTAGTTCGTACCGGATGTGATAAAGCTGTTGTCCGGGGAATCTTCCATCTGTCCCGATCCAGTTCGATTCGTATCTCCGAGCAACTGGGCAGTCCCATCAAAGATGGTGAACTGGTCATCGAGCGAGAGATCCATCGAGAGGGTCGAAGTCGCTGTCGCATCGATGGTCGGGAGACCACCACGACTCTGTTGAAAAGGGTCGCCCCACTTCTGATCGAGGTGATCGGGCACGGGCACGCACTCACCTTGCTCCAGCCGGGAGCGCAACTGGATTTCCTCGACCGCTTCGGCGGACTACTGGAGCAGCGGGATGAACACGCTCTGGGTTGGCGAGAGGCACGTGAACTGGAGGGGCGAATCCACCATCTCGAACAGGGTGTTCGTGAAAGAAGCGATCGATGTCTCTACCTGGAGCACATCATTGAAGAACTGGAATCGACCGGGCTCGTCGAGGGTGAGCGAAGTTCCCTCGAGAAGGAACTGGAACTACTCGAAGAGCGAGACTCTGTGCTGGAGTCGATCAAATCGGTGCGCCAGAGGTTTCTCGAGCAAGAGAACAGCATTCTCGATCAGCTCGGATCGACCGAAAGAGACCTCCGTGGGCTGAGTTCCCTTCATCCTGGGATCGCCAACCTTGTGGAGGGGTGTTCGACAGCTTCAGTTCTCATCGAAGATGCACTGCGGTCCCTTTCCGATGTGGAATCAGATCTCGACCTCGATCCGGAGAGCCTCGAACAGAAGCGGAAACGATTCGATCAACTGGTCACCCTGGAACAGCGATATCACCGTGAAGAACCCGATCTGATCGAATATCTGGCCCAATGCCGTCAACAGTTGAGTGCTCTGGGGGAAGCAGAAGAACAGCTTCCTGAACTGAAGGAGGGCTTGCAGCGCAGCATCTCCAGGCTTCTAGATGGTGCGCGGAAATTGCACGATGCACGTCTCGGGGTGGTCCAGAAACTGGCCGCGATCACCGCTTCTGAACTGAAAGATCTCGATCTGGCAAAGGCTCGACTCGAGGGGAACCTTGTTCCCATCTCCTCGAGCGATGGGTGGAATGGGATGGATGACAAGGGTAGAGATCGCTTCGAGTTGCTCTTTTGCGCCAATCCAGGTGAACCACTCCGTTCCATCGCGGATGTGGCCAGCAGCGGGGAACTCTCGCGCTTGATGCTGGCGTTGCAGCGAACTCTCGCCGGTGCATCGGGAACCGACACGCTGATCTTCGATGAGATCGACTCCGGTGTCGGGGGACGCCTCGGTGCGGTCATCGGGGAAAAGTTGCAACAAATCGGCTCAGACCATCAGGTTCTGTGCGTGACCCATTTGCCACAGGTGGCCTGCCACGGTGCTCGCCATTACCGCGTGATCAAGGAGACCGATGGCAAGGTCACTCGTACCCGGGTGGAAGAAGTCATCGGTGATGATCGAGTGAAGGAACTCGCATCGATGTTGAGGGGCGATCGAGCCACCGAAAGGTCTCTCGAAGAGGCAAGAGAGATGCTTCTGGAGGCTGCCAGCTCCGGAGGGGAATTGACTCGTTGAGTGATCCCGCCGGGATCCTACGATTGCAACCGATCGGTTTACGCCGTCCCTGGGGAGGGCGCCGCCTTCTCGATGGCCTTCGGCCGGACCTGTCGGTCGAGCCTCCTGTGGGGGAGAGTTGGGAAGTCTCCGATGTCGGTGAGGATGACACGTCGCTCCATTCGCTGGTGGCCGAAGGTCCTCTGGCGGGAGAGTCGCTCAGAAACCTGATCGAGCGCGATTCTGAGACCATCCTGGGATCCATCTCACAACCAGGATCTCATCCTCGACTTCCCCTTCTCTACAAGTTCATCGACGCCGCACAGGATCTATCGGTCCAGGTTCATCCTGATGACGCCCTCGCCCGGAAACTCGGCCTCGGAACCTGGGGCAAGAGTGAAGCGTGGATCATTCTCGATGCGCTACCGGATTCGCGACTTCAGGTCGGATTGAAGGAAGGGTGGGATGTCGTTCGGCTTGTCGAGTGCGTGCGAAGTGGGGGAAAAGTATCCGATGCACTTCACGAGATCGCAGTGCAACGTGGAGATATCGTCGAACTTCCGGCAGGAACGATCCATTCCATCGGAGCAGGAGTCTTGCTGGCGGAGATCCAGCAGTCGTCCGATGTGACCTGGCGAGTACACGATGGAGGACGAACCGGTCTCGACGGAACGCCTCGTCAACTTCATCTCGAGGAGGTGCTGTTGACGACGCCTCCCCGGTCTGCTTCCCCTGGATGCTTGCCAGCTTACGAAACGGGTTCGGGGTGGAATTGTCGGATCCCAGATGGTCCCTTCAGGCTGCACGAACTTCGTGGAGAGTTTCAGGGCCAGTGGCCAGCCGATCCCCATTTCTTCTCGATTTTGTCAGTCCTCGATGGCAGGGCCAGGCTCAAAGGGAGTCAAGGATGGCTCCAGGAAGGAGATGTGCGCTTCATCCTTCCTGCCGTCATGCCCCTGGAGATCGATTGTGACCAGCAGAGCTGGATTATTTGCGCCTCACCTGCTGCGGGTCTTCGTTGACGATGTGGGAGGGGGTGGCTACCATCCGGGTTCGGAAAGAAGCATCGGGGACCCCTTCGGGAAGGATGCACCAACTCCCGGGAGGAGATCGAGATGGCCAGCGCCCGTAGACGCCCACCGCGCTCAGGCTCCCGTAAGAGGGGGTCCTGGACTCCCGAGGGCGCCGGACCGGAGAATCCGGGCGACGAGAGGCCGATCTACAAGCCGGCCGCCAAGAAGGGTGTCAATCCAGTGGTGGTGATCGTGACCCTGGTACTCTTCATCGGCTCCGGAATCTTTTTTGCCTATGCCCTGGTCAATAGAAATACCACGACCTGGATAGTGGTCGAGGAGACCACCACCGATGATGAATACAAGAAGATACTGAGACGGATCCAAAAATCCACCGCCATGGTGAGCGAGGTCGTTCAACTGAGAACCGACGAGGATAGAGCCCGTTTCTCTCGAAAGTGGAGCGCGGCGAACAAGTATGCCGGCGACACCTTCGATCAATTGAGAGCGATGCTGGCGGATGTGCGATTGCCTGACGGTTCTCTTCCTCCCGAGTATTCAGGATACAACACGGACTTCACCAGATTGCAGATCATCATGGGAGATTTGATCAAGGTGGCACCGTTGGATTTCGACTGGGACAGCGAGGAGTAGTTCCGTGGCTAAACGGACCCCACCACGTCCTCGTCCAGCACCTGTCCAGGCAACCGAGGACAACGAACTTGATTTCGGCGACCTCACTCTCGGTCTCGTCGCAGCCATTGTTCTTCCAGTGATGGTTGCCGTGGTGCTCGGGTTGATCGGGATGCCGGTGGGTGGTTCGGCCGAATTGAATGCCGAACAGGCTGATTTGATCCGAGAATCGGATCGTATCGTTCCGCCGATGACAGATAGTGAGGCGCGCATCATCCTGAATCAGGTTCAGTACTCAGTCGACAATCGTGCTGCCGAATACATGCGGCGATCGAGAGCCACCGAGGATGCCCAGGAAAAGAACTTCTGGCAGGAGATCTCCAAGGGTGTGCTCGGCCCTGCAGAGGCGAATCTTCAACGCATCCTTGATGAGGCAGGAAGAAATCTCGATATGTCCGTTGAGATCAAGAATGCCGCACAGGAATGGATCACCAAGGTGGATACCCTTCGTTTCCAACTCGATCAGGAAGATCCTTTTCGCCAGATTCGCTAGCCATCGCCGGAAGATGCCCATTCGGGTCGGCGTGAGTTCCCTTTTCGAAGCAAATCGTCGCTATTGCCAGGAAGCCGTGAATCGGGCCGTATCGCTCGTATCGCGACGCTGACGGGTCCATTCGGCGATTTCGTCGTATTCTTATCCAGGAACGGTAGGTGCCCATCGCACCCTGGAGCCCCGTTCCCGGGGTCACCATGGGTTCCTTTTGTGCGGGCGAATGCATCAACGGTCGATATCGGGTCATCCGGCAACTTGGTGCCGGTGCCATGGGAACCGTATTCCTGTGCGAGGACATACTCCAGGTTCGTCGCAAGGTTGCCCTGAAGGTGTTACGAGCCGATCGAATCGATGACTCCGAGGAGTGGTCGAAGGTGGAGTACGAGGCGTTGACCCGTCTTCGCCATCCGAATCTCGCCCAGGTGTATGACTTCGGGCGTGTCTCCGATAGCCATGACTGGTTCATCGTGAGCGAGTTCATCCGAGGCGATGATCTGCTCGCGGCTTCGACGACCCTCGAGGAGGATGAACTACTCGATATCGTCGTGCAGATCTGCAGGGCGCTCGAGTACATCCACGTTCAAGGATACGTTCACTTCGACATCAAGCCGGACAACATCCTCGTGACCAGGACTCGCCAGATCGGTGTGGATCAGACCTCAAAAGTGGTGCAGGTTGCCGATCATCCTGTTTCCACAGACCAATGCCTGGGCCCTCCTCGGGTCAAGTTGATAGATTTTGGTCTCGCCGAGAAGATCACAGGTACATTTGATTTTGCCATCAAGGGAACCCTTCACTACGTGGCTCCGGAGATCATCGATGGAGGAACTCCAGATCGTCGAGCTGATCTCTATTCCTTCGGTGTGACCCTTTTCCAGATCATGACGGGTAGGCTTCCATTCGTCGCACCAGACGGCACCTCGACAGGAAGAGTCGAGGGTTGTTGGCGTGAAGAGATGCGAGCAGACCTCAAGGGTGAGCGAGAGTACCTGGTCGACATCGTGCTACGGTTGCTCGACAAGGATCCCCAACAACGCTTCTCCAGTGCCAGGGAGATCATCCATGCTCTCAGTGCCGGAGCCGGGCGCCACTGGCAGGTAGAAACCGCCGAGACACAGTTGTCCTATCTCCATAGCAGCAAGCTTGTCGGGCGTCGCATGGAGCTTGAACACCTGGGAGAGGCTGTGGAACGAAGCCTCGGTGTCTCCCTGCGAGAAACAGGTAAGGAGCGAAAGGTCGATCGGGAGAAATCCCTGATGGTGATCTCCGGCGAGATCGGCATCGGGAAATCCCGTTTGATCGATGAGTTCGCTCACCACCTCAAGTTACGCGAGATCCCCGTTTTCGCCGGAAACTGTCTCGAGGCGGTCCAGGATGCATATCATCCCTTCCGCTCCATCGTCGAACAGCAAGCTCTCCTGGTCGGCATCGGTTCCGACCTTTTCGAACAATACGAAGAGTCTTTGAAAAAGATCTGCCCGAGGCTGAGAGATTCAGATGCTGCTGGAAATTCCGAAAGTGGAATCCGCCTCGATCGGGATCGCGTCCGCTTCATGGATCGTCTTGCGGCATTCATGGAAGAGGCGTCAACTGAAAAACCCTGCGTGTTGGTGCTCAACAATTTTCACTGGGTTGACGATGCTAGCGTTGCACTTCTATCTCGACTTCGACAGCGACTCCAACGTGAAGAAAGTCAGGGTAGAATTCTTGTCATATTGACGATTCGAGATGACGAAAAAAGATCGTCAGCCATCGTCGAGTTCCTCGAAGGGGAACAAGCAAACAAATCGATGGACGAACTTCCACTGAAGCGATTTGGACGGACACAGATCACCGAGTTGATCCACCACGTGCTCCAGGTGGAAGAGATCCAATCGACCTTCCTCGATCGTCTTCAGGAGAGAACCGGAGGGAACCCACTCTTCATCGTCGAGATGCTCAAGGTGCTACAGGAAGAAGGCATCATCCAGCGAGACGGAGGAGCCTGGAGCATTCGCGGAGGTGGCGACCTTTCGCGCGTCGAGATGCCGGTGGGAATTCACCAGGCGCTTCATCGCAGAGTTCGCGTTCTGGATGAGCAGGCCCGTAGCATTCTCAGATTGATCGCTCTCCACGACAGACCGATCCCTCTGAAACTGCTCGAACTCATTGAAGGCCTCGCAGGAGATCTACGGCAGAACATCCGTGAACTGGAAGCCAGAGGAATGGTCGGTCGAACACTCGAGGCCGGGAGGCCGGTCTATTCGATTCCGCAGCCGAAACTGCGGGAGATCGTCCAGCGAGACATCTTGCCGGCCGAGACCAGAAGACTGCACGGAATGCTCGCCGAAGCCATCGAGGAGCATCACGGTGATGATCTTGCGCCGGTGAGGGAAGAACTCTCGCATCATTATCAGAGATCAGATCTTCCAGACCGCGCTCTGGTGCATCTGCTCGCTGCCGGAGATGCGATGACCGAGGTGCATGCCCATGGAAAAGCACTCGAACACTACCAACACGCTCTGTTGCAGTTCGAGGAAAGAGACGATCGACTTTCCGACTGGTTTGCGATCACCGAGAGGATCGGAGACTCCGCCACCGTCGTCGGAGATCTGGAACTGGCACAGTCCTCCTTCGAGATCGTCCGGGAGGCGAGGGTCGAGCAGGAGCAGGCTTGCGTCGAACTCGATCTGTACAGGGTCCGGGCTCTCCGGAAACTGGGCAAGATCGAGGAACTTCGAGGAGATTATCCCGGAGCACTGAGGCTTGTTCGCGAGGCATCCGAAGTCGTTTCCAGGCTCTCGGGAGAGCATCGGGATCAAGAGCAGATCCAGGTCCTCGGTCAACTCTCCTGGCTCTATGTTTGTTCGGGTGATTACGATCGCGCCATGAAGATCAGCGGGGAAGGTCTCTCTCTCGCTGGCGATGAGGAGAAAACTGCCGAGCACGCGCTCTTCTTCAGCACCATCGGGAGTGCCTCTCTATGCCGGGGTGATCTTGAACAGTCGCTGGAGTTCCATCGGAGATCGCTGGAGATCTGCGAGGATCTCGAGGATGTTCCGGCGGTGATCAACTCTCTCGGTGCCCTTTCCGAGACTCATCTGGCGGCTGGAGAACCGGTCGAAGCCCTGGCTCTAGCACGACAGGGACTCGAGATGGCGAACGAACTGGGAGATCAACCAGGACGGGCACTTGCACTCCATCGCGAAGCTGCTGTCTACCTGTTCTGCGGCGACCTGGAGGGTGCTGGAGAACGGGTCGAAGCATCGCTGGAAATCAGTCAGCAGCAACGGATGAAGTTTCTCGAAATTCGTAATCACCTGCTCAGAGGTCGTATTCGTCGCTGCAAAGGGGATCTACCCGCTTCGGAAGGTGATCTGCTGCGTGCTCTCGGAGTTCACGCCAGGGCAGGCACCGGAGTCGGCCTTATCGAATGCTTGCTGGATCTGATAGATCTTCATCTTGTTACCGAAGACCTGGATCGTGCCAGGGAAGAACTTCAACGTGCGTGCGAGGCAACCCGGGAAATCTCTCATCCGGGTCTCGCTGGGCAAGTGGCTCTTCGTCGCGCTCGCCTGCAGCGTTGTTCAGGTGCCGAGCCGACAGAAATTCTTGCAGTCCTGGAAGAGGTCGAGCACAACGCTCGCGACTGCGGTGATCGTATCCTCAGGGCTGCTTCTCTGGTGGAGCAGGCTGAAATTCACATCGAACTACGCAATCTCGACGAGGCACGCCGGAGTTACTCCGAGGCCGATGACCTCCATCACGCATTCGCTGAACAACTTCCACACCCCTTGCGCGGACACTACCTGTCGCTCTATCGCGTCGGGGAGAACCAGCAGTCTGAAAAAGTGGTCAGGGAAATCTCGACGGAGGAAACCTCTATCCCCAAAGAGGTCGGCGAGGAAGTTGAACTGAAGGAAACCGTGGTTCTCGGGCAACCGGATCACTCCAAGGAGATGCTTCGCGTTGCTTCCTTGTTGACGGAAGCGGCTTCTGCTTCGCTACCACGCGTGTTGATCCCGAAAGCGCTTGCCTGTCTTGTCCGGTCCACCGCTTCGAAGCAGGGCTGGATTCTGGCCAGGAATGGCGACGAGGTGCGAGTGATATGCGGTGCGAATCATGATGGTACGCCTCTGAAGGGGTCTCTCGAGCGAATTGCCCTGGCAGCCGTCGAGGATGTCTGGGATAGCGGACGGGCGATTCTTGCTCCCCGGGTGGTCGATGAGTCCCGGGTGCAGGCGATGGAGGAACTCTATTCATCCGGTGTTCAGAGTCTCGCCGTGATCCCGCTGTACCTCGATGGAACGATCCGGGCGGTCGCTTATCTTGCCGATCCTGATTCCACACAACTGGTCAGCGATTCGGGGAAACTGTTACTCGATGCCCATGCGGGGTTACTGGCGTTACTGCTGCCGAGAAGTACTGGAGTCACCACACGCTCCTGACAGTTATTGCCGATGCGGTTATCCTCGCGATCATGCGTATCCGGGAGAAGAGCTTCCGGGGTGGGATTGTCAGTCCAGAGGAAGTTTTCGAGGGGAAGGGTATTCCACCACACTTGGGTACACTCGTGGTCTCGGGTAAAAAGAGGGCATGATCTCACCGGCGATGGAACGTGATTCTGACGGCAGGGAGAACTTCATGAAGAAGATCGACTGGTGGTACCACCGCAACGGCTGAACATCGTGCAAGCGGGCCCAGGAGTTCCTGGGAGAAGATCCCACGGTCGGGGAACTGATCGATGCCAAGAAGAAGCGGATCGGTACCCAGGAGGCGCTGGCTCTGGCACGATCGGCGAGACGAGTACTGGTTGCCCGGGGCAAGAAGTTTGTCGACTATGACATGCGAAAGGATGCTCCCGGGGATGAAGAACTGGTAAAGGGTATCATGGGGCCCAGCGGAAACCTCAGAGCTCCTACGCTGCGCATCGGAAAGACGATGATCGTGGGATATCACGATGAGGTCTATTCCGAAGTGATGGGGTCCTGACGAAGGGGATGAGTTGGGTATCTTCGATCGTGACTACATGCAGAGTTCAGGCAGTACGGGCAGCATGATCCGTAGTATGAGTGCGGTGAAGTTGATCGTTGCCATCAACATCGCTGTCTTCATCGCCTGGCACCTCGCCTCGAGAAGCTTCATGCAGTACGAGTTCATGACCAGTTGGGCACACCTGGCGAGCGGCCGCATCTGGACTCCCTTGACCGCAGCATTTTCCCATTTCTCTTTCTTTCACATCCTCATCAACATGCTGGTGTTCCTCTCTTTTGCCCCGGTGCTCGAGGCACGCTGGGGGAAAGGTCGATTCTTCGCCTTTTACCTGGGAGCCGCAATTTTCTCCTCCCTTCTCCATGCTTCGATGGTTCAGTTCGGCTGGCGAGATGTCCCGGCGCTAGGGGCTTCCGGGGCCGTCTGTGCCGTCACCACTGCCTTTGCCTGTTATTACCCGAAGAGTGTCATCCTGATCTGGGGAATCCTGCCGGCACCGGCGTGGCTCATCGTTGCCGCCTTCGTCTTCTTCGATGTGAAGGGACTGATCGACCAGGGCCAGGGTATCAGTACCGGAATCGGACACGCAGCTCACCTCGGAGGCGTGGTTTTTGCTCTCGGTCTTCTGTTCTTGTTGCCGAAGTTGGGGCTCAGGGGAGCCAAAAAATCCTCCTCGCGTTCCCGGGTCGTGGGTCGTCGAGCTCCGGGAGATTACTACCCTGCCGCTCCTTCTTCGGATGGGGCTTCGGACCGAGACATCGCCGAAGAGGAACGTCTCGATGAGTTGCTCACCAAGGTGAGTCGAGAGGGAATCGACGCACTCGACGAGGACGAACGAGAAGACCTTCAGCGGATCAGCCGGAAGCGAAGAGATCTTCCTTGAACCTGTTCGGTTTGCTGCGCCAGGGCTATCGGCGGTGGAAGCTCCGTTCTCGCGCCAGAAGGATCCTGCGTGGCCTTTTCCAGCAACCCGATCGATTACGGGGAACCTCGCTCAAGCCGCTGCACTTCGGGCGTTGTGATATCGTCGATATCGAGCAATCTGCCGGTGAGGTCCGGTCCATCACCTTCGAGATCCTCAGGCATCCACGACCTCACCCCTTCTCCCGGCAGTACCACCTGGTCGCCGAACGCTGGTCGGTTGTTCTTCCTCATGGCAAACCTCGAAGGTGTGGCTCGGTGAATCTGAGCCGTCTTCGAGGAGGCGATGGGGAACCTCCCGGTTCCTTCCCTTGACGATCCCCGGGTCGAGCGGTGACGATCGGGCTCACGAGATCGACCTCGGCTACGACAGCTGATCGGGTCGATCTTTCTCCCAGATGGCGAGACCGGTTTTGCCGTAACTTTTTCCTTCCCGGGCCTTCAGGCCCAGGGGGGGAGGTTCTGCATCTTCCCGACGTGGATGTTCGATGACGAGCAGGCCACCTGCTTCTAACCATTCATCGGCGGAGAGTTGTGCAGCGAGTTTCCACGGCAAGGAACCGGGACCGCCGTAATCGGCAAACGGCGGATCGATGAGGATGATCTGGAACGCTCCCCCCGGGGCAGGGTGCTGGGTGATCCGGTAGGCATCTGCTTCGAGAATCTTACATTGCGCCTCGATACCGAGGGTTTTCAGGTTGTCGAGGAGCAGATCCAGCACCGCCGGATCCTTCTCGACGTGAACAGATTGCCTGGCACCACGGGAAACCGCTTCGATTCCGAGTGCGCCAGAACCTGCGAAGACGTCGAGAACCCGTGCCGTTTCGAGCCGATCCTGAATACTGTTGAAGAGTGATTCTCTTACACGCGACCGCATCGGTCGTACCGTCAAGCCGGCGGGAACCTTGATCTTGCGGCCGCGAAGGTGACCGCTGGTGATGCGGAGCGAGCCGCTTCGGGCCATCGAATCAGTCCCGTAAATTCAGGAGACCAGGCGGTTGTCGGATGCCGCGAGTCGCTGGGCCAGGATACGAGCCATGTTGAGGATCACCTTGTAGGCGACCAGGTCTCCCTCCTCGAGCAACTTCTGGAATGGCTCGGAGGGGATCTTCTTGAGACGACCATCCTCGACGCACATGACAGTGGCGCTTCGAACATCACTGCTGATCAGTGACATCTCGCCGAAAAAGGACAATTCTTCGAGTCGGCCGAGAACCTCGTTCCGGTTGCCGGACTTGAGTACTTCGAAGGCACCGGCTGCGATGATGTAAAAGCCATCACCTGGGGTGTCCTGGAGCACCACGGTGTCACTCTTTCGGGCGGAGATATCTTCAGAGATGCGCAATAACTGTGAAATCTCGGCTGGTTCGAGTCCCTCGAACAGGGGGACTTTCTGGAAACTCTCGACGTATTCGCTCAACGGCACTGCTCCCTCTTCGGGGGGGACACCACACCCACCGGATCGATCCGGTTGAAGGGCTTCAGGTACAAATGGCACCTTAGCGTTTTCACCGTGCACTCGCAACGATGCCCGGACAGCTCTTGGGTGCTCAGGATGCAGGTTCGGCAGCTTCCCACCAGGGTGCGAGATCGGCCGGGAGGGGCGCCTCGAACCGCATCGGCTCCTTGCGGGTCGGGTGGTGGAAGAAGAGTCTCCAGGCGTGGAGTGCGTGTCGTTCCAGTAGCGCAGGAGGACTCCCCGGAGAGATCGTCGACAGATCAGCGCTGGTTTCGTGGCCGTACAGGTAGTCGCACAGGATTGGATGTCCGATGGCTCGAAGGTGGACCCGGATCTGGTGGGTCCTTCCGGTGCTCGGGAAGCAATGGATCCAGGCATAACCCGGTGTTTTTGCGCGGCTGAGAATGCGGTCGAGTTTCCAGGCGGTGAAGGCGGGGCGTCCGGCATTGTCGTGACGAACCGCCCTTTTCTTTGGATTGGTGAGTGACCTCGCAAGTGGCAAGTCGATCTCACCGGAAGAGGTCCCGGGGATTCCGTGGGTCAGGGCAAGATATTCCTTCGAGACCTCCCGGTCGTGAAATTGGCGCGAGAGTTCTCGATGAGCCTCATCGGTTCGTGCGATCACCATCAAACCAGAAGTTTCTCGATCGAGTCGATGAACAATTCCTGGGCGGTCTTCCCCTCCGATGCTCGATAGTTGATCACTATGGCCCAGCAGCGCGTTGACGAGAGTGTTCTCGGGTGCAGTTCCTGGTGCCGGATGTACGATCATTCCAGCCTGTTTGGAGATCACGATGATCTGATCATCTTGATGGATCAGATCCAGTTCGTGGTCTTCCGGCAGCGGAACAAGTGAGGGTATTGGTGGAGGATCGAAGAGGAACTCGTTGCCGACATGAACTCGCTGCGACGGTCGACATCGGTTGCCATCACGACTGATGCGACCTTCTTCGATGAATCGTCGGAAGGCAGATCGAGAGTGCTCGGGGATTTGCTGAGAGAGCCAGCGGTCGAGCCGTTCTCCGGCATCCGCTTGCTCGACTCGATGGACTTGCGGTGGCGGATCGATGGGGCCTTCGGGCCCCTCAGTTCCCGTCACCACCGGTGGTCGGGGGAGGAGGACCTAGATCCAGCGGTTTGGGATCAGGTTTCTCCCCTTCCTCTGTTGGTGGTGGATCCGGAACCTCGGTCGTCAGGGTTGGCTTCGGTATTTCCACTTTCTGGTCTGCATTTGCGGGGTCGTCAGTTTTGGTGTCGGTCGCGCTCGTTGCAGCATCGCCAGCTGGGATGGCAGTTTCCGTCTCCTCGGGTGGAGCAGGCTCTGGCAGCACGAAGCCCTCGCTCGATTGCTGTGAAGTGCGAAATTGCTGTAAATAGGTACCGATGACGTAATCGTCAGGGAAGCGTTGCTGGCTCTGCTCGAGCAATACGACCGCCTGTTGGCGACTTGCGTCGTCACCCTGATCCCACAGCCAGCGGGCCACCTTCTCGATGGCGATCGTCTCGATCGCCTGTCCTCTGACCTTATCGAGCAGTGTGGGATACAGCGCTCGGACTTCAGCGACTTCTCCGGCGAATGTGGCCTCGATCTCGTTGTTCCACTGCTGGAGTTCCTGTTCTTTCAGTTTGTCCAGCAGCGTAGGAAGCATGATCAACCCGAGCAACACGACGACCCCGATGACGATCGGCGTGGCGTTGATCTTCGCCGCCTTGGCCACCCCGATGGTGAGATTTTCTAGGGTTTCGTCGAGTTCGCCAGCATCCTCGTTGGTACCGCTATCTCTGGTCTCGGGCCTGGCTGGGCCGGTTTTTGCCATTTTGGAGTGGTCTCCCTATTTCTCATCTTTGCTGCTTCGAGGCAGAACTCGGGTCAGGAATCTACGCCGATACGGACGATCAGGCGTGTCACGTAATTCTCGCCCTTCTTGTCCGGCATTCTCTTGATGAGCACTTCGGCGTACTCGCCGGATTTACGGAAACGGATGTGTTGCTCACCGAAATCATCTTCTGTCGATACAAATTCCCAACCATGAAGCGGCATCTGATGCTTGTACCATGAACTGAGTTCGATGACGGGACGATCTCCCCAGTAGATCACCTCGACGGTCCTCATCGGCAACGGAGCGTGTTCGAACTTGAGATAGGACCAGGATTCGTCATCGAGTTCGAACCCGAATGGCGCAGGAATATCGTCGGGTTGGTGTCCTTCGACAACGGGGATGGAATCCTCGATCGGGACAAGTCCCTGACACCCGGTCAGGGAAACGCTGATCGCTGCACCAAACAGTACCAGCCATGCGAGGGAAAACGTTTTTTCATGTCTGATCCGAGCCTCGGGCAAGCACATCCAGGACCTCCTGCTCATCGCGGGGGCTTTGTTCGAGAACGACTTTTTCCCGTCGGTTGCTCCCGTCGGTCCGCGCAGCATAATCCCCACACGCTCCGGAGGCGAGTCCTCGACCCTTGCTCAGGAGTATTCCATCGAGGAGTCGGAGGGAACCAAATTGCCTCGACTGAGTTGGATGATCCGACGATCCATGGCCGGTGCTATGGCGGAACTGGTCCGACACCCTTGGCGTAGCGTATTGATCTGTCAGGGAATCCTGTGGGCTGTGGCGCTGATGGTGGCTCCTGCCTCGATTCTCCAGGGATCCCGCCAGGCTGCCCTCGAGCGGGCACACCAACTGGGCACCGACCGCATCCAGGTCGAGGTCGAGCCGGGAGCCACATCGGTGCTCCAGGTCGAGGATCTCAGTCGCCTCCGCGACGCTCTCGCCGACGATTTTTCCGCAACCATCGTCAGTGGTCAGGGTATTCGCCGAACCGTCATCCAGGGGGACGAACGGATACGTGGCTGGATCGTCGCGACCGATCAGGAAGAATTTTCGGCTCGGTCGCTGGAACTTATCGATGGGCGTTGGTTCGAGCCGGGAATGAATCCGCCGGAGGTCGTTTTCGAGGAGCCGCTGGCACGTCGACTCTTCTCCGCTGCACAAGACAGTTTCCCGCTCGATGATGCACGAATATGGATCGCCCCGGGTCGGTTCGGATCCTGGCTCGCCGGAATCTCCAAAGTCACCGACGAACTCCCGGAGTCGGCGAGGATCTGGAAGGTGGTGGGAGTCATCCGGTCTGCAGGGGAATCGGCCATCAATCCGCTCGGCATTGCTGAGGATCATCGATTTGCGAACCTGGTCGAGGGAGTTCTCAAGATGCTCGGGGTTGCCTCCGAATCCCCTCCCTGGTTGAGGGACGGCATGGCGATGCATCTGGATCGCGAGAACTTCGCTGCAGCGCCTGTCGACTGGATCGTCATTTCTACCGATCCGATGCAGGTGGCGGAAGTGAGCCAGCTGGTCGAGAACACCCTCATCGAGCGGGGTCGTACTCCCCTGATCTATGCCAACGTGGCCTGGTCGATCCTGGCGAGTCCTGAACTGGATGGGTACCTCGTCCTTCATGATATCTTCTTCGCGATCACTGCCGTGATCGGATTGCTGGTTCTGACCAACCTGCTGCTGTTGACCGGCCGCCAGCGACGAGCCGAGGTCGGGTTGCGTCGCGCCGAAGGGGCCAGCAGGGCGGACATCTTCTGGCAGTTCCTGTGGGAGGGGCTGTTCATCTCGCTGCTTGGAGCGATCCTCGGCGCTCTGGCCGGAGTTGCCTTCGCAACGTTGCGTGTGACGCTGGATCCGTCAGCGGTGCTCGCTGCCTCCTGGCCCTGGAATACCATCTTCGACTCGATGCTGATCGTCATCGTGGGTGCGGCGCTGGCGTCTGCAGGTCCTGCCTGGGCAGTCAGCGGCACCGATCCTGCTCTGTTGCTGAGGGAGGGTCGGTGATGATCCAGTTCGGGAGGCACCTGCTGAATGCCTTTCAGCGCATCCGCCGACACCCGCTTCGATCGGGACTCCTCACCATGACCTTTGCCCTCGGTCTGTCATCGGTGGTCTCCATCGTGGGCACGATTGAGGGAGGAAAAACAGCGATCCGCCATGACCTGACAGCTCTGGGTACTGATCTGATCGCCATCGTCAATCCACTTCGGCTCGGCAGTGTTGCGATCGGGATACCGACCAGTGGAGAGCCGATCGGTAGAGAACATCTGGTGACCATCGATGAGCGGCTGTCAGCGATCACCGATTCGGTCTCGCCACTGCGAGTCGATCTCGGATTGACCAGTTACG
>CAWLAN010000041.1:0-20357 GCA_963854815.1 Planctomycetes bacterium UBA1146
AGGCCAGAAGGATCGGGGGATCCCCATCGCGACGACCGTGTTCCTCGATATGAAAATCCACACCCGTGGTGGCCTTTGCCAACTCGACCACTTCTCGGACGCTGGCACCCTGGGAAGATCCAAGATTTATCGCCTCACCGGAGACCTGTTCGATTTTTTCCAGCGACAGGAGATGTGCTCTGGCGATATCGGTGACATGAACGTAATCGCGCACACAGGTTCCATCCGGCGTGTCCCAATCGGTGCCGAAAATGATGAACCGCTCCCGGATACCCAGTGAACACTGCAAAAGTAGCGGAATCAGGTGACTCTCGTCGCGATGATCTTCCCCCAGCAGTCCCGATGGATCGGCACCAGCGGCGTTGAAGTAGCGCAGACAGACGTGTTCGAGCGGATGCTGTCGGGCGATGGCCTGAAGTGATTCTTCGACGATCCGCTTCGAATCACCGTATGGATTGACCGGACGGAGCGGATGGGTTTCAGGAATCGGAATCTCTTCTGGATCGCCGTAAACTGCCGCTGTGGAGGAGTGAACCAGTTTGTGAACTCCCGCTTCGAGCATCGATTCGACCAGATTGAGAGTTCCCGCCAAATTGTTGTGATAGTAAAGGGCAGGGATCTTCACCGACTCGGGAACACTGCAAGATGCCGCAAGATGAAAAACTGCGTCAAACGAGGAGGACTCGAAAACAGATCGCAATATGCGTGGCTCATGAATGCTGCCCTCGATCAGTTCGACCCCTGAAATCGCCTCCCGATGGCCGGTACGAAGGTCATCGAGAACTACCACCTCGTGGCCGGCGCGGAGACTCTCGAGAACACAATGGCTCCCGATGTATCCTGCACCTCCTACCACCAGGATTTTCATCTTTGTTCCTTCCAGGGACGCTCTGGCAGCAAGGATTCTAATCGGTTTCCTACCAGAAGTCGCCCCCACCAGCCGATGTTGCAGTAGGATCGCACGAGTCCGAGAAGGGATTGCACATCGATGAGAAGAGATCATAGAAGTCCAGATGCTCCTCGTATTGTCGAGGTCGAGAGCGGATTCATTCCAGGCATCCCCTCGAGTGTTCGCTTTCATTGTGGGGGCACCACCGTCTTGTCTGTCGCAACATTGGAAGAGGGCACACCCAGGTGGAAGAATGACGCGTCGGGCTGGGCTACTGCCGACTACCACATGATGCCTTATTCGGTTGAACCGCGTCTCGACCGGGCCGGTACGGGTATGCAGGATGGTCGTGCCATCGAAATCAGGCGCCTGATCGGACGAGCAGTGCGCTCCGGACTCGATCTCTCGCTGATGCCAGGGTACACGATCCGAATCGATTGCGATGTTCTCGAGGCAGACGGCGGTACTCGGACCGCATGTATCAATGCGACGGCAGTCGCCCTCGGGATTCTCGTCGAGGGGAACCTCGCCAAGGGCGTCTTCGCGACCGACCCGAGAAGGGCCGTGGTTCTGGCCATGAGTGCCGGGATTCATGAAAACCAGATCCTCATCGACCTCGACTACCCGGAGGACATTGCCGCGAGCGTCGATCTGAACCTGGTCGGAACATCGACCGGTGATGTCATCGAAATCATCGGCGGATGTGAGGACGGACCCATCACCATGGACACTCTGCAGAAGGTCATCGCCGCAGCTCAGGATGGAATTGTCCAACTCAGCGAGATGCTCGGTGACCAGATCTACCCCCTATCCTCCTAGCCACCACCCTGGATGGAGCACTCTCCCCTTCTCGTGGGTCGGCTTGCGCAACCCTGCTTGTTTCCGTAGCATCGCAACGATGCCCGAACCCCAGGGGGCCTGCCCAGCCCCGAACCCTCGGAGAAACTCGTGATTCCCTCGCTCCAGCGCCCTCTTCTTATCGCCTCCGGGAACCCTCATAAGCACGCCGAGATCTGTCGAGAACTCATCCTCGAGGAGAGAACTCTACTGCGACCGGCGGATCTGGAATCGAAACTCTCGTCTGCCCCACCGGATCCGATCGAAGACGGCGAAACCCTGCTGGAGAACGCCCTCATCAAAGCAACCGCGTTTTCTCGATGGAGTAGTCTGCCGGCACTCGCCGATGACACCGGATTGATGGTCGATGCTCTCGATGGAGCTCCCGGTGTTTATGCTGCCCGGTGGGCTGGCGAGAATGCTACCTTTCAGGACAACGTCGCTCGATTACTGAAAGAACTCGGAGGCGTCCCCGAAGACCAACGTGGTGCCGAATTCCGCTGTGTTCTGGCCCTCTGTGACGGCGATCAGGTGATCCTCACCGTCGAGGAGAAATGCCCCGGGTTCATCATCGGGGAACCTCGAGGCGAAGGTGGTTTTGGCTATGATCCCGTGTTCGTGCCGATCGGTGAGACCCTCACCTTCGCCGAAATGACTGCTGATCAGAAAAATGCCATCAGCCACCGAGGCCTTGCGGTGAGGCGATTCGCGCAACTATTCAGAGAGCTCACTGCAACGAGGGACTCCTGTTGAGTTACCCCACAGACAAGATCCGAAACTTCTCCATCGTGGCTCACATCGATCATGGAAAATCGACGCTTGCCGATCGGATGCTGCTGAGAACAGGTACCATCAGCAAACGCGAGTTTCGTGACCAACTCCTCGACGATATGGATCTCGAGAAAGAACGCGGGATCACCATCAAGGCCAAGACAGTCCGGATGGAATACAAAGCCGACGACGGAGATACCTATCTGCTGAACCTGATCGATACTCCAGGCCATGTCGACTTTGGATACGAGGTATCACGCAGCCTCGCTGCCTGTCAAGGAGCCCTGCTGGTGGTCGATGCTGCCCAGGGTGTCGAAGCACAGACGGTCGCCAATGCTTTCCTGGCCATCGATGCCGGTCTCGAGATCATTCCCATCATGAACAAAATAGATCTCCCCACGGCGCGTCCCGACGAGGTCGACGAAGAACTGGCGCATACCTTTGGCTTCCATAAGAGAGAGGCAATTCGCTGCTCTGCAAAGACTGGAGAAGGTACTGATGAAATACTGGAAGCGATCGTCACCTTCGTCCCCGCCCCCGATGGCTCCAGAGACATCCCTCTGCGAGCACTGATTTTCGACTCTCATTACGATGAATATCGAGGGGTCATCGTCTACCTGTGCATCAAAGAAGGGCGTCTGTTCACGGGACAAGACATCATCTTGATGTCATCGGGTAGAAAGTTCACCGTCGACGAAGTCGGTTACTTTCGTCCAGGGATGGTGTCGACGGATGTCCTGGAGGCAGGCGAAGTGGGGTACTTCTTCGCCAGCATCAAGACGATCCACGACATCAAGATCGGTGATACGGTAACTACTCGACTCAATGGTGCCACAGAGACCCTGCCGGGATTCAAGAACCCGCAATCGATGGTCTATTGCGGCACCTATCCCGCCAATAGTGACGATTACGAGAATCTTCGCGCAGCACTCGACAAACTGCTGCTCAACGATCCTTCCTTCACCTTCCAGCCCGAAACTTCGGATGCTCTCGGATTCGGTTTTCGATGCGGGTTCCTGGGTCTTCTGCACATGGAAATCGTACAGGAGCGTCTGGAGAGAGAATCTGGAATGGACATGGTCCAGACGGCCCCCACCGTGACCTATGAGATCCTCATGAAAGATGGTCAGGTGAAACTGATCGACAGCCCCAGTGAGTTACCTGAAACGATGCTGATCGAGGAAATCCGTGAACCGATCGTCGAAGCTCACGTCATTATCCCGAAGGAGTTCATAGGGGTAGTGATGAAGTTGATGGAGGATAAGCGTGGGAACTGGCGAAAAACCGAGTTCCTGTCGCCGACGAGGGTCCAGATGGCCTACGATGCTCCTCTGGCGGAGATCATCACGGACTTCTACGACAAGTTGAAGTCGGTGACCCGCGGCTACGGAACGCTGGATTACGTGTTCGAATCATTTCGCAAGGACAAACTCGTTCTCCTCAAGATTCTCGTCAATGGAGAATCTGTAGACGCTCTGAGCGTCATCCTCCACAAGGATATTGCTGAACAGCGAGGCCGGGTACTGTTGAAGAAACTCAAGAATGTCATTCCGCGACATATGTTCCAGGTGCCCCTGCAGGCAGCCATCGGGGGTAAGGTCATCGCCAGAGAAACGATCAAGGCCCTGATGAAGAACGTCACGGCAAAATGCTACGGCGGAGACATCTCGAGAAAACGAAAGTTACTCGAGAAGCAAAAAGAGGGAAAGAAAAGGATGAAACAGGTTGGTAGTGTTTCCATCCCTCAGGATGCCTTCATGGCAATTCTTCGACTCGATGAAGAGGAAAAGAAATGATCTGGCGCTCAGTGCGAGAAAACACAGAGGCCATCACGGTCGCAATTCTACTGGCACTGCTCATCCGCCACTTCGTATTCGAATCCTACGAGATCCCGACCGGTTCGATGGCTCCAGCACTCAACGGCCTTCACGTGACAGTTCCTTGCCCCAACTGTGAAACCGAGAATCGTGTCGGAATCCACAGCGACAGCCTCACCAACAACGTGAACATGGGGAACAGAATGGAGATCTTCGAGGGGATCTGTCCAAACACCGAAAAGAACATCAAAATCACAACCCAGGGAAACAACCGCTTCTTGTGTCCTCGTTGCGGAGAAATACATTCCACCGGAGAAGGAAAACTCAAAAGAGCCTATGCCATCTCGATGCGTGCCTGGTGCCGAGAATGCACCCACCGGTTCCCCGTAGTGGTCGAGAAAGGTGATATTCTCGGTGGCAACAAGATCCTGGTTGACAAATTTGGTTACGACTGGACAGAACCGAACCGCTGGGACGTCGTGGTATTTCGTTTCAATCGAGAGAGAAATTACATCAAACGACTGGTAGGACTCCCCGGAGAACAGATTCGAGTCGTGCACGGCGACATCTGGATCGACGGAAAAATTGAATCAAAGCCAACTGATGTGCAGGATCGATTCTGGATACCCATCCACGACTCAGCGGTTGAAGAGTCGGGACAGGTTGAACCGGCATGGGATGCCTCTCCTGGTTGGGTCCGCAATGGCCCAGGGTGGGATTTCAATCTGATCCAGGGAGAAGGAACTCTCCGATATGTCCGTGGGATCGACAACAAGTACAACTACAACTCTCTTCGTGGATCCAGTGCCGGTATCAACTCACCGGTCAGAGATCTCGGACTGAGTACGATGATTCGAGCCACTCCAGAACCCGGTAAGAGCGGAGCTCGGCTCTTCATCTCCGTACACAATTCTCCGTCCGAATATCGGTGGTCATTTCCTTTTGGAACCGGAGAGGCTCAACTCGAGTTGATCCGGAAAGACGCGCAAGCGGTCAGCCTGGCCACCGCTGAGGGTTTTGCGCTGCAACCCGATCATCAATACCTGATCGAGGTCCAGGTTGTCGATCGTCGAGTTCGGCTCATCGTGGACGGTCAGTTACTGTCCGATATCGCTCTCCCCGCCACGGAGATGGGTTCGGGCACCGCAACCAGAAGTCGAGGCGAACTCGCCAGCAGTGTCTCCATCGCAGCAAAACAGTGCGGAGGCAAGATCGAGCGGATAAAGTTGTCTCGTGACCAACATTGGACTCTTGATGGAATCTATGCGATCTCCTCCCCGTACCAGATCGAGGCAGGAAGATACTTCGTCATGGGAGACAACAGCCCTTCGAGCCTGGATTCTCGCTACTGGGGATCGTTCGCGAGATCGAACCTGCTGGGACGAGGTTTCGTCATCTTCTGGCCTGCCCTTCCCGGGCGAAACGAGATCGGATTCATCCGATGATTCTCACCGTAAGAAATCTCAGTAAGTCTTACAGTAACCGGAAGGTCGTCGACCGGGTCTCGTTCGATGTCCCTCCAGGATCCATCATCGGATTGCTCGGGAAAAACGGTGCAGGGAAGACGACCACCTTTCGGATGACGATGGGAATGATCCGCGCAGACCAGGGACAGGTGTTCTTCAACGGAGAAGAAATCTCCACACTTCCGATGTACCAGCGCGCAAGACGTGGAATGGGTTACCTTTCCCAGGAAACCTCCGTTTTTCGCGGACTCACCACGCGAGAAAATCTCGCTGCGATTCTCGAAACCCGTCCTCTGAGCGAGCCGGAACGAGCCGACCGCCTCGAAAATCTCATCGAGGATTTCGGCCTGCAGAGAGTTGCTGATAGCCGGGCGGAGGTGCTCTCCGGGGGAGAAAAACGTCGTCTGGAAGTCGCCCGTGCCCTCATTTCCGAACCGTCCCTGATTCTTCTCGATGAACCCTTCAGTGGCGTCGATCCGATCGCTGTGGCGGACCTGCAACAGGTGATCCGGTATCTTTCTGACCAGGGGATCGGCGTGCTTCTCACCGACCATAATGTGCGGGATACCCTGAACGTCTGTGATCGTTCGTTCATCATCTACGATGGTCGAATCATCGCCCAGGGAGATCGGGAGGAGATCCTCAAGGATGCGGACGCGCGGCGTTACTACCTCGGCGAACAGTTCTCGATGTGATGAGGGATAATAACACGTGAAACAGAAATCCCTTCCCTACCTTGCAGTAGCCGCATGGCTTCTGCCCGGGTCGGGTCACCTACTGTCTGACCGCAAGAAAACCGGGCTCACCATCCTGGTCGTGGTCAATCTGTTCTGGATCTGTGGAATGCTCCTGTCCGAGTTCGAGGCAGGATCTCGCCTGTTCCATCCATGGCTCTTCTGGACCGGAGCAGGATGCGGCGGGACCGCCGTGGTTTCCTTTTTCGATCCTGCCGTACAACATTCACTGTCCGGAATGCAAAGTGTTCGTCATTACCAGGACGTACCGAGATGGAATGACCTGGGAGTACTGCTGGTCTGTATCGCGGGACTCCTCAACGTCCTGTGCTTGCTCGATGTCATCGATTTACGAATCAACTCCTCCAGAAGGAGTAAGGAAAAACGATGACGAAGTTGCTGATCTTTCTGCTGCTGACCGCGATGATCTCCGTGATCCACGTATCGGTAACCCGGATCGAGGAGCGAAAACTCCCTCTCAAGAAGGAGGCGACGCGCTACTTCCTGAGCGTCGGCGGTGGAATCGTGATTCTGGCACTGATCGTGCAACTCCTGTCGATGTCCTTCCAGTAGACTGCCGGATTCGCTACCATGGATGACGGTGAGCGGGCGTAGCGATCGCGCCATGGCAGTGCCATGTCGAGGAAAGTCCGAACTCCACAGGACAGGGTGGTGGGTAACGCCCACCGGGAGCAATCCCAGGGAAAGTGCCACAGAAAATATACCGCCGGTGGTTCTCGGATCATCGGTAAGGGTGAAATGGTGAGGTAAGAGCTCACCGCGGGGGCGGTGACGTCCCTGGCAGGGCAAACCCCACCCGGAGAAAGACCAAACAGAGGTGAAGGAGTTGTCCGCTCCGTTCTCGGCGAAAGTCGGGTTAGTGCCCGGGTAGGTCGTTCGAGTTGTCCGGCAACGGGCAACCCAGAGGAATGATCGCACATCGATCTCGTATCGGTGAACAGGACTCGGCTTACAGCCCGCTCACCACTTCTCTTGCTCTCTGGGATGGGCAAACCACTCGATACACCCTCTCATTCCCCCGTCAGTTCTTGACCGTGATGGGAACCGGACAGTTGACGATGAGTGACGGTTGCATGGGGCTATTGAGCCTCAGGCCACCGGGGGCTTCCGTCAACAGGATATCTCCATCGTCGACCAGGTCGAACAGGTCCCCCAGTCGCTCAACGAAGCCGTCGTCGTTATCCGTCACATCCCGGGCAAACTCCGTCAGGTCAGCACCCTTGTTGTGGATCTGGAAAGGATCGAAGTCCTCGGGTGATGTCGGATCAAATCCGGGCAGTCCGGAACCTGGAACGGGAATTGCGCCCTCTCCAACGTTTCGCTCGGAGATGAACATATCCTCAACACTGAGTCCGTCGGTGAAATACGCAAACAGGATGACCCACATCGGGCTGTATTTCTTGCTATTGCCACCCGGATAATTGGCGATGCCGGGCTGGAAGCGATTGGGGCCTCCATCACTGACCGGAACACCGTTACCGAACTGGACGATCAGACCGACACCCTGGTCATCCTCGAAGCGACCCATGTTCGAGAGTTTCGGCGCATGAGGAACCCCCATAAATCCTGCCGGCGGTCCCTTACTCGCCTCGAAGACGGTGTAATAAGGGACCTTCTTATCCAGTCTGAAAGTGGCCTTGTGCAGTTTCATCGTCACCGTTTGTGATTCGAGATCGATGGCGAGGGCCTGCCCGCCCTTGTAACGCATGATCGGGGTTTCCTGGGCGCAGTTTCCTCCAGCTGGACCGTTACCGATGAAGAACGGCGACGGCGGATTGCTTCGGATCAACGGATCGCAACCACCTTCATCGATCAGCAGGCGTTGCCCAGGGTCGGTGCCCCAGACGACCAGAGGCATGTTGGCCGTGACCTCATCGCCATCCCAGATGAACCGCTTCAGTGGGGAGTAGTTCGGATTCGCCATCGGCGGCAATAGCGAGGTACCATCACTGGAAAATCGCGTGGTCAGACCTGCATCCTCAGGGAAATGCCAGACACCATCTTCGAGATACACCTCGTCGACCGCGCTGTTGGGAGCATCCTCGAGGACCGCGGAACGATTGGCACCGAACTCCTCGCAAAATGATTTGTCGGTGGCGTCGGAAATCACGAACCAGCATTCTGCCCCGGTGGCGTCGATGATCCCCCTGGTGAGCACTTGCGTGACGCTACCTCGTTCTGGAAGGGCTCCTACATTTCCACCGAGGTCATAGGCGACGACACCGGTACCGTGAATCTTGACCTTGACTCCACCCGGAGCTCCAAGGGTCAGAACGGTCCAGGGTAGGATCAATGACAAGGTCAGAGCAATAAAACCCGTAGAATGTAAAAAGATGCTCATGTTGCCAGGACCCAGGGAGGGCTTTTCAATTGTTTTCCTGAATGCTCGAATGGAACCATTTTTTCCACCTTCATTTAGCCTCGATGCAGAGAGGGTATCGGCGGGCGTTGTGCGAGGACCAGAGTCCCAAGTAGCACCTCCTTGAACTAATTCATCGATGCCTGAAAGAGTGAGTTAGCGGTTCGTTTTTGACGAAAAGCGGCTCACGATGGCACGATGCCATCCATCTATCAGAATATTTCTATTCATCGGACTGGAAAAATAGCATGCCCGTAGGAGCGCGCGATCGTTCGATTAGAGCACTTTCTTCTCTGGCAAGGCAAATCCCACCCGGAGAAAGACCGGCAAGAGCTATCCGATCCATGCCGAGATCCAGGTCAGCCTGAACGGTTCACCGGCGCAACCCCTCATCGATCCCGAGGTCGATCTGGCACAGGTCGAATGGTCACTGGCTGCCAAGCCTTGGATCTTGCCCTATCGGGGCAAGTAGATGTCGGTCCCCTCGGGACCTTCGGTGGCGCGGATCCGCACCGTTCCATCCGAACTTACGATGCGTTCGATTCCTTCAGGAGGTTGCCACTCTTGCCCGCGCTTTATTGCAAGCATCGCAGCGAAAGCGGCGCGAATAGCCAGTAATCCTGAATCCACAGCGTGCACACGACTGAGGACACCAGCGTATCCCAGAGTCATCACCGAGGTGATCGGTGCATAGAAAGGTGGGGGTTCTGAAATTAGATCTATCTTGTCCTGATCGAAAGGATCGAGACTCCACTCCACACTTCGATCGAGAAAACACTTCAGATCAAAGCAAAATGGTAGCCAGGGTTTCGTATCTCCGTTATCGCCCCAGAGGTCGCCAAAGGCATTCAGGGCCACCAACATCTCGATCTGGATAGCCCTGACGATTGCTTGTCGTGGTGGTTCGATGCGGGCCAGGGTATTGGCAACCCGATCCATTTCCTGTTCATCATCGAGACTGAGCCATCGCTGCGAACTTTCCACAAAACTCGTCAGTAAGTTCAACCGGACAAGTTCTTGAATGAGAATCCCGCCTCCCGACAAGGACTCGACAAACTCCACGCCTTGATGCCATCGCAACACTTGCTGTTGTTGATTCAGCGGATCGTCTGAATCAGCAAGCTCCCACCGCCGACCCACGTCAAGAATCGGCGTCAAAACGAAGGGAGTCCAGAAGTCAAGCACCTCGGGAGGACGGAACAGATCTGACTGGCGAAGAGCCTCCATTAACTGCTGCCGCTGCTCGGGTGTGATGCCCGCCGGCTGTACCGTTTCCTCTTGTTGGGAAAGCAACATGAACAGATCGGACTGATTCACCCAGGACCGATCATGGAGCACAAACAACTTCGAATCTCGCTGTTGAACTGACAATGCCCACAACTGGGCGGCAGTGGACCCACCCACCTGCTGACGATAATTTTCGATGCGCCGCTGGTTGTCGATGTTGATCGCATCGATGTAGAGAAGCCCCAGGTAGATGAGAATTCCTAGAAGCACCAGCAATGCCAGTGCAGAACGCCTCCAGGAAGAAGCAAAGAGCCAGCGGATCAACTAAGAATCCGTGAGCAGATAGGACAGCAAACCACAGCGGTCCCCTTGTTGGCCATCTCGACCATCTGGGCACTGAGATTCATGTGGCAGCCACCACAAGTATTCCCCTCGATCGCGACCACTACAGTTGCGCCGATCCCCGAATAGAGCCTGTCGAAGATCTCCAGCAGTTCTGGATCCGTAACCTCCCGCGCTTGCTGGAGAGGTTGCTCCATCGACTGGATTTCTAACTGATATTCTTCGATCTCTTTTCCCACGACGGAGCGAATCTCATCCAGTTGCTGCTTCGCGTGACTGGATCGTTCGTTGATATCTGCGACCTGCTTCTCGATCTCCTCGATCTTTTCCATGATCAGCAGCAGGTTTTCTTCTGTGGAACTCTTCTCTTCCTCGAGTCTCGCTAATTGAACCTTCAGACTGTTGAACTCGTTCGCGCTGGTGGCCTTGTCCAGTTGGTCACTTGACTTGTCGATTTTGGCCGTGAGTTCACCAACATCGATTTCGAACTTGTTCGACAAAACCCGACCTTGGGTGATCCGCTGCTGACAAGGTTCCGACTCAGTTTGCAAATTCTCCAGGGTTTGTTCGGAGGCACGAATCCGTTCCATCTTCTTCTCGACCTCGGATTGCAATAGGGAGATCTTCCCCGAGATGCTCTGTACCTTCTTGATATGATCGATGGATTCCAAGTCACAACCTCCCACGAAACTTCGCCCCCCGACAGGGGACCGATAGTATACGAAAACCGGTCGTGAATCTTAGTGCGGGGCCCTGCAACTCTCCAGAAATGAAAGCGATGCTGGTATCACCGAGATCAGTCTCCGGCCTCAATCGTCGAGGAAGCCTTCCAGGTGGCGAGAGCGAATCGGGTGCTGGAGTTTCTTGACCGCCTTGGCCTCGATCTGACGGACCCGCTCCCGGGTGACCTTGAAGATCTTTCCCACCTCCTCGAGGGTGTAGGTGTATCCGTCTTCCAGCCCGTAGCGGAGCTTGATGATCTCCCGTTCACGATAGGTCAAGGTCTTGAGGACATCCTTGAGACGATCTTTGAGCATCTCGTGTGTCGCGACATGGATCGGAGATTCGACCGTCCGATCCTCGATGAAATCACCAAAAAAGCCATCATCGCTGTCACCGATGGGCCGGTCGAGAGAGATCGGGTGCTTCGAAATCTTGAGGACCTTTCGGACCTCCTCCTCGGGCAGATCGAGTTCGACTGCGATCTCTTTCATGCTTGGCTCGTATCCAAGCTTTTGCATCAACTTCTTGGTTGCATTGCGAACCTTGCTCATCGTCTCGATCATGTGAACCGGGATGCGGATGGTACGAGCCTGATCCGCGATAGATCGGGTGATCGCCTGGCGGATCCACCATGTGGCGTAAGTGGAGAACTTGTATCCCCTGCGATACTCATACTTCTCGACCGCCTTCATCAATCCAGTGTTCCCCTCCTGGATCAGATCAAGGAAGGAGAGACCGCGGTTGCGATATCGTTTCGCGATGGATACGACCAACCTGAGATTTCCCGCCGACAGTTTCCTCTTGGCAACCTCGTAACGATTGAAATACTTGTTCATCCCATCGACACGATCTCCAAACTGTCCCGTAGGCTCCATGGAGATCTTCTCGATTTCTTCGATATTCCGAAGTTCAGAATCGACCAGTTCCTTGTCCGCCTTGCGCCGACTGCGGCGCTGCCTGACGGTTTCGACCCTGAGTGTCGAGTGCAAGATTTTTTGCATCTTGCTGCGCATCGAATCGCGCAGATTGTTCAGGATCTCTTGCTTGAAGACCAACTCACCGAGAAGGATGCCGATCTTGACCGCCTTCTCCTGTACGGTTTCAGCGATCTTGTCCTTGTATCGGTCGGTCAACTTTTTTGAATCGAGCTTCTTCTTGTCACGGAGGTTGATCTGGTACAGCCGCTCGATGGTCGCCAGGTTCTGGCTCATCCGTTGAAGCATATCCTCTCGACTCGGCTCGCCGCTCGACGGCGTCAATTTGATGACCTTGTCGATGGATTGATCCCCGCACAGAACTTCCTGACACAGCCGGATCATCTGTTTCTGGCAGAAACCAGAAGAATAGATGGAAGTCCTGTAGTAGTCCCTGCAGGTCTCGATGGTTTTGGCCAGCAATAACTCTTCTGCACGGGTAAGAAGTGGAATCTCTCCCATCTGCGTGAGATACATCCGCACCGGATCGTCAATCTTTTCACCGGTAAAATCTGCTTCGTCGGGAAGTTCATCGATTTTGACCGGATCATCCGTGATCTCGATGTCGAGTGATTCGAGAAGGTCGTAAACCTGATCAATCCGCTCCGGAGTGTTGCATTCCTCGGGAAAACAGTTATTGAATTGCGCGAAAGTCACATGCCCCTGGGCCTTGCCGAACTCGAGAAGACGCGCCAGCCCCTCCTCCATCGTCCGCTTCTCCTTGGAGAGTTCGCGTGCCGATGGTCTTCCGGAAGCGATCCTCGGGATCTCCTCTACTGGAAGTTGTGGCTCGTCATCATCTATCGGCTCGTTTACAACCGGGACATCATTGCCGGCCAGCGTTGGAAGATCACTGGCCGAATCGGCATCCTCGGCGTCTTCGACCTCTTCATCGTCGACCGCAACTACGATCTCGGTATCTTCATCGCCCTTGAATTCCTCCGTGCCCTTCTTGGTCTTCTTCGCCGATGCTCCGGCGAGACCCTGCATCTTGGTGCCGGACTCACTGTCGGACAGGTCTTGGCCGATCAATTCCATCGGAATCCTCTCCTATACAACTCCAGGTGCGGGTGGAAGATCATCTCCCTTACCCTCAAACGTATTGATTATTTCCATCAAGATCGATGGATTCTCCAAAGAAACTGCGTTTTCTGTTAACTTTTGTATTGTTTGTGTAATCTCCATGATCCGTTCCAAAAACGGCGGCTGACGGGGTATTTTTTGCCGCTGGGCGTTCAGCCAACAAATCAGCAACTCTCTGGCGAGATCAAATTCCCCCTCGCTCCGATCATTCTCACTCAACCACTCCTGCTCACGATCAACCCGTTCCTGCAATCGCAGAAAGTAATTCTTCTCATGTTCTTGCTCGATGTGAACAGGATCTGGAATCCCACCGAGTTGCTTGAACCGCAGTGCCAGCGACCTTCTGATCGGATGGTCCCAGCGCTCCGGAGGAGAAATTCGTAACAACAATTCAATCTGTGAAGGGTACCGGATCATATTCACCAGAATCGCGTCCTCGGTCGCAGTGAGATCCCCGACAGGCACTCCCGCACCACCTTCCGAGGGATCAGTTGGATCGGGCAATCCCCCTTCAGCCTCCGAGATGGGTTGGGAGGACACTGGAGAGTGGCGAGCAGAGCGTTGGGACATGAATCGGTGGTGATCATTGGAGATGTTCGACTCACTGTGACCGGTCGCCCTGGCCACAATACCTACCGCCGTTTCCAGCGTGGTCCCCTCGAACTTCTCGAGGATTCTGCTGGAAATTTCACCCATCCGCCGCTGGGTCGCTGCGGCACTCTTACCGGGGTGCTCGATGTGGATCTGTTTGATGACGAACTCGATAGGATCCTCTCCCGATTCGAGCAATTGCTCGAATTCCTGCCCTCCCTGGTCGGATGCAAGCAGATCACATGGATCCTGCCCCTGTGACAGCATAACGACTCTGACCTCCACATCGGTTCCCAGGAATAGTTCGCAAGAACGGCACGCGGCTCTCTGACCGGCGTCATCTCCATCGAAAAGCAGATCGACACGATGGACCTTTTTCGACAGAAAAGAGACGTGTTCGAGTGTCAAGGCCGTACCCAGAGAGGCAACCGCCACCGGGAATCCGCACTGGTGAGCCATGATGACATCCGTGTATCCCTCGCACAGAATCGCTCTCTTTTCGCTGCCGATCTCTTTACGCCCCTCGCGGAATCCATAGAGATGCTGTTTTTTGGAGTAGACTCTGGACTCTCGAGAATTGATGTACTTGGGAGGATCATCACCCGCCGGGGACGGTACCGATCCCAGATGTCGTCCACCAAAACCGACGACCTTTCCGCGCCGCTGCTCGCGGATCGGAAAGATCACGCGATCACGGTATGCATCATAATATCCATCTCCCCTTTGACCCTGCTTGATCAGACCGAGTTTTTCGGCACGCTCGAGAGATCCACCGACTCCATCACGCATTCGTCCCAGTTCATCGCACAGGTTATTCCAGCCGGGAGGTGCAAATCCGATTCTGAACTTTCGGATCGAATCATCCGAAAACCCGCGCTTGGCAAGATACTCCCGAGCTGGTGATCCTGCTGAGGACTGCAGTTCCTTCTGGAACCAGATCGCGGTTCGCTCCAGAAGTTGAAGATCTTGATCTTCTTCCTGTTTGAGTTGTGGGTTCGGTTTCCATTCCCTGATCTCTATCCCCGCCCGATCTGCGAGAATCTTCTTCGCCTCGGGAAACTCGACTCCCTCTATCTTCTGTACGAACGAAAATACATCTCCATTTTCCTCGCAGGACCAGCAGCGAAACGTTCTGCGATCCGGATTCACATCCATCGACGGGTTCTTGTCCGGATGAAACGGGCACAACCCCTTGAAGACATTCCCTCGCCGCACCAGTTCGACGTATCCCTGGACCACATCCTCGATGGGATTCGCATCACGGATCCGTTCGAGTTCGTCTTGGCCTGGAATCCCGTCCATCTCTCCCTCTCACTCCTGCTTGAAGAAAGCAGCAAGTACACGATCTTCGTCGTGCTTGTTCCCAACATGTCCAGGCGCCGACCACTTCCAGTTCAATTCCCAGAACAACCCGGAATTCCACGGAGAAGAAGCCTCCCGGTAAATCTCATCCGGAAACCCAATGCAGTGAAGTTGTGGAAGATGCCGTCTTCGGCGCAGCCAGTTGCGCGGTGAAAATCCGGACTGGCAGGGAGGGATCATACCCCTGACCCCGACGACAGGCTACCCCAAGTGCCGACTCTCACCGATCCTTCGGGCCAGAGATTCCCACTGCTCGGGGGCGAGTTGGTCGGGCCGTGTCGAAGGATCCACTGCCATCTGCTGCCACCAGAGATCCTCGCTACCAAGACGATCCTTGAGGATCTTTCGCAACGTCTTTCTTCGTTGACTAAAACAACTACGAACCAGTTCCACCAGGCCGGCAGGAAGATCCTGGCTGGAACCGGATCGAGACCAGGTGTAGAAAGCGGATTCGACCCGGGGTGCTGGCACGAAAGCACGAGCCGGCACCTTGCGCGAGATCCCTCCCCTGCCCGTCAGTGACAACAAGACCGTCGCGGTGCCATATTCACGGGTCCCGGGTGGTGCGATCCAACGCTCGGCAACTTCTCGCTGCACCAGAACCCCTATGCTTCGAAGATCCGGCCTCTCCCAGACCAGCATCGCGACCAGAGGACTGGCGATCGAATAGGGCAAATTGGCCACCAGATGGAACCCATCGGACCCCGAACCGACTGACGAATCGAGCGAGGTCAGGATCTGATCTGCGATTTGGTTCTTCGAATCGAGTGCGTCTGACTCGATCAGTTGCAGACGCGGATGATCGAGGTGCGAGCGCAGAAAATCGCACAGAGTCGGGTCGACCTCCACGGTAGTCACATGGCATCCGACCTCGAGCAGCACCCGGGTGAGGGTCCCGGCACCGGTTCCCACCTCCAGCACTCGATCGCCGTCCTGGACCCCGGAATCACGGACCAGGGCTCTCAGGAGGTTTTCATCGAAAAGGAAATTCTGGCCCCTCTTGCGCTGGAAGCGGAATCCGAGCCGACCCAGCTGTTCCATCACCTCAGAGCGAGAGAGGGGAGATGGGAGCTCACTCACGGTGATGCTCCCATCTCCCCTTGCGAGACCACTGCCCCTGATCCCCGTCGGGGGGGGGCAGGATGAGGAAAATCACTCCCCGCCGGTACCGATGCGAATCTCGACCCGGCGACACTGGGAGCGTCCGTTCTCTGAGTTGGGATCGACCCCGGGCACCGGCTTTGACCAACCACTCGAGGTAAGTCTCATGCGATTCTTGTCGATACCCTGGTTTACAAATTCCTGGAAAACGGCGTGGGCTCTCTTGGCTCCCAACTCCCAGTTGTCCGCGTTCTTGGACTTCTGGATGGGTGTGTTGTCGGTGTGACCATCGATGGAGATATCGCTATCCGGATAATCTCGCTGGATGATCTTGATCAGTTCACCGATCAATTGCTTCCCTTGCTTGCGCAGAACAGAATGCCCCTGGGAGAAGAGCAACTCATCATTGAGCATCAATCCGCCCGTTTCCGGATTGGTACGGATATGGGGGGAGATCTGCCCCGGGGAGATGAACACCTTGGGAATCTGCGTGATACTCTCTTGCAACGCCGCGTTGGCCGAAAGAAGTACGTCTCGTTCCTGAGAGACTCCATTGAATTCCGATTGCAATACCTCGAGCCGCGCCGTTGCTCTCTGCAACTGCGCGTCTCCCTGGAAACCGGTCAGTTGCGAATCCTTCAGCCGTTTTTCCATGTCCGTGTTGACACGATTGGCTCTCTCCAGTTTGGAGACGACGTCATCATACTTGACGTAGGGGACACAAGCAGAAAGGAACAGCGGTATCAGCGCTACCGTGAAGGCATGCCAGACAGAGAACTTGCGCCGAGAACTGCTGTCCAGGGAGTTCCAGGATTGCGATTTCGTCACTTGAAAGATCCTTTCCTGAGCCGACTGATCTCACGAAACTGCCTCAGGCGAAGCCAACAGGTTGAACCCGATGGTGACGAACCCAACTCTATCTATCGATCGGCCCGCTCATGTTCCTTGATGAGTTCCATGTGAACCCACCCCGGAATCATCGTCCACACCGAAGGATCCCCACCCCCTGAAATACCGGGCGAGAGGTCGGGACGCGGCACCCCCGGAATCGCCACAGTGTGCCACGGAGATGCAGGCGACGGAAGCGTGAGCCCAGGGTCCTGGAGCAATCGTGCAATATACGAAAAAAGCCCGACAACCAGACCCTCGGGATCCACACCCGCGGGCACTCGATGTCGGACTCTCGGACCGGTCGAAGCCGGTTTGATCAGAACGCCCCGACTACAGCTTCCACCAGACCATTCATGAATGCGACGGTGGATTCGGAGGCCCAGGCCGGGAAGGCTCCGTCCCCGTTGATCAGGTTGAGCAGCACCGCTACAGGGACCAGCATGATGAACAGGGTCAACGCCAGCAGAACTGTCATCGCTGTCGTTGGCCTCTTGCGGACCAACTGCATCTCGGTGGTGCCGCTCAAGAGCAGATCGTCTGCTGCGGTCCCCCCCACTGTCTCGTCATCAGAGAAATCGAAGGACTCGTCGAAAACGAGTTCATCGGTATCGAGAACGGTATCGTCGCCTACTCCACCGAGATCGAGTTCCGTTTCTCCTTCGAGGATTCCCGCTCCAGCGTCTTCGAGCAGGCCCTCGATGTTGAGAACGGTCTCCTCGGTAGAGAGATCCTCCAGTGCGAGTCCTGACCCCTCCTCGAGAAGACCCTCGGTCGACTCGGAAAGAACCACGGTGGGTTCAGTGGAGCGGCTCTTCTGGAAAGCCTCGATGTCTTCCTCCCGGAAGAACACCTCGCCACCATCATGTTCGGCACGAATCTCCTGGTTGCTCACAAGGCCCTGGAGCTCTTCGGTGGTCATACCGAGAAGAGCCGCTGCCTGGTCAAAGTTGACACGATCGGACATCAGTTCTGACCTTCCAGTGGAAAGCTGATTAGTTATTTGCGGCCGTGCTTTTTCATAAACTCGACAGTGGGCCTTTGATTACCCTTCTGAGAGTAACTCTGCGGACCAAAGTCGTATGTTAGATCACGAACAGTAAAAACCTCGAATCCTGCGCCGCCCTCGTACCCGGTCCACAGTTTCTTGCTATTGGTATCGAAGATCGCCAGTCCCTCTGCCTGCCCCTTGCCCTGCATCACGAATGATGCGAGCAGGAACCCGTTGGTGCCGGTGGCGGCATCTCCGAACGCGATCCCGGAGGGAGGAGGCTGCATGAACAGAACACAGTTGACGCCCAGAGAGACCCCGAGCAGCAGTGGGATCCAGAAGCGACGCTTTTCATGACTCTTGGAGTTATTCAATTGCACGTTTCCTTTCTTTCCTAACAGGTCCAGGCAATCCCTGGTTCATCGCACGAACCGCCAGAGTGGACACCCTGACTCCCCAACAGGTCCAACACCCGTCTCACCGTCGAGATGACGCATCTGGCGTCCAGAGATTCATGTTCGGATTCACCTTTTGGTCCGATGTCAGGCGAATCGCCTCCTCGGAGTCGGATCCCCGGTCAGATCAGCGCGAGGGGCCCTTGCCGGGATCATCCGCCTCGCACCCGGATTGTAGCCCAGTCCCCTGCTCCGGCAAGGGGTCGATGACCGTGCCATGGCCGTCAGTGAGATCTTTGAGCGGCCCCAGATACCGGCCCAGGCGCCCGAGCAGTTGCCCCTCGGGCGGATCCGCGCCCTGTTCGAGTCGTTCCGCAGCAGCCCGAGCAAGTGCCTGGAAAGCGGGCAAATCCTCGAGCGGACGGGCGAGTTGAAATCCGCTGGGCCCGCTCTGGCGCGCTCCCTGGGCGTCCCCTCCTCCCCTGAGGAGGAGATCGCGCTCGGCAATCCTGAAGCCGTCATCCTCCTCCAGGAACGCCTCCAGACGCTGCCTGGATTCGTCAGTGGCATTGCCAACGGTGAAGAAGCACCAGGAGGGTCGCTCACTGCGCCCAACTCGTCCCCGCAACTGGTGGAGTTGCGCCAGCCCGAAGTGCTCGGCCTGTTCGATCCACAACACGGTCAGTTCCGGAACATCGAGCCCCACTTCCACGATGCTGGTGGCCACCAGCACCGGAGTCTGCCCGCTGCGGAAGGCTCTCATCGTGGTTCCCTGCTGTTGGGCGGAGAGTCGACCATGGAGAGAACCGATGCCGACATACCCGAGAGATGAATCCCTCAGCCGGGCTGCCAGTTGTTCGACCCCGACCGGATCGTCCCCGTCCTCTTCGTCGATACGAGGGACGACGAAAAGGATCCGGTTTCCAGCACTCACCTCTTTCTCGAGGAACTGCAGCGCGTCATCAAACTTCTCGGAGACGACCTCGCGGGTTCGCACCGGTGGCCGTGACGGAGGACGCTCGGAAACCCTCGAGAGATCAAAATCTCCACGGATGGCGAGCGCCAGGCTTCTCGGGATCGGCGTCGCAGAGAGGTGCAATCTATGCACGTCTTCGCCCTTGTGGGCCATCTGCTGACGTTGCTGGACACCGAATCTCTGTTCCTCGTCAACCACGACCAGCGCCAGATCAGCAAATTCCATCTTCTCAGACAGCAGAGCGTGAGTTCCCACCACCACGGATGCTTGCCCGGTGGCGACCAATTCTCGTTGCTGGGCAGAACTCCCGGCAACCACCAGTGCCACTTCGACTCGAGATCCAGCAAGATAGTGCTCGAGAGTATCTCGATGTTGTTGAGCCAGCGTCATCGTCGGCGCGATCAACGCTCCTTGTCGGCCAGCGGCAACCACCACCAGCAAGGACCAGATCGCCAGGGCGGTCTTGCCGCTGCCAACGTCTCCCTGGACCAATCGCGCCATCGGAAATCCTGCCGCGAGATCCAGACGAATCTCATCGATCACCCGCTGCTGCGCTCGAGTGAGGGAGTACGGGAATCGAGCCAGAATCCTCTCCTCCACTTCTGCAGTCACCATGATCGGATCGACCTTGCGAGCCTGTCGTGCAGCCCTTGCTCGTGCTTGGCCGATGGCATGGAGATACAGCTCGATCCGTGCCAGTAGCGCCCGACACGTCTCGCACTCGGCGGCCGAAGCAGGTCGATGAAATCCCGAGTAGATGGAGAGCAAACTTCGAGACGAACCGATGATCGGTGGAAGATCGTGATCGAG
>CAWLAN010000042.1:0-20130 GCA_963854815.1 Planctomycetes bacterium UBA1146
TGCAATCCAAGATGCCACTTGCCGACCCCGCTGGTGCGGTATCCGGACGCAGCCAGCAGCGATGGCAATGTGGTCCTATCCGCATCGATCAGTGCTCGAGAACGCCCCATCAGAACACCACTGCGCAAACGAGTACGCCAGGCGTAGCGTCCGGTGAGCACGCCGTAACGTGTCGGAGTACACACCGATGAGGGGGAGTGCGCATCGGTGCATCGGACCCCCTCGGCAGCGATTCGATCGAGTGATGGAGTCTCCAGCAATGAATCTGGACCCGCTCCCGCCGGGTCTCCCCAGCCAAGATCATCGGCCAGGATCAATACGATGTGAGGAGCGGCGCTGGAGTCCTGACGCTGGATCGCGATTCCCTGGCACCCGAGCGCGCATCCGAACATCAGCACCAGGATGAGCCGGTCAAATGTCAGCAAAACGGATTTCAATGGCAAGCCCCCCTCGCAGGGAGAATGGTATCCCAACCCAACTGCGACCAGAACTACCTCTCGAGGGAACGCTGCTCGATGCGAATCGCCATCACATCGCCAGGGCCATCCGAATCGGTCCGATGGAAAAGAAAGGCCCCCGGGCGCCAGGCGCCCAGGGGCTGAGGAGGTGTTCAGATCGGTTGCAGCTCAGGCCGCAGGAAGTTTCTCGGTCGAAAATCCATTCTCCCGGGCGTATTCGTGCAGTTCCAGACGAAGACGACTGCGTGCCCGGGAAATCCGCGACCGGATCGTTCCCAGCGGAACCGATAGTTTGTCGGCGATTTCCCGGTATCCGAGTCCATCCAGATCACACAACAGCAGCGGTTCGCGGAAGTCGTCCGAGAGTTTATCGATCGCCGCCCGTACCCGATCTCCGAGCAGATCGAGACACGGCTCAGCGCCCTTTTCGAGACGTTGCTGTTCCTTCTCGACTTCCCATGAAATCATCGGCGAACGCGGTTGGGTGACATCGACATCCTCATGAAAGGGTCGCCGCTTGTGCATTCGACAGAGATCGATGAAGCGGTTCTTACAGATCCTGAACAGCCAGGAACGGCAATTGGAGCCGGATTTGAAGGACTTGAAGCCGCGCAGGGCTCTGATCAATGTATCCTGGAGCAGATCCTCGGCGCCGGAAGTCTCTCTCACCAGCGATATCGCAAATGCCCGGACCGCACCGAGATGGGGTAATACCGCCGATTCGAAGCGATGATGATCACCCCCTTTGGGGCCAATGGTGACCAGATCTGGGCTCTCGAGGGTCGATGAGTTCATTTTTCCACTCTTCTCACGTTTCTCGAGCGGGTACGCAAGAAACAGTGCATATGCCATGCCAATCGCTCTTGAAGCGATGAGCAGGGAGACAGGGCCTCCGGAAGTCTATAAACTCCCTCGGAATCGACAGATCTCCCGATCGACCCCGAACGGAGTACAGGTTGGCACTTGCAAGCAACCGATCCTTCATCGCGCTGACTTGCACCCAGTTACTGGGGGCTTTCAACGACAATGTATTCCGTCAGTTCATCCTGCTGATCGCTCTCAACGTCACTGTCAGCTGGTTGCCGGTCGACGGACAATCGATGGCGATGGGGGTCTTCTCACTTCCTTTCGTCCTGTTCGCCATCCTCGGTGGCTCCATCGGGGATCGCTTTCGCAAGCGCAGCGTCATCGTGGCAGCAAAGATGCTGGAGATCGGCGTGATGGCCCTCGGCATGGCCGCCTTTGCCCTGCAGGGGATCGACCCCAATCTTTCGATCATCGCGATGCTCGGTGTGCTGTTCCTGATGGGAACCCAGAGCGCTTTCTTTGGACCCTCGAAGTACGGAATCCTGCCCGAGATGGTCAACGAGAAGGATCTGACGCGCGCCAATGGCATCGTCAGCATGACCACCAACGTGGCGACCATCCTCGGAACCGTGGTGGCAGGGCTCATCTACACCTACCTCTCCGCGGGACATCCCTACTGGTGGAGTGGCTTCTTCTTCATCACGGTGGCACTGGTGGGATGGCGTTCTTCCCTCTTCATCGGTGAGGGTCGTCCCGCCGCCGATCCCCAGCGCCCACTTCGCTGGAATCCCATCGATGGATTGCGGGAGGTGAAATTCCTGTCCGAGGACCGCGCTCTTCTCGGCGCCGTGCTGGCGACAGGTTGGTTCTTCCTGGTCGGAGCACTGGCCCTCTCGGTACTGAACGTCTGTGGTAAGGAAGTGCTGGATCTGGGAGATGGGGGGTCACGCCTGTTCTTCTTCGTCGCCAGCGGAATCGCCATCGGTAGCCTGCTGGCCAGCCGGCTCTCCGGCGACCACATCGAGATCGGTATCGTCCCCATCGGCGGAATCCTGATGACCTGTGGCTTCGCAGCGGTGCCGTTCGTCAATGAAACGCTGCTGGCGTATGGGATCGCCCTGGTAGTGGCAGGAATCGGCGGCGGATTGTACCTGGTTCCGCTGGCGGCCTTCGTTCAGGACCGGGCAACGGGCAAGGAGAAGGGGCGAATCCAGGGAGCCCAGGAGATGGTCACCTTCCTGTTCATCTTCGCATCTGCGATCGTCTTCGAGGTGTTCCGCAATGAACAACTGATGGCACTGAGCCCCGAGGGAGCCGTATTCGCTCTGGCTGCGCTTTCACTGATCGGAACTCTCGGAGTCTGCCTGGCGGTTCCACACATTTCGATTCGATTCCCTCTGTGGATACTGGTCCATTCCTTATATCGAGTAACGGTCATCGGAGGAGAGAAGATTCCACGACGCGGAGGAGTGCTCATCGTTGTCAACCATCTCTCCTATGCAGATCCATTCCTGGTCGGATCTGCAGTACCGCGCTTCGTTCATTTCCTGGCTCACCGTCAATTCAGCGGCAAGTCTCTGATCGGAATGGCAACGGGATTGATGCGTGCCATTCCCGTCTCCAAGGACGATGGACCCAGGACCATCCTCAAAGCCCTCGACGAGGCGGGAAAGCGCGCCGAAGAAGGCAACGTGGTCTGCATCTTCGCCGAGGGAGGCATCTCACGCACAGGTAACCTGCTGCCCTTCTCGAAGGGGTTGGAACGAATAGCACGCAGGGGGAATGTGCCCATCGTTCCGATGTACCTCGATCGGGTCTGGGGCAGTATTTTCTCGTTCCGCGGCAAACGCTTCTTCTTCAAGCGCCCACTACGAATTCCCTACCCCATCACCGTTGCCATCGGAGATCCTCTCGACCCGAACACCTCCGCCAGAGAGGTCCGTCAGGCGGTTCAGGAGTTGAGTTCGGTGGCACTCGACTCGCGCAAGGAACAGGGAGTCACTCTCGCCACCCGTTTCCTCACCTCTGCTCGCAGATCGCCGAGGAGAATCGCCTCCATCGAGCTCGACAGATCTGTCACCTACCGAAAATTCCTGATCCTCGTGCTGCTGCTACGGCGAAAACTACGGGCCAGATTTGCCGATCAGAGCCACATCGGGGTGATCCTGCCGGCTGGAATCGGAGCTGCCGCTGCAAACATCGCCATCGCACTGATGGGCAAAGTCGTCACGAACCTGAACTTCACTGCCGGAGACGATGCACTTCGCTCTGCCTGTAAACAGACCGGACTGAAGACGATCATCTCCGCACAGATGTTCCTCGACAAGATCGATCTCGATCCAAATAAATTCGCGCCTGACGTGGAGATGATCGATCTTCCGAAACTATTGAAGAGAGAGGTCACTACTGGCGACAAAGTCATGGCATTGCTCACTGCCCTGTTGCCATCTTTCATCCTGCGAAGACTACCCGGCGTTCCGCAGGATCCCGATCAGGATGTCTCCGTGATGTTCTCTAGTGGCTCGACCGGCACACCCAAGGGAGTTCGCCTCACACACCACAACATTCTTTCCAATGTCCGAAGCATCTCCCAGGTCTTCGATGTCGACAACCAGGATCGAGTGGTTGGATCGTTGCCATTCTTCCATGTCTTCGGCTACACGGTGACACTCTGGTTCCCCCTCGCCAACGCCATCGGAGCCATCTATCACCCGAATCCTATGGATACCGATGCACTGGCAACCCTCACCCGTGAACACAAGGGCACCATCTTCCTCTCGACTCCGACCTTCTATCGCACCTACCTGAGGAAATTCAAACCCGAGGATTTCCAGACGGTTCGCCTCGCCGGTGCCGGGGCCGAAAAGTTGAAGGCGTCCCTGGCAGAGGCCTGGGAAAAAAAATTCAACTGCCCGCTGCTAGAGGGATACGGTTGCACCGAACTGAGCCCCGTCGTGTCCGTGAATCTTCCCGACCTGAAGGGAAGTCATGTTCCCCAGAAAACCCGGAAGTTCGGAAGTATCGGCATGCCAATTCCCGGCGTGGTCACCAGGATTGTCGATCCCGACACCATGGAAGAGGTGGAGCCGGGCACTTCTGGATTGCTGCTCATCAAGGGGCCCAGTGTCATGCACGGATACCTGGGCAGAGATGATCTGACAAAGGAGGCCTTCCTGGGGGAATGGTACAAGACCGGAGACATCGCGAAGATGGACAAAGAGGGTTTCCTCAGCATCACCGATCGACTCTCGCGCTTCTCGAAACTCGGAGGAGAAATGGTTCCACATATCCTCATCGAGGAGGCACTCCAGGAACTCGTCGATCTCCATCTCGACTCAGAATCGGAAGAGGGCAGTGAATCCCAGGTCGCAGTGACTGCTGTTTCCGACGAAGCCAAGGGTGAGAAGTTGATCGTGGTCCACGGGCCGCTTCCGATTGCCCCAACCCAATTGATCGAGGAACTGAGAGCTAAAGAGGTACTGCCGAATCTGTGGATTCCCAGGCCAGATTCATTCATCGAGGTGGCCGGGATTCCGACGCTAGGAACCGGCAAGGTAGATCTGAAGGCACTAAAGAAGATTGCCACCGATGCTTACGGCAAAGATTCTGGATGACGATCCTCCCGTCTGCATCTTCGGGTACGGTATCGTCATGACCACAGATGCCGAACCCCGGAAGAACTCTGAGCCCGCGGATGATCTCGGACTCCGAGAATTCCAGCAACTCATCGAGGCAACCTACTTCGAGAAGGATTCCGCACGGGGACTCGAGGGTTCCTTCATGTGGTTGGTGGAAGAAGTTGGAGAACTGGCCAGGGCATTGAACTCTCCGACCTCGAACACCACCGAAGAGCGGCAGGAATTCGCAGACGTGCTGGCATGGATCGCTTCCATCGCTTCCATACGAGGGATCGATCTGGCCGGTTGTGTCCGGGAGAAGTACGGCAACGGGTGTCCACGCTGCCAGAAAAGTCCGTGCATCTGTACGCATCGGTCTGGAGAAGAACTTTGATACCGAGGCAGTTGGGCACACTGGATCGATATATTCTCAAGGAGTTGTTGCTGAACTTCTGCTACAGCCTGATGTTCATGTCCTTGCTGGTCTCCATCGTGTCTGCGATGAAAGCGGTCCACTCCGGTTACTCCATCGGAATCGTCCTGCCGTGGTTGAGAGATAGCCTCCTCTACAGTCTCTACTTCACCACACCCATCTCGATTCTCGTCGCGTGCACGCTGGTATACGGTCGTTTCGTGGCTGATCGTGAATTCACCGCCACGCTCGCCAGCGGTATCTCGCCGTTTCGACTGTTCCTGCCGATGGCAGCTCTAGCGATTCCGGTGGGAACTCTCATGCTGTTGACCCAGTCCACCATCCTCCCGGAACTTCAGCACCGAAAACAAGACCTCGGCCGCTTTCTGGTAAAGCAGCTCGAAAACCTTGGCGAAGGGAAGATGGGACAGTTACGCCTCGATGATCAAGGTGGCGTCGTCCACTGGTACGAGATCCGGGGAGGCCGTTACCTGACCGATGTCTACATCGAAAAGCAGTTGAGTATTGGATCCGATTCATCAGGAGGAGCAGGAGCGGTTGCCACCATAGGGCAACTGGAACAAACTCCGGCCACGAAGATCCTGGCACAGCGTGCTCAACTGACTGTCGATGATGAGGCAGAGGTGATTCGACTTACCCTGATCGGCGTCGACATGAAATTCCCGGTGAGTGAAGTCGCACCTGAAAATCGTGACTTCCTCGACTGGCGCTTCGAAACAATCCTGTTCGATCAATTCAACGTCGATTTTCCCATAAACTCGATCCAGAGGCGGCTGAACGACCTCCCGACAACCGAGTTGAAGACCAAGATTGCCGAAAATCTCGAAACGGTTCGGCTCAAGGAACTCGAGATCGCCGAGGCAGAAGATCCAGCCATCATCGAACCTGCGCGTTTGGCGATGGCAAAAGCGTTGCGAACTGCCCGGCGTGGAGATACCGAGATCTGGAGACGTCGAGCCATGGCGCTGGCGGTATTGACCTTCTCTCTGCTGGGATTCCCCATCGCCTTGCTGACGAGAACCACGCAGAAGTTAGTGCCCTTCTTCTTCGGAATCCTGGCGGTGATGGCACTCTTCTTCCCGCTGACCTATGGAGGGATCCAGTTCACTCGTGCCACGGGAGTACCGGCCTGGAGCACCGTGATGTCCGGTAATTACGTTCTGTTCGCCATCGCGTTGTATCTGCTCTCGCGACTACGGACCATCAGATGAGAGCTCTCATTCAATGGGTAACGGATCGTTTGCCGCTTCGAACCATCGACCGCTATCTGATGAAGCAATTCATGATCGCCTGGGGCATCTGTGCTTTCGCAGTGTTCGGCCTCTTCAGCGTCGTCGATGGAGTCTCCCGACTCGACCGATTCCTGCGCCAAGATGACCCTCTTCCCCTCGTCGCTCTGAAATACTTCGCGGGCATGATTCCGATCTACTTCACCCAGTACCTTGGCCCGATCCTGACCCTGCTGGCAGCGATGTTCGCCGTCACCCAGTTGAACAAGGGTAGTGAACTGCTTCCGCTGCGAGCAGCAGGACTTCCCATCTCGAGGATCCTTGCTTCCTTTTTCATGATCGCGTTGGTGATGGCTCTGTCGATGATCCTGGTTCAGGAACTCGTGGTGCCTTCTTTCAAGGACGAAATCCGCCTTGCCGACTCTTACGGTCGAGCGCTCGCAAGCATCCAGCCTGATATGGTCGCAGACAGCCGAAACAACCTGATTCGAGTCACCAACTACTTGCCCCATGAAAAGAGGGGGCAGGACGTGGAGATTACCACCAAACACTCCGGTCTCTCCACAACGAGCAAGATCACCCGGGCAAGAGAGATCCTCTGGAAGAATCCTCAAGGAGGTGAACCATACTGGCTGCTGCGCGATGGGGAGGTGGAGCAGTTTGATGAAAGGGGTATGAAGATCCCCATTCCTGGTCCCGATGGTTCGATTCGATTGGCGCAGGAATTCTCCGAGATGAAACTCACCACAGATATGCGGCCAGTCGATCTTGAATCGAGCGACAGAGAAATCGAATATCTTTCCTTCAGGGAACTACGAGATCAGTACAAACGTCGACCCCATCTCAAGCATCTCGAGGTCAAACTCCATCGACGCTTCGCCTTCCCGCTGGCGAACTTCATCCTGCTGATGCTGGGGTTACCCTTCATCCTGAGATCTGAAAACCAGTCGGTCGTGCTCGGAATTTCCATCGCTCTGGCACTGGGAGCCACGTATCTCATAGTGACCGAAACCTGTGCCAATCTGGGAACCCGGGGTGCGTTGAATCCGATGCTGGCTGCCTGGCTACCGGTTCTCTTCTTCGGGGCGCTCGGGCTCACTCTCTTCGATGGGGTCGAGGACTGATCGAATCGACTTCTCGAGATAGTACGCCGATGTCGAACCCACACGTCTATCGATCATGTCGATGGGGTTCAGCCGATCGCTCGATCCAGATCCTCGATCAGATCCTCGACGTCTTCGATTCCCACCGAGAGCCGGATCAATGCATCGGACAGGCCAGCCGCCTTCCTCACATCGGGCGGAATCGACCCATGAGTCATCGAAACCGCATGCTCGATGAGACTCTCCACACCACCGAGGCTCTCGGCGAGTGTGAAGATTTCAGTCCGAGAAACCATCTCACGGGCTTCCTTCTCTGACTCGTCTGCGAGCACAAAGGAAATCATCCCGCCAGCAGCGGACATCTGTCGGCTGGCGATCTCGTGGCCCGGATGTTGCTCGAGGCCGGGGTAATACACCCGAGAGATGCGGGAATCTTCGACCAACCAGCGCGAAATCTTGTCGGCATTTTCGCAGTGCCGATCGAGTCGGACGGCAAGCGTCTTTATTCCACGCAAGGTCAGGAAACAATCCAGCGGCCCCGGAATGGCTCCCACCGCATTCTGGATGAACGACAAGCGCTCCTGCAATTCATCGTCTGATGTCACCAGGGCGCCACCGACGATATCGGAGTGCCCTCCCAGATACTTGGTCGTCGAATGCAAGACGATGTCCGCGCCCAGTTCCAGCGGCTGCTGGAGGTAGGGGGTGGCGAATGTGTTGTCCACGACGAGCAGAATCGATCGATCGCTACATATCTTCGAGACCTCAGCGATGTCGGTGATCTTCAACAAGGGATTCGTGGGGGTTTCCAACCAGATCATGCGGGTCTTCTCGGTGATCGACCCCAACAGGTTCTGAGAATCAGAAGAATCGACGAAATCAAACTCGAGCCCAAAGCGCTGGTAAACCTGGGTGAAGATGCGATGGGTTCCCCCGTACAGATCGTCGCCCGCCACGACATGATCCCCTGGTCCGAGCAGATTCAGCACCGCATCGGTGGCGGCGAGACCACTGGCAAAAGAGAGTCCGTGTCGTCCCCCTTCCAGCGCCGCCAGATTCTGCTGCAGGGCGGTCCGGGTCGGGTTTCCAGTACGGGAATATTCGAACCCCTTGTGGGTTCCGGGGGATTCCTGCGCGTAGGTCGACGTGAGGTACACCGGAGTCATGACTGCACCTGTCGCCGGGTCCGGCTTCTGACCGGCATGAATGGCGCGGGTCGAGAATCTCACCTCAGGACCTTCTTCCACTGACGGAGTGAATCATGTCGTACTTCGTGATGATACGAAGTCCATCCGGAGTCTTCACCAGCACTGCAGCGGAGGGATGATTCGCCAGCATGCCGAAGATGGTGTCGGCACTGGCACCCTCTTTCACCACGGGGAACGGATCTTCCATGATTTCCGAGATTTTCCGCCCCAGTTCTCTGTCCCCCAACAACATCTGTTCGATGATCAGAGCTTCTCTGACGCTGCCAACCGGAGCGCCATCGGCCAGAACCGGGATCTGGCTCACTTCTTCGGATCTCATCAGTTCGACCGCCTCGCGAATCTCACTCTCCGGTGAGACGGAGATCAGTGGATGATCTCTGGTGCCTCGACGATCGAGAATCTCTCCTGCCGTCAGGCTCAGCGAACTCTCGATCAGCCCATTGCGCCGCAACCAGTCCTCATCGTAGACCTTGCTGAGGTACCGCTCTCCGGTGTCCGGGATGAGAACCACCATCAGATCATCGGGACCCATCGTCTGAGCCGCTTCGAGAGCGGCGCAAACCGCGGTTCCGGCAGAAGACCCACTCAGAATCCCTTCCTCTCTCGCGAGCCTCTGGGCCATGGTGAATGCCTCGATGTCTCCGACCTGAATCACCTGATCGATCAGCGAAAAATCCATCGTCTCGGGAATCATGTCCTCGCCGATCCCCTCGGTCTTGTAGGAGCTCGCCTCCGCCAGCACTCCGGTCTCGAAGTACTCCTTGTAGAGAGAGCCGACCGGATCACCGCCGATCACTTTCACCTCAGGATTCTGCTCCTTGAGATACTTACCGATGCCACTGATGGTGCCACCGGTCCCCATTCCAGCCACGAAGTGAGTCACCTTCCCATCGGTGTCCTGCCAGATCTCCGGGCCGGTGTAGGCGTAATGGGCATGGGGGTTCCACTCGTTGAAGTATTGATTGGGATAGAATGTATTCTCGGACTCGTCGGAAATCCTCTGCGCCACCGAGTAGTAGGAACGAGGATCATCCGGCTTCACAGCTGTCGGACAGAGGATCACCTCAGCACCGAAGGCTCGAAGCAATTTCGATTTTTCCTCGGCAACCTTGTCCGGCATGGTGAAGACCGCCTTGTATCCTCGCACACAGGCGATGAGTGCAAGCCCGAGACCAGTGTTGCCACTGGTACACTCGACGATGGTTCCTCCTGGCTTGAGAGAACCATCACGCTCGGCAGCATCGATCATGGTGATCGCGATACGATCCTTGACACTGCCACCCGGGTTGAAGGCTTCCATTTTTGCCACCAGGGTGCCTCGGATTCCCCTCGTGATCCGGTTCATCCGCACCAGCGGAGTGTTTCCGATCGTATCGAGGATGTGATCGTGGATTCTCATGCCGTCACTTTCTCGCCGGAGAAGATGTGCCTGTCGCTTCGTACTGCTCAGATCCCGGTCGGTGATCTCTCAGGGAAATGATAATGGCGTGGAGGTCAGGAAACACGAACCCCCACCGAAATCCTTCGATCCTCCCCCTTGGCCCTCTGCGACCGATCCTCTAGGCTCCCCCCTCGGATCCTCATTTCTCGATCAGGATCCTGGAAGGTTACCGGAGAAACCGTTGGGTCGCATCACCACCATCCGAGAATCTGATCCGGCAGCCCTCGCTGACAGATTATGTCGAGATCTGCTCGATCATCTCCGACCGGAGGATCTGGTCTGTATCCCCACCGGCCGGTCTCCTGAGCTGCTGTACCGGCTGGTCGAGGATGATCCGGTTTCGACCCGATTGTGGCAACAGTTGCGGTACCTGCAACTGGACGAGTACATCTCCCCCCCTTCGGGGGTAGAGAGTTTTCGGGAATCTCTTCATCGGCAGGTCTTCGAACCGCTCGAGATCTCCCCTGATCGAATCCACTCCATCGATGCGACAACAGATCCCGAGGCGGAAGCAAACCGACTCGATACTCTCTTCGATGAAATCGGACCTCCACGTGCTGTCCTTCTGGGACTCGGTTCCAACGGACACATCGCTTTCAACGAACCCTGCGACGCACCTCGATCGGGTTATCATGTCGTCGATCTGAACCCGATGACCATCCACGATAACTTTCCCGAAGCCGAACACGAGAAATTGCGGGCCATCACCATCGGCCTCGATCAGTTACAGCGAGCCGAACGGATCTACCTGCTGGTTCCACAGCAGGAGAAAGCGCAGATCCTCGATCGGTGTCTGGCTGGACCACACGATCCACAGATTCCCGCCTCGATGCTCCACGAGCATCCTGACCTGCACGTCTACCGCTGCTGAGGGGTTTCGGTCCCCTCCACTGCGGTTACCATCCCCTGGTTGGGTGAAAACTGAGTCATGGAAAGGTGATGAAATGATGCCTCTGACACTGCTGTGTAGCTGTCTCCTTTCGATGGCGATATCTCCACTCGACGTGGTCGACCCTGTGGGTGGAGAAGGAGATCGAGGAATTCTCTCCTATCGCATCGAGGATCAGCAAGGGAACACTGTTCCCGGCCGACTCACCTTCCGCAACGCCGATGGAACCACACCGAAACTGTTCTCGAACCGCAACGCGAATCCGCAAGATCTCGCCATCCGCGCCGACGTGATCTGCACCCTCTCCGGAGCCGGCTCCATCACCATGCCGTTGGGAACCTGGCAGATATATGCCAGCCGCGGACCCGAGTGGAGCATCCAGAAGCATCAGATCACCATCGAAAACGATCAGACCATCTCGGTCACTTTCTCGCTCGAACACCAGGTCGATACTCGTGGCTGGGCTGCGGCTGATTACCACCTCCACACCCTGACCCATTCGGGCCACGGTGACAGCAACATGCCCGAACGCATCATCAGCATCGCCAGCGAAGCCCTGGAAGTGGGTGTCGCTACCGACCACAACGTCCACACCGACTACACTGACATCATCTCCCAACTCGGTGCCCAGGATCAGTTCCAGGGAATCGTCGGCAACGAGATCTCCGTTCCACTGGGCCACTTCAACGCATTTCCCCTGGTGCCGTGGGCCGATGTTCTGGACCGCAACGCAAGTGACGGACCCGCGCTGTTCAGGGCTGTTCGGGCCAACGGCGACAGTTCCGGAATCGTACCGGTGATCCAGGTCAACCATCCTCGCTGGGACGGTATCGATTACTTCCGGGTCGCCGGTCTCGACCCACTCACGGGACAGTCGGTGGAGAAGAACTGGTCGGTCGACTTCGACAGCGTCGAGATCTTCAATGAAAATGCCGGCTGGGGTTACTACGACGCTGACAGCACCGACAAGCAGGTCGGATCGAGCCGTCACTGGGTACTGCAAGACTGGCACAACTTGCTCAATCACGGCGCCCGCATCACCGCGGTGGGAAACTCCGATAGCCACACCGTCTCATCGAATCTGGCCGGCTGGCCCCGGAACTACTTCCCATCATCGAGTGATCTCCCGGCCGAGATTACAGCTCAGGAAGTGTGTGACACCGTCAAGAAGGGGCAGATCTTCACCACCTTCGGACCCTTCGTCACCTTCACCGTCGACGGTGCCTCTATGGGCTCCATGGTGACGGCGAAACACGCCGCGGTTGTTCTGAAAACGAAGGTGCAAGCAGCAGATTGGATCGATGTGGATCGGGTTCTGGTGATCGTCGATGGAGACATCGTCGAGACGATTCCGGTTGCGCAAAGTCGAGAGATCGTTCGCCTCATCGATTCGCGTAAAATTCCCATTCGTACCGACGGTTGGATCTCTCTTCGAGTGGAAGGGGATGACAGCCTTGACCCGATCGTTCCCGGAAACAAGCGCCCGATCCTACCCATCGCTGTCACCAATCCAGTATTCGTCGACGCCGATGGAGACGGCAAGTACACCCCGCCGGTAGAGGTGGCTCGCCTGTGGCTGGAGAGTTACGGCGGCGACGAGATCGCACTTCACGCCGAGTGGCAAGCACGTCAACCCAACCAGCGCGCTGTGATGCTGCTGGCGAGCACCCTCGACAGTACAACCAGCCGAACTCTGGCCCGCTGGGGAATCCACGATCCAGCCAGACTGGTGCAACTCACCGCCTGCCGGATGATCGAGGGGCTCGGTTGCGGAAACGATGAAAAAATCCATGAGCGACTGGTCTCGATGGCGACGAACGCCGATGCAGACCCCTGGCAACGGGTCGTCGCCCTGCGTGCGCTTCCGCGTCAAGATGCAGGAGACCTCATCGCCGACATGCTGCGAAACTCCGGCATGAAGGCCTTTGGCTCTCACTCGGCGCAGATCACCCGGCTGCTGCCGGGCCAGTGGGTGATGAAGTGGAGTGCCACCGATCCGTTCCCAGGACACGGCGAGAACGGATTGCGGAAGATCCTGGCGATGCCATCGTCCGAACGGCCGATCATGCGCGAGGTGCTGGCAGCGGAATCCGGTATCGTGGATCTGCAGAAGTATGGCTCCGAGCACGGCCTCAATGAGAACTGTGTTGTCGTTCTCCAATGCGTGCTCTATAGCCCCGACGACCGCGAAGTGACCATCGCCGTCGGTTCCGATGACGGTTGCATCGTCAAGGTGGGAAACCAGATTCTGGTCGAGGACTTCGCCCAGCAAGGTGTCGACCCGATGCGTCATCTGGTGCGTGCTTCCCTCCAACGTGGCTCGAACTCGGTGGAGTTTCTGGTCGAAAATGGTGGCGGCGCGTACGGCGCTTCGATGCGCATCCTCGACGATGAAGTGAGGATTGCTCAGATAGGAGCTCCTCAGCGGTCTCAAAGTTCACGCATCGATCCACGACAGCGAGTCACCTCCGACATGGCGGGGATCGGTGCTGCCGCTCAGCTCTACTTTCTCGACGAGGGGCACTGGCCCAGGAGCCTGTCCGAATTGATGGGCGAAGGTCGCTTTCCGGTTCCCGATGTCGATCCATGGGGCAACCAGTACCTGTTACGAAGTAGTGCCACCCGTTTCACAATACTGTGCTTCGGCGCCGATGGCTCCGAAGGTGGAGACGGCATCAATGCCGACATCGTCTCGCAGCACTGAACCGCACAGAGGGAGTCGAGAATGAGGCGCTTGCTACTGATCGTGCTGCCGATGGGTCTGGTCGGGCTCGTTGCCGGTCCCGTGATCGGGATGCTCATCGTCGAGTATTCGTACGACGATCCGAACTCGTATGGAGCCGCGGAGGGGGGGTTCGTCGGGTTCCTCTACGGGCTGTATATCGGGCCCCCAGTGGGTTTGGTGCTGGGCGTGCTGCTGGCGCTGGTTGTCTCGAAGAAGAGCACCAAACACCCCGAATAGTTGTGCACCCCACCGGGGCTCCAGATCAGGACAACTCTTCCAGTTTCTCGGGCCGGATCTCACGGCGATCACCGTTACGGCGCGTCCAGCCGCTCTTATCGAGATGCTCCAGTAGAGGAATGGCAAACTTGCGCGTCGTGCCCAGCGCGTCTCTGGCCTGCGAAGCGGTGAAGGCGCCCTCCTTCTCGAACAGCACCGCGAGTATCTGCGCCGCCTGCGGGATCGCTTCGGCCAGCAACGCCACATCGGTGGCGATACGAACCACCTCGCCGCGATCGATGAGGAGCGCCTGCATCTTCTCCAGCGTCGCAACATCGGTACCGAGGGGGCCAGCAAGATCTTCATGGCGTGCCGGCTCGAACAGATGCTCTGCCAGATGACCGCGAAATCCCTGTAATACCTTCTTCTCTTGCTCGGGAAGATCGGGTTCCCAGCCCGGAAGCATGACGCGGCCACCGCGGATTCGCTCGATCTGCTGGTTACTCTCCAGTTGCTCGACGACCGATTCCAGAAACCGATCGGTGAGGTGAGTGCGATCACGGATCTCGAGCAACTTGACGGAGATTCGATATGGATCTTCCCGGTAAGCATGCTCGAGAGCATCGATGATGCGATCGCCACCTCTCGCGAGACCACTCCTGGCAACCCATTTCCCATCCGAGATGGTGCGAATCTCATCTCTTTTCTGAAGTGATTGCAGATGCGTCTCGATCTCTTCTCGAGTCATCGCTGCCCTGCGCGCCAGATCAGCGACCTCGTGAATCTCCAGTTCCTCATCCTGCATGATGCTGAGCAGAAATGCCTCGGGACTACCGAGAGCATCCATCTTGCGACGTACCGAGGAGACAACGAAATCCTTGCCAGCCTTGAGACGCCAGCGCGATTGGTCGAGCACCTCGCCACCGCCGAGGGTCACCATCGGAGATGTCCGACGGAGAACGAATCGATCGCCGGGAGCGACTACCACCGGCTGTTCGAGACGGATCTGTGCCAGTGCCTCTCCCCCGGCTGCCAGGGTCGTACAGTCGAGCAGATAGAGACGGCCGACCGCTTCCATCGTGCCCTGTAGAAACCGCACCGGCATGCGGTGCATCAGTGGTGTAGAAATCCCATCGAGGGCACGCAGGCTCACCTCGATCATCTCTGTGGCCCGGAAGTAACCAGGCGTAGCGGCGACCATTCCCCGCTCGATCTCGCGGTAGTCGATATCGGCGAGATTGATGGCAGTGGAATGTCCTGCTCGAGCTCGTTCGACCGGAACACGATACGCCTGCAGACCCCGTACCCGACCTGTCGCTGCACCGGGCAGAATCTCCAGGCGATCTTCGATCTCGACGGCACCACTCATCGGCACCCCGGTAATGACGGTGCCGTGCCCTTTCGATGAGAAAACACGTTGGATGGGAAGCCGGAACACGCCTGTTTCATCCCTCGCCGGCAGTTCTCGCACCATCGCCTGCACCTGGTCGCGCAGGGCATCGATCCCTTCTCCCGTCTCGGCGCTGACTCGCAGCATCGGGGCATCGGCAAGAAAGGTCCCCTGAACCGTCTCTCGTACCTCTTCCTCGACCAGTTCGATCATCCCCGCATCGACCAGATCGATCTTGTTGATGGCGATCATCCCCTTCCTCACTCCCAGGATCGTCATGATGTCGAGGTGCTCGCGTGTTTGTGGCATCACTGAATCATCCGCGGCGACCACCAGTATGACGATGTCGATACCAGAGGCGCCCGCCACCATGTTGCGGATGAACTTCTCGTGACCCGGGACATCGATGATGCCAACCAGTTCTCCATCGGCGAGCGTCATCGGAGCGAAACCCAGATCGATGGTGAGACCGCGCGCTTTCTCCTCAGGGAGTCGATCGGGGTCGATTCCGGTCAATCGGCGTACCAGCGAGGACTTGCCGTGATCGATGTGACCGGCAGTGCCCACGACGACGCCATAGATGGTGGTGTCAGGCTGTGACAACGAGTTCCTTCCGCGATTCGAGGATCGGTGCTGGAGCACTGGATGTAAAGGTGCCCCACCTTGACCGGCGTGAGGATCTGATCCAGCATTGCAGCATGGCTACCTCCAGAGATGAACTGTTCTGCAAGTTCGCGATCCAGAATGGCGTATGGACTCGCGAGGAAGCAATTCTCTTCATCCAGCACTATCGTGGCGAGAGTTCCGGGGCTCGTTTCGGCGATTGGGCCGCAGCCCAGGGCGCCATCGACGCCACTCTGGCAACTCGAATCGAAAACACCATCGATCAGCGTGCCTCCCAGAAATCGACGGTAGTGCGCGAAGGTACTCCCTCCGGTGCCGCCCCCAGAACCGCTCAGAAGGGTGGTGGCATCTCGGCACGGGTCGCAAGAAGAGCCCGGCGTGGTGCTGGACTGGGAATCGATTTCCAGCGCAAGCCGGTCCAATCTTCGGTATTTCTCGCCAGCGGAGTGCTGGCCATCATCATCGTCTTTTACATCATCATCCAGTTTCAGAAAGAAGATCCACCCGCACCTGTCCTCACCGACAACCAGACGGTCGCATCCGGATCTTCGGCGGGTGGGATAGATGGTACCGGCGCGACCGATACGCCAGTGGTCCCCACCTTCAGTGCTGAAGAGATCAAGAACATGAACAATCGCATCCAGATCACCATCACGGATGCGCGTGGCTACTTGCGCGACGGCAAGAGCTCCATCGGGATCAGGCAATTGCGACGTCTGCGCGAAGAGATGGGTGGAGATCTGCTTCCAGCGGAGATTCTGGGCAGGATCGACGGGGAAATTGCCAATCTGTTGACCATCATCGAAGAGATCTATTTGGAATCACTGGAGGAACTGAGAGAAGCTCGAGCCTCCGGGAATGAAGAAGATATCGAGGGCGTGCTCAATGAGATCGGTCAGATGTGTGGGCCGGAGTTTCGCGCCCGGGCCGAGAAGGAAGGTTCCTAGGGTTCCTCCCCACTGCCATGACATCTCCAAAGGAAAGACTCCAGAAGTATCTCGCTCGCTGCGGGCATGGCTCTCGTAGAAAAGCGGAACTTCTCATCGAGCAGGGCCTGGTGATGGTCAACGGCAAGACCGCCAAACTCGGTGACAGCATCGTGGCGGGTCGCGACAAGGTGGTTCTTCACGGCCACAAGGTGACTCCGCCCCGGCCGATGACGGTGATGTTTCACAAGACCGCTGGGACCATCTCGAGCACTCACGACACCCATGGTCGGCTCACGGTGATGGACATGCTTCCGAAGCGACTCATCGATGCCGGAGTTCTCCCGGCCGGACGTCTCGATCTCGACACCGAAGGCTTGTTGATCTTCACCAACGATGGCGATCTGCTGCATGAGATCACCCATCCACGCTATCGCTGTACCAAGGAATATTACGTTGTTCTTTCCCGTGTGCCGGGCGAACGTGAACTGTCCGCACTGCGCAAGGGTGTGTTCCTTCCCGATGTTGGTAAGAAGACCTCCCCGGCGATACTCAATCGTCTGCGCCGCAAGCGCGATGGTACGGCCACCATCCACATCCAGGTCCAGGAGGGCCTGAAGCGACAGATTCGCCGCATGTTCTCCGGCAAGGGCATCAAGGTGACCTATCTCAAGCGCATCTCCGTCGGTGGACTGGAACTGGGCGATCTTGCCCCGGGCAAGTACCGGCAACTCTCGGCCAGAGAGATCGATCTGATGCTCTCTGGATCGAAAGAGAACCGCCCGCCACAGCGACAACGCTCTGGCAGGCGGTAACGACTCTCTTTTATCGTTTTCGACTAGTCGAGGATGATGCTGACAAATCCATCGACTTGAAAACTATCGATCTGTACCTCCCACAAACCCGAGAATCCGAAATCGGAGATCAACTTGGCTCGCAGAGTGCCTCCGTTGCCGATGAAGGTCTCATCGAAGATCAAGTAGTTGAACATGTCGAAGATCCTGATTCTGACCGACCCGTAGAAACCGATCCCCTCGAAGGAGACGAAGGCGTCCGAGAGCGACGTCGACCAGAAGTAGCTCTCCGAGGCGGTGTAGTTGTAGAAGTCACCCTCGTAGATGAAATCAAAGGAACTCGCGCTAACGTATGGTTCGTTGGAGCAACCTGCACCGCAGTGGTTGTTACATCCGGAGCTCGCCAGCAGCAACAACCCCCCCAGTAACGTCAGGAAAGTAACTTTCATGATCTTTCCTCCTTCCTGGAAGGAGCACCCCACGCACCCCTGTCAGGGGAATAGACGCGCCACTGCAACAATTATTCTAACGGACTCCGAAAAAAACGGACCCCGGTCGTCCGGTGGCCACTCCTGAAGCCTGATTTCCTGCCCTGAAGTGTTGGCATCGGGCTCCTCGAATGAATCCTGCTCCCACGAGAGTTGGCGCTCTTCTTGCGAGGGATGCTCTTGCGGCGATGGGCGCCGGAGAGGGGGGGGTCCTTTGATCCACCATGAAGAAAGTGTATCGGTACTGACGATCTTGTTGTTCTTGCACGGCCTGGTGACAGCATTGCTGCTGTGCGTCTGTGGACTAGCAGGGTCACCATCGTTGATGGTCGTGGATTCGACTCGTGATCATGTTGTCTGGCTCCAGGATCTCGATTCGGACGGCAGATACGATGGGCCCGGTGAATCACAGATCTTCTATGACGACAGTGCGGTGGGCCCCGATCTCTCGGTTCCTTCAGCCCTCATCGCGCGCCAGGACGATCTATTGCTGCTCGATAGCGGGACCATCGATTCCCTCATCTCCCTCAAAGATATCGATGGAGATGGTTTCGCCACCGGACCGGACGAAGTCCGGGTGATCTATGACGATGAAGCACTGGGACCCGACCTCACCGTTCCTTCCTCGATGGCCATCGATCTTTCGGGTGCCATCTATATCTGTGATCGAAGTACTACCAAACGTCACGTGCTGCGTCTCCAGGATCTTGACGGAGATGGAGACATGGACGAATCCGCAGAAGCCATCATCTGGTTGCAGATAATTGGCAACCCCCAGCTAGTGAACTTCACCCCCACCGCGGTCTGTATCGGTGTGGATGGCTCGGTACTGGTCGGCGATGGCGCCTCCGGATTCGTCTACTCCTGCCAGGACATCGATGGAGATGGGGTCGCTCAGGGTGCCATCGAAGTACAACCCTGGTTCACCAACCCGAGCAGTTACGGGATTTCTACCGTCGATGCGCTCGTCACGGCTGATAACGGGTGCTTCTATCTCGCTGACGAGGAAAACGGTACGGTCTTGATGCTGCATGACAAAGATGGCGATGGAGTCATCGACAGCAGCGATGAGGTTCAGGTTTTCATCGATCCGACCGCATCCTCTTCCCTGGTCGTGGGTCCGATGGTGCTGTTCTCATCTCCTGCTGGAGGGTTACTGATCGGAGATCCAGGCCAGGATGCATTACTGCTGGCCAATGATTTCGATCAAGATGGCAGCGCCTCTACTGCGGGAGAACAGCAGATCATCTTCGAGGACCAGGGAGTGCTGCTCCCATCGGTAACCGGAATCTCCACAGTACCCGGCCCGCTCTCCATCACCGTCGAGGCTATCGTTCCCCAGTTGATCGCTCAGTCGGGAGGAACTCCCGTACAGATTCACGGTGACGGGTGGCAAACAGGTGCCGAGGTCAGTTTTCGGATCGAGGGAAACGAGTTTCCTGCAGTGGCACCTCTCGCTGGCATCATCACCGCCGTGATGCCGGCGCTGAATCCGGGCCCTCACGATCTGACCCTCATCATCGAAAATCAGGAGTTCTTCGTCCCGATGGCATTCCAGGCGACCATCTACTTTCAGCGAGGAGATGTCGACAGAAACACCATCGTCGGAATCGGCGATGCCGTCACTATGCTGATGTGGATGTTCATCCCGGGAAGCCCCGTCATCCCGTGCCAGGAAGCCGCCGATCTGAACGATGATGGCCAGTTACAGTTGCAGGATGCGGTCCATCTGCTCAGTTGGTTATTCGCTTCAGGGCCACCCCCGGCACAACCGCACCCCGA
>CAWLAN010000043.1:0-19979 GCA_963854815.1 Planctomycetes bacterium UBA1146
CCCGAAATCAGTACTTCTTCCAACCCGGATACGGCTTCTTCGGTTCCATCTTCTTGCCCTTGGGCATCGAGGGCTTCCCCTTCTCGAGATCACAGCAACCATCTCCGTACTTGTCATAGAAGCGGGTGCCGTAGTCGACGACATTCTCGATATCGAAACGACTCATGTTCAGGAGTGGCCTACGTGCCATTCGCTCGTGCATCACCTGATCGACGGTACGCATCACCGAGCCATCGGTCTTGCGTCGGAAATCACTGCCTTCGGTCTTCTCTTCCCTCATCTTGTCAAATCCCTGAAGGGAAGAATCCTTGACCACCTGCTCACTGTGATTTGCGGCATGGTTCAGATGAGCGAGTTGGAACTGATCCCGTTTCTCCAGCATGGAAAGGTCAGACGATTCCAACTTTGCCAGTTCGAGGACGAAATCCACCTCCGAAACAAACCCATCCGGATCCCAGTAGCCCGGAAGACAGTGCAGAACATTTCCAGAGGGCGCGACGAAGAGCAACTGAATGTTGCGGCCCCCTGCACCATTGGAAGTATGGAGTGCCGCGCTAGCGACGGCATGATCATGCGATTTGCCCGCATAGGTCTCGACACCCTGGATGTTACGCCAACCACAGACGAAGTTCTTGCTGAGCTTCTCGATCACTTTTGGTTCAGAGAGCGTCACGGCCCTCAAGGAGTGCCCAGCGCTTCACAACCCGCCATCGAGTTTCCCGACGACCTGCAACCAGAAGAGAGGCTTGCCCTCCTCTGCTGCTCTGGCCATCGCTTCTTCGAAATCACCATGCCAACGGATACCCGAAAACATCGTTTCGACTCGTTGGGCCACCTCGGTTCCGCCGAATTTCGGAATCGAACGAGGTGTAATGGGACGATCATCCGCCACCGAGGCCGTGGAGGTGATGGAAACGACCACGAGAAACGCCAGGGCGCCCAACGCGATCCTGAATTTCTTCAAATTGGAGATCATCACGAACTCCCTTCTCTTGTACTCAACCACCTCTCCCACTCAGAAACCGAACGAAAACTCTCGCCCGTGATCTGCTTGAGAGCTGCTCTTACCTTCAATTTCCTGGTTGCGGAGGGAACTTTCAATCCTTTAATCAGCACCGGAAGCAGTTCCTCCGCTTTGTGGGCCACCCCCAGAGCCAGAACGGTGTCCAGGAGTTCGTCGTCATCGTCCTCCAGAGCCGCGGAAAGGGCAAATGACAGCATTTCAGGGTCTTCAGGGTTGGCCAGCACTTCGAATGCAGCATCTCGGGCCTCGAGCAAAACTTCCATCTGTTCCTGGATCAAAACCAGCAGATTGAGGGCCAGTTCTGCTTCCCTTCGCTCCTGAGGGGCCAGTGGGACATCTGGATTCCGATCGAGATGGCCGTACTTGTGACCGATCTGCCTCGCCCTGCTGGCAACTTGTCTCAGCAGATCTCTCGATTCTCTTCGCAGAGTATCGAGAGCACCCCACGCCTCCTCGTTCCTGAGATCACGAAGTGAATGAAGAGCAACGGCCAGATTGGGTATCACCTCTGCCGGAACATGATAAGAAGAAAGTGCCTCACGACCCAACTCCAGCAGTTCACTCACGCTTAGTGCAGGAACCACCTCAGTGGTCGTTGTGTCTCCCCCAGAATACTCCGGGGCCGGGAAACGCGCTCTGCGCCGACGCACCTTTCCTTCCCTTCGCAACCGTGCGACCTCCACCCAGGGGTTCGGAGTCGGCGGAATGATGATCTCTGCAGGATCGAGCGCGGGAATGATTACCTCTTCCCCATCTGTCTCTGAGATCACCGACCCGCCTTGCTCAGTGGCCTCGATTGCTTCGGCGAGGGCCAGTAGTTCTTCAAGGGTCCATTTCCGTCCGGAAGGTGTGGTCCATGATCGCTGTGAAAAACCGACATCCGGAAGCAACAGTGATTCAGAAGACTCACCCACGTTTTGAACCGGCGCTTCTTCATCTGCAATTGGATCCCCGGGTTTCTCTACTTCTTGATTCGCTTGCGGATTTGGCGTCCAGGGAGTGATCTCATCGAGAATGGTGCCCTCAGACGAAACAGCATCCCCATCGGATTTCTGTGCATCGGACTTGAATACCACAGCGGCGAGACCGAATACCACCAGCAGTGCCAACAGAGCAGGAAGACCGACACGCACCTTGTTGCGAAGAAGCACCTTCTTCGGATCCACTTCTCCCTCGAGAAGGAGTGAACCGTCTCGAGCGATTCGAACCTGATATTCGGCTACAACAAATCGATCCCCGGGTCGTAGATACGCGCTCTTGACGCGTCTTCCCTCGAACCAGATCCCGTTTCGAGATTCATGGTCCTGCACTACATACCCATCCCCGGACGGGATAACGGAGCAATGTCGTCGTGATACTCTCGAGGAATGGATCACGAGATCTGCGCTGCGAGAACGTCCGATGATCCGGGTTCTCTCGATCATGGCAGGCCCCGCCTTTCAGCGAATTTCATTCCCGCCTCGGTAGTTGCAACGCTTCAAATGGAAGCACATTGCATCGTCCCCATGGTAGCCCTGTTTGTTCTTCAGTCCCAGCGCCTCAGTTGGCGCACTTTGAGGTATTCCGTCTCCGGAACACGAACGAGTACAGGGTGGTCCTCTCCGCTGCCGAATCGGTCCTCGACGATGACCCTGAATGGCAAATCGAGAGCTGATTGGCGGATGACATTTTCGAACATCTCTGGCTTCAGATGATGGCTACACGAGCAGGTCAGCAGGCGCCCATCAGGAGCAAGAAGTCGAAGGCTGGCGCGATTGAGATCCCGATAACCCCGGATTCCCCCTTCTACTTCCTTGCGGTTCTTGCAAAACGCAGGTGGATCGAGAATCACAAGATCGTATTGCTGTGCGCGGTTTCTCAAATCTCTCACCACGTCGAAGGCGTTGCCCTGGATCAATTCAGGTTCCGAAAATCCATTTTCCCTGGCAGTCTCGAGTCCAAGTTCCAGTGCAGAAATCGACTGGTCGACCATCGTGACCGAAGCAGCCCCCCCCGACAGTGCTGCCATCGAGAACGCCCCCTGGTAACTGAAGAGATCCAGAACCCTCGCTCCCGACGCAAGTTCCTGGACTCGCTTGCGTGCCGGTCTTTGATCGAGATACATGCCGGTCTTCTGGCCCGCATAAGGTCTGACGAGGTGGGTAACCCCGTGCTCCAGGATGGAAACACGCTCCACCGGCTCGCCGGCGAGGAGAACCACTTCTTGGGGCAGTCGTTCAAGTCTCCGTATCGACAGATCATTACGTGCCAGGATCATCCTGGTCTTGATCAACTCACCGAGAATGCTGGCGACCAGAGGTAACGATGTATCGATGAGAGCCGTGGTCGCTTGCACGACAAGAACGTCGTCGTACCGGTCTACAACCAGTCCAGGAATATGGTCCGCTTCCCCGTGAACGAGACGTACTCCTGTACGCTCACCGATCAGACCTTCGCGAAGAGAGATCGCCCGACCGATCCTGTTCGCCAGAAACTCATCAAGAGAGGGCACCTCATCGCCGGGCCAGGATCCACACATACGAAGCGCAATCTTCGACCGTATGCTGGCGCAGGCCAGACCCAGATCCCTACCTTCATGATCTCGAACCCTGACGATGGTGCCGGGAGAAAAGACCGGATCGACGAGGTCGGCGGCTTTCAGATCATCCTTGTAGAGCCATGGATGACCGCGACGCGCCAGACGAGAAGCATTTTTTTCAAGATCGATCACCAGCAACGGGGCCACCTTCCGGTTGTGAAGCAACCACTGATGGTGCCCGGTACCTCGAAAATATCAACGGGAGTCAGTGGTTTTCACCAAAGGATCTGCTGCCTCGATCCTGAACTTCCGCAGATGGGAGAGCATCTGCGCGAGGGTCTGTGCATGGTCCGGAGTTCCTGAAAGATCGACCATCTCATCTGGATCGGCCTCGAGGTCAAATAACTGGGTCCTGTCGATGGCGGGATACCGGATCACCTTCCAGCGGCCAACCCGCAACGCTCGCTGGGTGTTCTTGTAGGCGCTGTAGATGCCCTCGCGCCAGTTGTCCGGCTGAAGATCTCTCAAGGTAGGAACCAGGCTCGAGCCTTCCGATGCGGGTGGAGCGGCAATCCCTGCCCAGCCGCAGATGGTCGGAACGAGATCATGAAGATAGACCGGAAGATCGCAGCTTCGACCGGGAGCGATTCCAGGCCCGGTCATCACCAGCGGTACCCGGATCGAATGCTCGTAGAGGTTCTGCTTGCCCAGCAGACCGTGACTTCCCACCGCCAGCCCGTGATCGGAAGTGAAGATCACGATAGTGGTGTCCCAAAGACCGTTTTTCTGCAGCGCTTCCAGTAATCTTCCGACCTGAGAATCCAGTTGGCTGATCATGCCGTAGTAATCCGCGAGATGTTCCTTGACCACTTCCGGTGTACGCGGCCAGGGAGCTAGCTTTTCGTCACGGATCTTCATCTCTCCATTGTCGAAAGGATGTTCGGGAAGAAAGTTGGCAGGTAGTGGCAATTGTTCCGGGGGATACATCGCCTTGAACTCCTGAGGAGGAGTTCGTGGATCATGAGGAGCAGTGAAGAAAACACAGGCGAGAAAGGGGGAGCCTTTCGATTTTTCCTGACCTTTCGTGTTCAGGAAATCTATCGCGGCATCGGTGAAGGCAGTGGATGAAAAATGAGGCAATCGATGCCGCTTATCATTCGCGTACTCTCCTTCGGGATCGTAATCGTGAACTCGAAGATCGGTATGGCTTCCCATACCTCCCAGGAAGATCTCTCCACCGGCGCTGAAAGACCGATGAAAGGCAGATTTCCCGTTGTGCCACTTACCGGAGAAGAAGGTATCCCAACCCGCCTTTCTCAACTGTTGCGGGAGAGTGACCTCGTCAACGGGAATATCGAAAACATTGCCCGGTAACCGATGCAGAGAACGACCCGTCATCAACATGTATCGACTGGGAGCGCAAACTGCTCCGCTGGTGGAACCCATACAATAGGCCCGGGAAAAACTGGTCCCCATCCGTACCAGTCGATCGAGAGAGGGTGTCTGGATGGCATCATTCCCGAGAGCGGTGATGGTATCGGCTCTCTGATCATCGGAAACGATCCACAGGATGTTCGGCGGTGATTCCACTTGCCGGGCAAAGACCGAACTGGATACAACAAGCAAGATCAGCAGCAGCAAGGACCGGAACTCCTTCATTCGCAGCGCTCTTTCAATCCAGCCAGGCTCGCCTCGAAGTCTGCTCCGATCAGCGAATCGATCATCAACAGAAAATAGGGTCCCAGTGGCGGTTCAACTGCTCCACTCATCTTCCAGAGCACCTCACACCCGCCCTTCATCGCCGTGATCTGCACCACACCATCGGCAGGAGTCTCTCCCTCGAAGGAGAGTAGATAGACGATGCCACGACCTTCCTCGGCACTGGTTATTTCGAGTGATCCTGACCCTGATTTCTCGCTGGTCCAGGAGGAGATGAAACCGACCTGCGCATCGGGGCCGGAGTACTGGTACTCCAGGGTCGGATCCATCTCGTGATTCCAGGGTGTCCATTCTGGCCAGCTTCTGAGGTCAGCGACACTGGCGTAAATCTCATTTGCATCCGCGTTGATGAAGTTTGAACGCGAGACGGAAAAATCCCGCGGTAGCAAATATCCCACGATCAACAAGATCGCTATCACAGCGATGATGCCGATGATCACTTTTTTCAACATCGAGATCTTCCTCTCAAGTAACCGGACCGGAAGTGATCTGTCCACCTTGACGATAGGATCCCTGATGGGATCACTCAGGTCCACCGTGGACACGTTCTGATCATCGTACCTGGTCGAATCGAGCGGTTAGTACACGACTGCGCCTATCGGTCTCTTTGGCCTCGACAAGTGCAGAACCTCGAGGTTGGTTTCCCCCGATGCTGTCCTGTATTCTGCAATGATTCGGGAAAGGCACTATCGATGAAACTGCTTCGTAGACTTCTCATGTTCGGGTGCGGAGCCGTGGCACTCCTCATCCTGGTCATCATCGTCAGTGGTATCTTTCTTCCCTCGAGATGGGACGTCGAGGCCTCCGCGACTTCGTCACGGCCCGCTCAGGAATTGTGGCCTTTGATCTCGAACTTCAATCGATGGAACGAATGGGTCGGCTGGGACGATGATGTTTACGGAGTTCGTTCCATCCAGATCGAGGGAGAAGCCGCCACGGTCGGGCACAGTTATTCATGGTCGAGCCAGGGTAGCCGCGGGATCCTGACCCTCACGCGTGCCGAGGAAAATGTCGGGATCTGGTACAACGGCGCCATCGAGAGTGACACTCAGAACGCACAAGGTTCCATCACCATGGAGGTTCTCCCAGATGGAAGCACCAGGATCATCTGGACCGATGGAGGTGATCTTCCGCCGCTCACCGGCCTACTGGCCATCTGGATGAACTCGAGTTTGAAGGCAAAGTTCGCTGAAGACCTGCATCGGCTCTCACGGCTGGAACCGACCGACTCTGGCGGGAGGTAATCCTTGCTGGCCCCGCTCCTTCTCGCCGCAACCTTCACAGCAGACCTGCCTCCCCTTCCTTCCCAGGTCAACGATGTCATCGAGTCAAACTGCGTCCGCTGTCACTCCGGTGACAAGCCCAAGGGAGGACTCGATCTGGAAGTCGTACTGGAAGACGGGGCAGATGCAGACCTGGAGGACTGGCGGAAGATTCAGCTCGTTCTCAATAGCGGTGAAATGCCACCTGAAGGAGAAAAAGCACCGACGCCAGGCGACCGCGGACAGGCCATCTCCAACCTGCAGCACTGGGTACGCCAGTTGCTCGAGGCAAGACCGGAGGATCCGGGAACCGTGGGTGCGCGTCGACTTTCGCGCAGCGAACTTCGCAAAACACTACGAGACCTCACTGGCATCGACATCGATGTGAATCGTCACCTTCCTGCAGATCCGTCTTCAGACGGTTTTGATAACCAGGGTGGAGCACTCTCCCTGTCTCCGATGATCGTCGAGAGATTATTTCGAATTGCAGAAGAGGTGGCCCTCTCAGCCGTGATCTTGCCTCAAGGAGACGAGGTTCCTTCGACGAGGTACGAGATCGATCACTTGACCATATCGGGACAAGGAAGAGTCGCTGCTGACCATGCATTTTTCTCCAGCAGAGGGGGCGCGTCCACGCAGCATTTCTTTCCGGCAACCGGAACCTACAAGATCGTCATCGAGGGCTGGGGACAACAGGCCGGAGATGAACCGGTACGCTTCGGAGTCAAAGTTGCCAACCAAAGAGTCGGAATCGCCGAATTTTCGGAAACACGGCGTTCTCCTGGAAAAAGAGTGATCGAAACACGGGTCCAACATGGATCCCATCTTGTCAGCGCAAACTTCTTCAACGATTACTACCGACCAGAACATCCGGACCCCGCACAGAGGGATCGCAACGCTGCGCTCATCAGCATCGAGATCTCGGGGCCAGAAGAAGGTCTCGAAGCTACTCGGTTTCAGAAGAAGGCACTGCAAGGTGAAGGGAATCCTGTCGAGAAACTGTCGAGAGGCATTCGACATTGGCTTCCGCGTTTCTGGAGAAGACCGGTCGAAGAGATAGAGGTCGACGAACTGGTATCGGTTGCCCGACGAGCGGCCACGGACCCGACTTCAGCAGAGTCTTTACTGAGAGCATCTCTCGTCGCCGCCATGGTCTCTCCGCGGTTTTTACTGAGAACAGAACCCGATCCATCCGATGTAACTTCCGGCAGCATCAGAACTCTCGACGGTTTCGAGATCGCAACACGACTTTCTTTTTTCTTGTGGGGTACAACCCCCGACATGGAACTCATGGAAGCGGCAGAGCATGGCGACCTCGATCAAATAGATGGAATCCGAAGACATGCTGCCCGGTTGTTGGTTGATTCTCGTTCTCGATCACTATCCAGAGAATTCGCTACTCAGTGGTTAAGAATCAGGGATCTCGGGGAGCGTGGACCCGATCAGAAGATCTTTCCCGGTATCGGCAAAAATCTGCTGAAGGACATGCGAACCGAAACCATCGAACTCTTCGATCACGTACTCAGAAACCGCCGACCGATACAGGAACTGGTCGATGCTTCCTACACTTTCGTCAATCAACGACTCTCGCAACATTACGGTCTTGCGCCGGTGCAGGGAGACAAGTTTCGAAAGGTCGAGATCGAAGATTCAAGAGGGGGCGGACTGCTCTCTCAGGGCAGCATCCTGCTGACGACCAGCACCCGACAGAGGACTTCCCCGGTTCTGCGCGGCAAATGGATCCTGGAAGTTCTGCTCGATGATCCGCCACCTCCACCTCCTCCAGGAGCCGGAACCCTGCCACAACCGGGGGAACCAGGAGCAGATCTGCCACTGCGCGAGCAACTCGAGATTCACCGCCGAGAACCCGCCTGTTCGATATGTCATCGCAGGATGGATGCGCTTGGATTCTCACTCGAACGTTTTAACGCGGTAGGAGAATACAGTCAGGGAGAGGTCGACGACCGGGGTGAACTGCCCGATGGGTCGATCATCCTCGGGGTAAAAGACCTACGTTCTCTCATCACCAGATCCGATGGTTTTTCCCGTTCGCTGGCGAAGAACCTGCTCATCTACGCCCTCGGTCGTGGGATCACAGACGCGGATGCCCGTGCCTTGTTGCGTCTGGAAACCCGTCTCAGGGCCGACCCCACCATTTCCGATCTCATCGATGAAATCGTATCCCTCGATGCGTTCCGTATGCGAAAGGTACCCTGATCGGTACTTGTTCCACCGCCATTGTGGGTGTTCCATCGAAAAGACGAAAGGAATGCCATTTTCATGCCTGGACCATTGCACAGACGTACTTTTCTTCGCGGCCTCGGCACCGCGATGGCCCTTCCGTGGCTGGAGGCGATGACCCCCCTGGCGCGATGGGCAGAGGCTACGACCGAGGTCGTCTCTCCGCTACGGTCAGCATTCTTGTTCATTCCCAACGGGGTTCATCAACCGCAATGGGCGCCGAGCGGTACCGGCAAGGACTGGATCGCTTCGCCACTTCTCGAACCGCTCTCTTCAGTCCGCGATGACATCCTGGTGATTTCCGGACTGGCTCACCAGAATGCCAGGGCCCTCGGAGATGGACCAGGAGATCACGCTCGATCGGCAGCCTGCTTTCTGACCGGAGCACACCCATACAAGACCTCAGGCAGTGACATTCGTGCCGGCGTCTCGGTCGATCAGATCATCGCTACAGCCACAGGCTCCCACACCCTTCTCCCCTCCCTGCAACTGGGAACCGAGGGCGGACGGCAATCGGGCAACTGTGATTCCGGATACTCGTGCGCCTATTCCTCCAATATTTCCTGGCAGAGTTCCGACAGACCAATTCCACACGAAACTCACCCACGTCGGGTCTTTGAAAGAATGTTCCTGCAGGGTGAGAAAGGAGAGACGCGAGCAGCTCGTCTCCAGAGGCTTGCTCGCCGCTCCAGCATCATCGATTTCATTCTCGAAGATGCCAAACGTCTCGAACGAGAACTGGGACTCGAAGATCGGCGCAAACTGGATGAATATCTCGGTGGAGTTCGTGATATCGAACGTCGCATCGAACGGCTGGAAGAACTGGATAACATCCAGCAACAAGATGAAACCTTGCCGGATTTCTCTGCCCCAACTCCGTCGAACATCAGTGAACACATCCGATTGATGCACGAACTGATGATCATCGCCTTCCGACTTGATCTGACCCGCGTGATCACCTTCATGTGGGCCAACGAGGGCTCTAACCGAGCCCATCCCCATCTCGATGTTGCCGAAGGTCACCACACCCTCACCCATCACAAGGGCAACGAATCCCAGATCGAACGGGTGCGAAAGATCAATCGCTGGCAAACAGAGGAGTTCGCATTTTTCGTCAAGAGACTCTCTGAGGTGGTAGACGGCGAAGGGACACTGCTCGATTCGACCGTGGTGGTGCACGGATCCGCCATCGGAGACGGCAATCGACACAACCATGACAACTTGCCGGTACTGATCGCAGGTCGTGGCAATGGCCTCATCGATCCCGGACGCCACCTTGTCGCCGACAAGGACACCCCGATGTGTAACCTGTTCCTGTCGATGGCCCACGCTGCGGGTTCCCAGGTCGAACGAATCGGCGACAGCACTGGAACCCTGCCCGGACTGCAATCCTGACGGCAACAATCCTCCAGATGGGCCGAACTGCACCACCCGGACAAATCGAATCCCGGTGAATTTGTCCCCGCCCTCTTGCGGCCATAGGGGTTGGGGGTGAGTTTGTCATCCAGATTGACAATTCGAGACCGATGCCATCACCCGCCGTGATCTTGCCGCTGTTCAGATGGTCCTGATTCACCAGCCCCCGGTGTCATCGACACCCGGCGGAAATGGAGCAATCCGAGAATGTGGCTCGTCCGATCGGCTCTTCGATATCCTTACCTCATTCTCGTTCTCGCCCTCGCAGTTGTTTCACTGGGATCCATCTTCCTGACTCGTATTCCCTCTGACCTGCTCCCGATCTTCAGGACACCCGCGGTCCAGATCGTGACCTTCTACAACGGAATGCCACCCGAGGTGGTCGAGGGTGACATCAGCAGTCGTATGCAACGTTGGACCGGGCAGTCGGTGGGGATTTCTCACCAGGAAGCAAAGTCGATGACGGGTGTCTCCATCGTCAAGAACTTCTTCCGCGAAGACATCAGCATGGAAAGCGCGATGTCACAGGTCACCAGTTATGCGATGAGTGATCTCTTCTATCTTCCTCCTGGCACGATTCCGCCGATGGTGATGCCGTTTGACCCGACAGCCTCGGTACCGCTGTGTCTGGTCAGCGTTTCGTCGGAAACGATGTCGGAGCAAGAACTCTACGATGTCGCTTACTTCGAGTTGAGGAACCGATTGCAATCGATCCGTGGGGTCATCGCTCCTGCTGTCTACGGTGGAGTGCTCCGCCGCATCTTCGCATACCTGGACCGCGAGGAACTGGAGGCGCGGCAGTTATCTCCGATGGATGTGGTGCGGGCGATCCAGGAACAAAACGTCTTCATTCCGACCGGCAACGCCAAACTCGGTGATCTCGATTACATGATCACGACCAATGCGATGGTCGATGAGATTTCCGAACTGAACGATCTCTTGATCAAGATCGAGGATGGAAAACCGGTATTCCTCAGAGATGTCGCACGGGCTGAGAACACCCAGTCGATCCAGACCAATGTCGTCAGGGTCAATGGCCGGCGGCAGGTCTACATTCCGATCTACCGTCAACCTGGCGCCAACACCATCGAGATCGTCAACGAGATCCGTACGAAGTTGACACAGATCCGCCAACGAGTCGTCGACATGTACGAAGGAGCCGACGACGTGCTGCTCGAGGTGGTGATGGACCAGTCGATCTTCGTTCGTAACTCGATTTCCGCGCTCGAACATGAGGGTTTGATCGGCGCGTTTCTTGCCGGGCTGATCGTGCTGCTCTTCATCGGTAGCGTGCGATCGATGTTGATCATCTTGTTGTCACTACCACTCTCGGCACTGGCTGCATTCATCGGGCTATATCTTAGCGGCAATACCATCAACAGTATGACACTAGGTGGACTGGCGCTGGCGGTCGGCCTGATCGTCGACCAGGCAATTGTGACACTGGAAAATGTCTCCCGACACCTGAGCATGGGAAAGACACCCGTTCGCGCCGCCTACGATGGCGCCAGCGAGGTTGCCGGTCCGATATTCGTCGCCACCATCACCATCATGGTGGTGTTCTTTCCGGTCGTGCTGCTGAGCGGCATCTCCAAGTTCCTGTTCACCCCTCTGGCCATCAGCGTGATCCTGGCGATGGGCGCCTCCTACCTGGTGGCTCTGACCATCGTGCCCTTGTGTTGCGCACGATTCCTGAAGGCCAAGCCCGGTGCAGATTCAGCAACTGGCGAGCACGAACCGGCTTTCTTCCGGGTCATCGGTCGCAACTATGCTGCTTTGCTCGAACGGGTTCTGCAGCGCAGGATGCTGGTCGGGATCTCGACACTGATCTTCTTCCTGATTTCACTGGGCCTGGTTCCTGGAATCCCGTGGAGCAGTGTACCGACCAAGATCGGCCAGGAACTTTTCCCTGCCACTGATTCAGGTCAGTTCACCATCTTCGTGAGAGCCCCTTCGGGTACTCGCATCGAGGCTACTGAACGGTTGATCGAGAGTGTCGAGAACGAGATCCAGGATGTCATCGGTCAGTGGGATCCTCGCGACGAGATGGCCACTTCGGATCTCCAGATGTTGATCTCCAATATCGGCGTCCTGATGGACTGGCCCGCCGCCTATACCCCCAATACCGGTCCGATGGATGCCTTCATGCTCGTGCAGCTGAAGGAAAACCGATCGAGGAGTTCCATCGAGTACTCCATTCTGCTGAGAGAACGCCTGGTGGATCGGTTTCCGGGAATCGAGTTCGCCTTCGATACCGGTGGAATCCTGACTGCCGCACTCAACTTTGGATTGCCATCGCCGATCGACATCCAGGTCACTGGTAGCAAACTCGAGGTGGGCCAGGAGATCGCCCGCACCATCTCTGATGAAGTTCGACAAGTGGATGGTGCAGTCGATGTTCGGGTGGCCCAGCGCCTCGACTATCCTTCCATTCACATCGTCATCGACAGGGTCAAGGCGGCCTATCTTGGAATCACTCCTGAAGAAATAGTGAAGAACATCATCACGGCAACCAATTCCAGCGTCACCTTCAATCCATCATTCTGGATCGACAAGAAAAAGCGTAATCACTACTTCATCGGCGCTCAGTATCCTGAGGGAGAGATCAACTCATTTGCCACGCTCGAGAACATCCCGATCAGACCCAGATCTGGAGATTCCACCGAACCAGTACTGCTGCGAAACATCGCAACATTCGAGCGAACCACAGGACCGACCGTTGTGAACCACGTCAACATCACCCGGGTCACCAATATTTACTCGAACGTGGTCGGGAGAGATGTCGGGAGCGTTGTCAGCGATATCGAGCAACGCCTCGAAGAATCTCCCCGGATGCAGGCGCTGATGGAAAAGTATCAGGATAAAGGCTACCGGTGGCAGATCAAAGGTGAGATCCATCAAGCGCGGGAATCCTTCGGGCAGTTCGCGTTCGGGTTGCTCGTCGCTGCACTGCTGGTCTACCTGGTGATGGTGGCGATTTTCCGTTCCTTCAGGGATCCCCTCGTCATCCTCGCCTCGGTTCCACTCGGGTTCACCGGTGTGGCATGGATGCTGTATCTCACGGGGACAAACCTCAACATTCAGTCCTTCATGGGCATCGTCATGATGACGGGTATCGTCGTCGCATACAGCGTTTTGATGATCGACTACGCAAATCGACTGCGTGACGAAGGACAAGAAACTCGTGCCGCCATCCAGACCGCGGCTCGCACCCGGCTTCGACCCATCCTGATGACATCGCTGGCAGCGAGCCTCGCTCTGCTTCCCATGGCGATCGGGTTCGGCGGTGGAGCCAACGCACCTCTGGCTCGCGCCATCATCGGAGGTGTTCTGGGAGCGATGGTACTTTCACTCTTCATCGTTCCGATTCTCTATGAGCTCATATCGGCAAAAACCCGCGTGGTCAGTGACTTACTCGCGCGCGACGAAAGTACGGAAGGATTGACACCATGACCAACAAATCGGAGATCCAGTCTCAGGGAATAGAAGTGCATCGACGGGGGATTCCCGGGTTCGCTAGCTTGTTGATCTTGTTGCTGGTGATCGGCGGGTGGACACCAGCTTGTTTCGGACAGTCGAATGACAAGATTCCGAGAGTCACAGTGATCAATCCTGTTCAGCAAACCCTCGTCTACCGTTTACCCGCTAAACCGGCCGAAATTCTTGCCGCACAGGAAGCAATAATCTACGCGAGGACCAGTGGATATCTCGACCAGATCTCCGTTGACATCGGAGATCAAGTCGAGAAGGGCCAGGTCATCGCCGTTCTCGATACACCGGAACTGACCGATGAGTTGAGGCGTGCAGAGGCACAGTTGCTCGAATCGAGGGCAAGTCTCAGAGCCGTGCAAGCCCAGGCTGATGGTGGAACCGCTCAACTCGCGGCAGCGACGGCCTCCCATCTACAAGCAGCCGTCGGAATCGTTCAGGCGCAGGCAGAACTGCGCAAGGCCCAGGCAGAACTCACTGCCCAAAAGATTCATACCGAGCGGATTCGTCGATTGCATCAACAAGATGCTGCTACCGATGCTCAACTGGAAGCCGCAGATAGAGACTATCTCCAGGCCGAAGGCGAGGTTGAAGTTCGCAATGCTGCGCTCGATTCCACCACGGCACGAGCAGGAGCCGCCGAAGCCAAGATCGGGGTCGCCCAGGCCGATTTGGAATCCAGGGTAAGTCTCGTCGCCGTCGCTGAGGCAGCCATCGCCGTTACCAACGCGCGAGTTGACCATGCAAAGACGATGCTAGGGTACGCGAGTATCCGCGCTCCCTTCGCTGGAGTCATCACCGATCGCTACCTGGACCTGGGTGCTGCTGTGGTCACGGCCTCTTCCTCCAAGAACACCGCCATCGTGTCCATCAAGGATCTCAGCAGCTTGAGGATCTATGTCCAAATCCCTGAGCCGGATATTCCCTACATCGACAAAGGGCACGCAGCAGAAGTCACCTGCAGTGCATTTCCAAACCGGATATTCCAGGGTGTCGTATCGCGCATCTCCCGAGATCTGGATCGCCGAACTCGTACCATGAAGATCGAGATTCTTCTCGAGAACAAGGAAGGACAGATCTACCCGGGTATGTTTGCCACGGTCAACTTCGACCTGATCGAACGGAAAGATGCCTGGACCTTACCGGCGCAGGCGCTGCTGGGATCGAAGGGTGACTACCATGTGTATTGCGTGGTCGATGGAGTTTGTGTGGCTGTCCCCATCAAGATCGGTCTCGACGATGGAGGAACCGTCGAGATCATCGAAGGATTGAACGGCGACGAGAAGGTGATCCTGATCGGAAAAGGCCTGATCCAGCGCGGAGACAGGGTAATAGCGGTTGGGTCGAACCCTTGAGTTCCATGAAATCCTTCTATTCCCGGGGCAGACCAACCGGCGAGTTCGTCATCGAGAATCGACTGGAGAATTTCATGTTGCGATCGCTGGCCATCGCGTTGATTTCGATGCTGCTGAGCTCTTGCAGCACCGATTCGTCGACGAATATCCGTTCCAGCGACCTGTCGCTGTGGATCCCACAGCAGACACCTTATGAGCAGCCCGACGAGAGCACCGATGACCCAACGGTCGAACAAGAGGCCACCGAAGCAACCGATGCCGCTACCGACCGGTTTCCTGGCGCTCGCACCATTTCTCTGTCCGAGGTTCTCGGTCTGTCGAAGAGTAATGCCATTTCCATCCAGATGGCACGACAGCGCACCCGTGCAGCGGCAGCGAATCAGCAAATCGCCAATGCCGCCTTCCTTCCCACCATCGGTCCGAGAATCGACTACGCACGTACCGACGGAGTTGCCCAGGGCACCGATGGGCTCATCATCGATGTTTCGAAGCAAAGCGTCTTCACCGGTCTGGAAGTACGTTTCGATCTGGATCCATGGGGAGACTGGCACCGCCGACTTGCCGCCGAAGAGGAGCTCATCTCCAGCGAGCAACAGTACTCCTCGATCGAGCAACTGGCACTTCATCACGGTGCACAGCTTTATCACGACCTGGTTCGTTCGCATGGAGAGATCGATATCGCAGAGAGAAGAGTGAACTTCGGTAACCAGATCGTCGCTACCGCCAATGCCAGACTCGAGGCAGGTAATGGTTTACGTGAAGACCTACTCGGCGCACAAGCAAAAGAAGCTGCCGCCGAGAGCGATCTCACCATCGCGCATGCAAATGCCCAGATCGCATCTGTCCGGCTCTCGGAATTTCTCGTGCTATCAGATGAAAACGGATCAGGCTCGATTCTGGTGCCTGATTCGACCCTGATGTCACAGAGTCCGCATGCGCGGAACCATCCAGTACCTGGCCCGGTGCGATTTCCATTGCAAGATCTCCCTGCCGAAGAGTTGATCGAGCGCGGACTTCAGCAGCGACCCGACCTCATGGCAGCCCGGGCGGAGGTTCGCGCTTCTCGCTCTCTCAGCCGTGCTTCTTCTGCATGGGGCCATCCCATCGTCAGTGCGAGAGCGGGGGTTGGTCGTTTCGGTGCAGAAGCGGGTGATCTCAATGACCAGGAGACCGCCGAGGTGGGCATCGGCTGGCAATTCGGGTTCGATTCCGGGGCTTCCCATCGAAGAGCCATTGCCATCTTCGAAGAAACTCAACTGGCGATGAAAAAACTGGAATTGAGGATCTCTGCACAGATCCGTGAGAGCCTTGCTCGACTCAACGCTTCACGTGCTTTGATGGCCTCTGCCAATCGCCAGCTGGAAGCCAGCGAGGAAACGTTGATTCTGGTTCGGCTGCGCTACCAGGCTGGTGATGCTCTCCTCGATGAACTGCTCGGTAGAGAAGCAGATCTGACCGAGGCTCGGACCGGCTGGCTCAACTCCATCATCTTCCACAACCAGGCGCAGTTCGATCTACTACTGGCTGTCGGAGGACCGTAGCAAAGCGTCCGCTACGTCTTCTGGTCTAGATGTACCGATCCTCACAAGCAGGATTCACCCGAGTCCAGACAATCGAGGTTGTCCTGGGTCGGATCGAGACCACAACTTCCGACAGGCGCCGGAGTCGGCCCTCCACCGCTGAAGAGAACGGCTAACAGTGTGATGGCATCAGAGATGTTGTTCGAACCATCGTCGTTGATATCGCCTGCATCCATGCAACCGGGAACAGCCCCCCCACTGAAGAGAAACGCCAGCAGAAAGATGACATCGGCAACATTAGTGGAGCCATCGGTGTTGACATCTGCACGGATGAAGGTTTCTCCAGCCTGTGTCAGGTTACGGTAATAGGAGACGGTCAGTGCGCTGTAATCGGCTGCGAAGATGTCGAGCAATCCGTCTTCGTCGACATCGACGATTTGCACTGCTGGGAATGCAGTGGGACCGTCAATCTCCAGCACAGTCTGGAACCCCAGTCCTCCCGAGCCCTGAAATACCTGGAAGTTGCCGGTGGTCGCATCGCGAACCACCAGGTCGAGGATTCCGTCGAGATCCAGGTCTCCCACGCCCACTTGTCGACTGGAAGTGGACACCGGAATCAGGGTCGGATCCTGGGGAATTCCTGCCTGTAGCGGATAGATGCCGAGAAACCCATCTGCTTCCGCAACGGTGACGATCTCCGGTAAACCTCCATCGAGATCCACCGCATCGACCGACCAGTGTGACCCCTCCAGGCCCCCAATCAGTCTCTGCTCGTCGCCGAAGGTACGATTGCCAGTTGCGAGGCAAGTGGCAACTCCTCCTCCACTTCCTGTGTTGAAGCCACAGCACAGATCGAGATCGCCATCGCCATCGAGATCTTCCACATCGATACTGAGGGGAAAACCGGATAGCGCCATCGCGGTGAGCCCATCGAAGGAAGCGATGGGATCATCGATACCGGTGCCCCAGGCCACCAGTAACCGTGAACCGAAGAAATCTGGAGCAACCAGATCGATGTGCCCATCCTCATCCACATCGATGGCGAGGATTTGTGGATTCCCTCCACCCCATCCAGGAATCAGTCGTGGCTCCATGGTGAAGGTGCCATCTCCGTTTCCGCTCAGATAGCTGAACTGAGAATTGATGAGGTCGGAGACAACTGCATCGACGAGACCGTCCTCGTCGAAATCAGCGATCGCAATCGACCATGGAAAATTGACCGAAATCGGACTGGCGATGGCAGTTGCGAAGGAACCGCTTCCATTCCCCAGCAACACGTTGAGAGCGGAATCGACACCGGGCTCACCCACCACAGCAATGATGTCGAGATTTCCATCTCCATTGACATCTTCAAGCCGGGAGTAATTGACCGGGTTGTTGATGGGAACTGAAATACCCGCTTCGAACTCGATGGTGGCGCTCTGAGCAGCAATCTTCGTCCCACTCAGAGTCGACATGATCAACAGCCCACCGAACAGAAGTGTCTTGAAATGAAGCAATTGGTTCCCTCCTCATTCGATCTCACGCACCGGTGAATTCCGGTTTGCGGGATCCGGAGTCATATCCGGATCCCGAACAAGATCGGACAGGGTATTGTACCCTTCAATCGGTCTTGAACGGTGCCGCCGGCAACCCATGGCTGGAAACCAGGTTTGCCCGCACCGGATTGTCCTGCCATGCATAGCGCGCCGCCGTCGGTGCCGAAGCTTCAGGATGGCTGATGCGGAGCCGATCCTGACCGACCACCTCGACCTCGGCCCAGCGCCAGTTCCCATCGGCTCCCTGGATCGCAAAACCATCGATCTTCTTGCCGCGACGACCGGTCAATCCGGCTCCGACATGATCGAACTGAAGGAGGATCGAATCTCCGTCGATCTCATGAGCGCGGAAGAAAGGGCCAGACTCGGGTAGATCGTCCCGACCGTGACAGCGATTCAGCGCCCAATCCCCGAGACGGTTCCCGACCGCTTGCTTGTTGCGCGGATGGATGTCTCGGGCATCTCCGACATCGGTCAATACCACCAGCCCGGTGTTACGTACCACCCGGTGGGTGAAGTCTTGAGCCTCACGCAGAGTTGCCCATCCGCCCTGTACCGGGTTATCGCTGATACCCTTGAAGGCGGCGAGTTGTACGATTCCAAACGGAAAATCTCCCTGGCCCCACGCCTCACGCCACGATCCGATCATCAGCGGCAGCAACTCGGTGTACTCTGTTGGCTGTCCAGCGTTGGATTCGCCCTGGTACCAGATGGCACCTCGAATGCCGTAATGAACAAACGGCGAAAGCATGGCATTGAACATCACACCAGGATCGCTGGCCTTGAGGCCTGGAGCTTGTGGTTTCGCAGGAGGCGAAGGCCCGCGGTCACCGGAGAATTTATTCCCTCTGTGGATCTTCCAGGTTCCCGCCAGAGCAATCGCTTCACCTATCTTCGCACCTGCAGGAACGATGTGAATCGATCCGGCCGATCCGGTGATCCCTCCGGGCCCTCCCGTATCGAGAGCAGCGATGACGATGGTCGCCTCGCCAGCCTGAACCTGGTCCCCGGGAATGACATAGTTGCGAGGCTCTGAATGCCGGTTGGTCGTCCGGCCAATCTCCTCGCCTTCCCAGAAGGTGATGTCGGCATCGTCGATGGCCCCTGGCCGCACCACGAGGTCACGGCCCACCCAGTCGGCTGGCACCTCGATGGTATTCCGATACCAGATGACTCCATCCCAACCCTCATCATCGCCGCTCCAGAGCCCCGGAACCGCAGCCTCTGACCAGTCCTCATCGGAAAAGTCGGGATCTGCCCAGGATCCAGCAATCCCGGGATCTCCGTCGAGTTTCTCCTGCCACCATGACGATGCTCTCTGCTCGAAACCCTTCATCTGTTCACGATAAAGCGCATCGACCTCGGCCGGTGTCCGATCCCCCCAGCGGCGAAACTCTGTTTCCAGTTTTTTGATGCGTGCACGGAAACGAGGATGTCTTTTCATCGCCGAGATCGAGGTCCACGGCTCGGCACGGGTTCCGCCCCAGTTGATATCGAGAAGTCCGATGGGAACACCCAGTTCCTGATGCAGACGACGTGCCATGAAGGTACCGATCGCGGTGAAGTTGCCCACCGTCTCCCTGGTGGAAACCTCCCAGGCGCAATCGATATCGGCCTGCGGAGTCCTCGAGAGCAGATGAGGTGCCTTGATCCTTCGAAGCCACGGGGTGTCGCCGGCGGCGATCTCTGCATCGGCATTATTGGAGGCACGAAGCGGCCACTCCATATTGGACTGCCCGCCACAGAGCCATACCTCGCCGACCAGGATATCCTTGATCTCGATGGTTCCATCGGAGGCCGCGATCGTCATCGTGCGACCTTCAGCACTGGCTGGCATCGGATCGAGGGTCGTCGACCATTTCCCATCTTTTCCCACCACCGCTGTCTTCTTCTGGCC
>CAWLAN010000044.1:0-19824 GCA_963854815.1 Planctomycetes bacterium UBA1146
ACCAGGTCAACTTCTCCGGTGACGTAGGATGGAGGCACCATCACGGTCGCCATCGTGCCTTCTGGATTCACCTGCACGACAACAGAGGCGACTCCTCCGAACAGAACCCCCAGATCGGCAGGAAGTTCTGAACCAAGTGCCGTCATCGTTACAGGCCCACACACGTTGGCTTCCGTTGGGCTGTAGGAGTCGATGACCGACTGGAAGTAGGTGAAACTTTGCGCAAGAACCGACGACCCATAGGTCGTGAACACGGACACATCCACGACCCCCTCGGAAGCCGCAGGAGTGGTCGCCAGCAGTGTACCCGGGTCGACGAAGACCACCGAGTTCGCTGGCTGGTCTCCGAAAAATACCGTCGAATCGGGCGTGAAACTGGTGCCGTTGAAGAGCACGTCAGTTCCCCCATTGACAGGTCCTTGCGTGGGATCGATGGAGAGAAGGATGGGAGCCTGGGGATCGGCGAAAATCACGAAATCCGCGCTCAGGGTCTCAGGGGTGATGGTGAGGGCAGTCTCATCGACAAAACTGTTCTCGATCGTCGAGTTGGCGGTCTCATGGGGTCCAAACAGGATTGACGTGGTCAATCCTTCCGGCGCATCCGGCGAGACGAGGAAGCGGAAGTAGCCCAGTTCATCTCCGAGCGATGCGGGAATTGCATCGAATACGGACAGCACGGAGCCAAAAGCGGTCCCTGCAGATGCATCGATACCCGAGAAGAAAGCCGAGAAGGGACCACTGAGGTCCTCTCCCACGGTTCCGATGTTACTGACCTCGAGACAGGTCAATAGCGATGGATTCCAGTTCAGCGCGACCACGTATCCGGTCAGAGGCTGACTCCAGACGCCCTGTGCCCACACGACGATTTCATCCCCCGGGGTGATCACGGCACCGTCCAGGAACAGTGCATTACCCACGATGGTCAGTCCGCCATCGTCCAATTGAGGTGTCGTAACGGGCCCTCCCGAAGAGGGTTCGAAAGTCGCATCGACAAGATGGAAAAGAGCCTGACCCAGAATCGAGAAATCTGCTTCGACCGAACCTGAGACCTGTGCCAGGAGTACACCACTGGAAGAAACCAGATCTGCATCCGTGACGAAAATTGTTAACCTTCTCAAACCCTCGAAGGTACCTAGCGGTACATCGGTGGTCGTAACTGAAGAAGATGGAATATCTGGAACCTGGACCGTGAGATTCTGGAGCCGACTTCCATCGTAATCGATTTGCAACGTCCAGGCGGATACGGACTCGAGGAGATGGCCGTACAGATCGACGGTGAAGGGTCTACCGATCACGGCAACCGATTCGTCGTAGTACAGCGCATTACTGATCGAAGCCTGACAGGAACCACCCGGGGCGGAGTGATTCACACCCTGGTGGAAGTAGTAACCCGTGATCTGGTAAGTCCAGTCTCCCTGTCCTGCAGGATCATCGAGGGAGGTTGCAGTTCCAGGTAGGCTGAAGAAATCTGACATTCCACCACCGGTCCGTTCCACCACGATCTCGTCGTACTGGAACGACTGCGGTCCATTCTCCCAGCTCAACTCGACGGCTGAACCATCGGAGAGGCAGGAGAAACCGGACGGGGGCGAGAGCGGTACATCGACCTCGGGAGCACTGACGATGGCGCTGCTGCCTCCATCCCCGAAGGCCTGGATCGAGTAGATCACGGCGCCCGGGAACTGATCATCGAACTGAACCTCTGTGGCCGAGCCCGATAGGGTCACAACGACCAAGCCATCGGCCAGGACATTGACCTGGTCGTAGGCTTCACCGTTGAACCAGGTGACCTTCACATCGTCATCACCAATCAGCGCCGCCGAAACCTGAGAAGGTGGCACCGTGCCGGATCCTCCGGCATCGCCGATGTCACAGATTCCGGGAGCCGAAGGAACTCCCTGCTGGATCGACCTCAGTTCGTACTGATGAGCATTCAGGTCGGTGTCATCACTGTAAGAGGACACCACAGCACTCAGGGTAGCGATGACGTTCCCGTCACGTCTCAGCTGCCAGTTGCTGGTCCCGGTCAAGAATCCCCAGGCGAGGACAACTCGCTCGGGAAGGTCGTCATCTCGCTCACAAGCGAGCACAGGCGCAGAGATCAATACGACATCACAACTCACCGAAATGGACTCTACTCCACCTGAGAATCCGGCCAGGGAGTAACTGATCGATCCGGATCCAGCATCGATATCCGTGTAGTTCGTAGTGCTACCCGAGAGGGTGGCGAGCAGGACCCCATTCTTGCGAATCTGGATGCCCCCTTGCTGATCGTAGGCGATGGGATTCGACCACTGGATGAGGACTTCGTCGTTCCCCCCCACTGACGATGCAGCACAAGTCATGTTGTCCGGCGCAGGTGTGGTCGACTCGATCAAGACAACACCCTGAGCACCGGAAATGTCTGCCGCGATCAGCGCGCCGTCTCCTTCGAGGATCGCCTGGTTCGAATACGAGATTCCATTCACGAGCAAACCATCGGCGAGTTGGTAACTGGCTGCTCCGAGCAGCCCCGGTTGGGGCTGGAACACCAGCCTGGCGACGGGCAACTCATCGCTGGCAGGGATGTATCCATTGATGAACAATTCCGCGGCTGCCACGCCATTCTCCTGATCGATGTGTTCGATCACCTCGACCGATCCGAAGGGGAAGGTGTCGGCATCCGCCTCGATCCTCACCATCTGCAACAACAACTGATCGAATTCGATGGCTATCGTGAACTGAGAAATGTCCTGCTCGAAACTCGCTGCCAGCGGCAACTCGATCTCTGCTTGACCTGGACCAGCGCTGACGAGCGCCGGAAGGTTGTAACTGAGGTCTGTTTCTCCTGAATCGACCACGGCCGAGGAGCGCCACAGTGCCAGAGAACCTGAAGCCTCTACACTCCCCTGACGCATCAGGACATCGGTTCCACCGTCGCCGTCACTATCGACCAGCAGGATTCTTCCCGACTGCGGGTTCCTGCTGTAGGGAAGCGATTCAATCACCGAATCGGCGAGATCCGACGAGAGACGCCGGATCAAGGTCAGCGGATTGCTGGAACCGGTCTGTACAACAACGATGTCATCGATACCGACCGGATCTCCATCGACCTCTCCCACAGACAGGTCCTGGACCTGCCCACCGGTCACAAACGGGATCCCTTGCCATTCAGCGTCTAGAGGTACTCCTGGATGGAGGTGAATCGACAGCCCAGAAGAGGCACTGGCGATGGCGTCGATCCAGCCATCCCCGTTGACATCGCCGAGGGCGATCTTGCCCACCGGAGCAGGAGACAGCAGAGACGACACCAGGAAAGTGCCATTCCCAGCCCCCCTCAGAAAGACCCCATCTCCTGCCGAGACAACCGCGTCGAGGCGACCATCACGATCCAGATCTGCGATGGAGATCGATTCCACAGGAGCCGCAAATGGCATCAGGCCGGTGATGGTGAAGGTGGTGATGAATTCGAAGGTGTCCAGATCGAAAGTGGTCACCTGACGGATGATACGAAGACCATCGGCGCCACCGGCCAGAAGATCGGGAATTCCATCCCCGTTCAGTTCTGCCCACTCGAGTACATCGATGATCGCTCCAGACAGATCGATGGGATCTGGATCCTCGACCAGTTGCTGCCCCACAACTCCGATGGTTCGTAGCGTCCCGTCACTGCAAGCGATGATGGCTTCGGTCCGGGAATCCGCATCGATGTCGACAAGAACAGCCGCTGTTGGAGCAGAGTCGAGTTGCAACTGGGATTGAACCGTCCAGGAAGATGCCTCTCCGGTGAGTCCGCTGCGCAGTAGGCTCAGTTGCCCATCGGTTCCAATCAGCAACATCTCGAGCCCACTGTAGGGCAGGAACTCGCCCAGGTCCGCGAACAACAAAGCATCGGTTCCGCCAGCCAGTAGCGGCTCCTGGGGTCCGAGTCCTCCGGTGGCATGTCCCAGGTGGGCACGGAAACGAACCACGAAGGGATCCAGGAATCTCGGTTCGTCCTCGTCTGGTTGAATCTGCGACACGAGATCCGAACTGTAGACGATCTGCATCCATTCTCCCGGATGCAACTCGGGTGAGTTGCCGGGGATCAGAAGTTGAAGCGCATCCGACAACCCACCACTTTCCCCGGGGAAGGCGAACTGTGGGTTCCTGAAACCGGTCCTGGTTCCATGAACCAGAACCGAGCCCGAAACACTGGAGGTCTGGTACGGCAAATCGAACGAGGCGGTCACCGAGGGACGCAAAGGCACCGACCGGGTCCCCAGAGCTGGCAACAACTGGATGATCGAGAACTCATCATCGCCGGTCTCGAAGTCTCCCGGGTCCGCCCCAGCTCCTTCGGTGGTGAACTGGATCTGAATTTCATCGATGGGGATGAAAACTGCCGTCTTCACGCGATCTGAAATGATCACGGTCACCACGACTCCCTGCGAGAAGGGAAGATCTGGAGTGATCGTCAGAACCCTGGCATCTTCGCTGAGGACTCCCACAGCAGAGACCACCCCATCGAGATTGGTCGCTACGCTCCAGTTCGCCGAATCGTTCGTCGACAAGGGATCCATCGCGGTGGAGAAACCGATCTGGATGGCGGTATCCACCGCGACTTCTGTCGCTCCGTTGGCCGGATTGGTGAAGGGAACGGATGGAGGATTCGTACACCCGGCAAGAACCACTGATAACACCGTGACGATACAATACGTCATCAGCAGGGAGGGGCTCTTCGAGTACAAATTCGTCTTCATGGCATTTTTAGTGATCATCATCGATCAGCCTCCGTCGTCATTTCGAGGATCCATGTACGCAAAAAGACGCGCGATGAATCCAGCAGTCTCCCGGGTCATGGCGGACCCGGATCAGACGGTAATTTCCACTGCGGCCGTACATGACCGCACTTGACCACCGCCGACGATGGGGCATCCGGAAGGAATGTATTGGCTAGACCCGGTGGCTGCGTGATCCCCGAGGCTACCTCCATCGTAGCGATAAGATCTGGTACGTCAATGGAGGTCACCCCCCCCTCAGACCTCCCCGAACAGAAAAGAGGCCCGACGCGGCTTCCCGCGTCGGGCCTTCCCTTGTGTCCAGTTGGGCCTGATTCTCTCGACCTAGGGGCAGTATGAAGCTGATTCGCAGTCAGCACCCTCTGCGATTCCACACTCCGGAAAAGGAGCGCTCGGAACGGGGCCGCTCAGCAGGCGGTAGCTGATGATGTAGATCGCATCTCCGGAGTCGAGCATTCCATCGGAGTTCGCGTCACAGGCCTCAGCACAACTAGCTGCCGGTCCATTCTGGAACAGTTCATTGAGGATCCAGATACCGTCAGCGATGTCTATGACTCCATCGCCGTTGCAGTTGCCGCGAAAGAACGGTGTGTCAGGCGGAGCGTACTGTGGGAACAGCGTCACGGAGCCGTCTACCAGCTCCGGTTCGAGGCTCTGGCCTCCCACCACGACCACGTTGACGACAGGAGGAGAACCGAGCTCATTCGACCACGAGAGTGCAGTCGTTGTCGGATCCTCGAGTCCGGCGAGGGCAGATCCATCGGTGCTGTATTCCACGTTGAGAACTGCTATGGCGGTCTCGAATGCCAGTGTATTGACACCGGTGAAACTGTAGACCACTCCGATAGTCCAACCGTTCGAGGGCGTCGTGTTGATACCTTCGAAGTCCGGGCTGAAACCGATGTCTTCATTCCAGGCGACCGATTCGACGGTCAACAAGGCAGGATCGTGTTCCATTCCCATGGAGAATCCCTGGGTATCATTCGGAAAACCGGGATTGCTCGGATCCTCGAGAATGGAAGGGGTGACCGTGAGAGTTGTCTCACCGGTATTGCCGTCGTAGTCGACATCATATGCTCCGGCCAGGTAACTGAAGGGCGGAGGTCCGGAAACCAGGTCAACGGTTCCGGAGGTGGTCGTGGGAAGGATCGACTGCCCGGCCACCACGACCAGGATCTCGACTGCTGGGTTGCCGAGGGTTGCACACAAGTCAACCGACGTGCTGGTATCTGCAGCACCGATCAGTTCGTAGGTAGCGACGTTCAGTTCACTGCCGGTGGTACCACCAGGGAGAACCGCGCAGCCGGTGAAACAGATCACAACGCCGACTGTGAAGCCCGTAGCGGCATCAACGTTGACCTGGTTGAAACCGGGCGGCATACCGTTCTGGACAGTTGCTGTGGTCGAACCGTCGACGACGGCGGTGAGGCTGAGTGCCGCTCCGTCATGGCAGACGCCGAAGGACCAGCCCTGGATGTCGTCTCCGTTGTTATCGAGTAGGACCTGGAGGTCGACACTGGCTCCGGGTGCTCCCGAGGCGTCAGTCACCGAGAGGTCGTACTGGGCGATCGCCGGGGCTCCGATCAGGAGCGCGAAGGCGAGGGTAAAAGCAATCTTGCTTGTTTTCATGTTTCTTACTCCACTTCCTAGTGGAAGTCCTTGTCTTTGGGTTCCTGTTGATTGACTAGTTACAAGAGGCCGGAAGCTCGCAGTCCAAGTCGTCCTCGGTCGGGTCGGGGCCAGCCATGTAGGGGCCTGGATCCGGGGGGAGATCTCCGAACAAGAACAGGAAGTTGAGCAGGAATACGGAGTCTGCGAGGTTGATGAGCCCGTCGTCGTTCGCGTCACAGGCATCGAGGCAACCGACCTCGAATCCCTGGAACTGATTGGCGATCACGGTCGCGGCATCCGCCAGGTCAACCTGTGTATCAGTGTTACAGTCTCCGCGCAGGAACGCCGGGACTGGAATGATCTCGTAGGTCGCACCAACAAGAAAAAAGTCCTGTATCGACTGGTAGTTGATAACAGCCATGTTATTGATCGCAACCTGGCCATTACCGTTGATTCCGTCACAGAAATCGATGCTGAAGGTATCACCACAGATGGCCCCTGGGTCTACCTCGGCCTGCACGCAGGCGATCATCAGCGGCTCGACCGTTGTCGGGAGCTGCTGGTTCTCGAAGGGAGGAAGGGCGTCCATGAGGATACCGGCGATCAGTTCGCGACCGTCGCCATCATTGTCATCGTTATCGATCTGGTAGTTGACGAACTCTGCACCCAGTTCATCAGCGATCGTTCCTTCGATGGTGAAGGTTCCGTCGATCAGAAGCAGGTCGTCGTAGCAAACCGCCAACTGCACACCTTGAATGTTGTCATTAGGATCACTGTAGAAGAAGCAGAACTCGATGTCCTGTCCCGGGAATCCAAGTCCACCGTTGGTGCCCGTCTCCGGGAAGTCACGCTGTCCGATGTAGAACGTGGTGTCGTTGATGATCTCTACAATGGCATTAAGGGTCACCGTTCCGCCCTCGAGGGAAGGACTGATGGAGAGACCCCCCACCACGATCACGTTATCGAGCAGAGGGCTTCCTAGCACACCGTCGACCAGTTCCAGATCAGTCTCGACCGCTGGATCGGGAATCAAGATCTCCATCAAGGAGGCGTAGGTGTAACTCGCGATGTGATTGTCGTCTCCGGTCGGGATGTTTTGACCTTCGAACGGACTCTCGAAATCGAGAACCACGCCGAGGCTTCCACCGTTGGAGTAGATCTCGGGAACCACCAGTTCAGCTCCTGCAGCGAGGGATTCCGAACCGAGAATGATGTTCTGGAGACCGAGCAAGGTCGGATCGTGAGAAACCACGACCACGAAGCCCTGAACCGGACCACTGGAGTTAGAAAGGAGGATGCGTACTGAACCACTTGAATCGGAGTCGATGTCAGCGGACTCGATCCTCATGCTGTCGGGGGGAGGTGGCAGCAGGGTCAGTGTTCCGTTGTTGAGTCCCAGACCATTCGAGGCATCGATGCTCTGACCATTCTGGACGAGCAAGTTCGACAGAGGCGGATTGTTCAGCACACCATCTGTGAACTCGATCGCACTCGGAGTATCCATGCTCACGAGGATCTGAGGAGTCATCGTGAAGGTGGCGATCTCTTGACCGGTACCTGCAGGAATCTCCTGACCATCGAACGGTGACGTGGCATCGATCACAACTCCCAGGGTGAAACCACCAGGGAGGATCTCCGGAACGATCAGTTCCGCCATGGCAGTAACTGTCGCTGCACCAGGCCCAACGTCACTGACGCTCAATACTGCGTCGTCGAAGGTGATCGCGAGTACGAAACCTTCTACTGGATTGTCGGCGTCCATCAGGACACCCAGGGTCTCAGACGCTAGTCCAGCTGTCTCACCGTCAGTGATGGTGAGAGAATTCTGGGCGAATGCATGGGTTCCGACCGCGGCAAAGATTACCGCGAGCAGTGCGCTATGAATGCGCGAAAGACGGCGGTTCATCACTACTCTCCTCGTCTCCAGGGGGGGAACACGTCGGAACTTCGTCTCGATCAGGAGGGCCTTTCTCACCACTTCCTGACCTTTCGGAAGGACTCCGAGCAGGGGGAAAAAACGTTAACAAAATGTTGTTCACTACATGTCAGCCGTCGCTGGAAACAGCCCAGGGGTGGAACTGGATCCGGGGATCGACCGACGAAAAACGTCGGCTATTGGCTCAGGAAAAGGATTTCCGCCGAACCGAGGTCCGATGGGAAGGTGGAGTCGTGTCGGGACTCCTCGTGCTGAAGATTCGAAGTTATCACCTATTGTCAATCCTGTCTATAGACAACAGTGTTTGTTAATAGACCCCCCGGTCTAGAGACCCCACTGTGACCAGACAAGAACAAGCGAATGACGGTGATATCCGGTAACAGGTGCCGAACCTCGGCAGCAGATGCCGGGTCAGGCACAAATGGTCACTACAGATAAGCCAGGAGGGGAAGGATGGTCACTGTAGATATGTGCTGGTAACAAACTGAAAGTGGCGATGGAAAAAGGGTCCGGAGCGTTTTACGCCCCGGACCCCTCAAATAAGCCTCCGGACCGGGAGAGCCTCCCGTACCGATTCTGGCAGCGCCTCATGGACAGTAAGAAGTCGCCTCACAGTCGGCTCCGGCTACTGCGCCGCAATCCGGGAAAGGAGCCACCGGCTCAGGTCCATCGAGGAGCCGGTAGTAGATCACATAGATTGCATCGGCCATATCGTACAGATCATCGCCATTGATATCACATGCCGCGGCACAGGTACCACTGGGTCCATCCTGGAACAACTCGTTGAGGATCCAGATCCCGTCAGCGATGTTCACGCTACTGTCTCCGTTACAGTTACCCCGGACGAACGGCAGATCGAACAGGGGATTGAGGGTAATGGAGCCGTCTTCAAGATTCGGGGAGAGCGAGTTCCCCCCCACCACGACAACGTTATCCACAGGAGGATCACCCAGCGTGCCGACCCAACTCAAAGCGGTGACGGTGGGACCTGTCGCTCCGGCCAACCCATCCGCAACAGTACAGTAATCGACATTGAGAACCTCGAGAGGCTCGGGGAAGGCCAGCGCGATGCCCCCGGTGAAGCTGTAGACCACTCCGAGAGTCCACCCACCGGGGAATATGCCCCCCGCAGCGAAGTCAGATTCAAAGGGAAGAGTCACGTTGACTGCCTGGGGTTCCATGACACCAGAGTCGTTGGCCAGTCCCATCGAGAAACCCTGGGTATCGTTGGGGAAATCCGCTCCAGCGGCTGAATTGTCCACTTCGGAGAGGGTGATCCCCACCGAGAAACAGGCATCTCCCGTGTTGCCATCGTAGTTCTCGGATTGGTCCGGTGCGCTAAAGGTGTACTCGGGATCCGGCACGGTCAGCGGCTCGAGGGTAATGGTCCCATCCTCGAAACTCGGACTCAGAGAAGATCCATCTACGACGACCACATTCTCCACCGGAGGCGAGCCGAGTGTATTCACCCAGTTCAAGGATGTAGCAGTAGCGTCCGTGGTTCCCGCGAGGGTTCCCGCATTGGTCTCGTAATCGACGATGAGCACCTCTAGGGGGGAGGGGAATGGCAGGACGATTTGACCCGTAAAACTGTAGACCACACCGATGGTCCAGCCATCGGGGAATAGGGTCGAGGCGTCGAATTCAGGTGAGAAGGGAAGAGTCACCGTCACCGCTGTGGGTCCAATGAGGCTGCTGTCACTGGCCAGCCCCATCGAGAATCCCTGGGTATCGTTGGGGAACGGAGCTCCAGCGGCGGAGTTATCTACCTCGGAGAGGTCGATTCCGACGTTGAAGGAACCGACACCAGTATTCCCATCAAAAGATTCGGTCTGGGTCGATGCGGTGAAGATGAACTCTGGTGCCGGTACTCCGAGAATATCGACCGTAGCATCGGTCTGATCGGGCACAACGCTGTTTCCATTGACCACCAACACCGTCTCCACGAGAGGAGCTCCGAGCGTATCGCAGAAGGCCGAGGTCGCCATACCCTCAGCATCGGCACTGTATGTCGCCACGTTCAACTCATAACCGGTCCCTGGTGGCAGAGTAGCCTGGCCGGTGAAGGAAATCACGACCCCGACCGTGTAACCGCCTGCAAGCAGGTTCACTATATTGAAGTCGGGCGTCGACCCGTTGTTCACGGTCTCGGTCGTCGAACCATCAACGACAGCTGTGAGCGTCATCAAGGTAGAATCGTGGCATACACCGTATGACCACCCTTGAACCACTTCACCGTTGTTATCCAGGTTCGCAGATTGATCCAGAGTCCCACCGAGACCAGCGGTCGTCGGACTCGTGATGTAAAGCAGATAATCCTGCGCCAGCGCACGAGTACCTCCAGCAAGACAAACCACAATCGAAAGAAAAGCCAAAAATTTGGTCATGAGCGGGTTCCTTCTTTCCTCGGGGCCAGATTCCTCAGACCCATGTCTATCCTCGTGCACACCGGATAAGGATCTCTCCAGTAACGACTCGAAGGCCGATAGGATGAGATTTCCGGTCCACCAGAGACACGAACAATCCAAGCCATTAGCAAATGGTGTCGTCGCTCTCGCAGACAGGAAGCGAATCCTCCGTCGGATCCGGACCGTCATCGTACGCTCCAGGAGACGGCGGCACAGCCCCGAAATTGAACAGATAATTGAGCCCAAACACCGGGTCTGCCAGGTTGATGAGACCATCGTCATTGAAATCACAGGCATCCGGACAATCGATTTCGTAACCCATGAACTGGGTTGCAATAGCAGTGGCAATATCAGCGAGATCTACCTTATCGTCGCTATTGCAATCTCCTCTCTGAAAGACCTCGACCGGCTCGACGGTGATGACTGTGCCGAAACGTTCAAAATTCTGAACTGATTGAAAATCGATAACAACATTGTTGTAAAGCGGGACCGAACCATTTCCGTTGATCCCGTCACAGAAATCGATGGCAAGCGGGGTCTCACACGGAGCGTCCAGGTCGATGGTGACATCGAGTCCCCCGATGAGAAGGGGAAAATCGGTCTGCGGCAGAGTTTGGCCCTCGAATGGTGGCAGCGCATCGAGCAGGATTCCCACAACCAGTTCGCATCCATCTCCGTCATCGGGCAGGTCGTCGACTTGCACGGCGAGGTACTCCACTCCGACCTCTTCCACGATCGAACCCTCGAAATCCCATGAATCGGGATCGATGGTGAGAAAACAATCGTAACAGAGGGTCAGGGTGAAGCCCTGGATGTTGCCATCGGGCTCCTCGTAACTGAAGTGCAGCCGCCCCGTGGCCCCTGGGATCGGGTAGTTGCCCACGGTCGTGTCGAATAGAGCCTCAGCATAGAACACGGTGTTCTCCGCCGGGACTACGATGGGATCGATGATGAACTGACCATCCACGAGAATCGGATCGATGGACAGCCCTCCGATCACCACCAGGTTCGAGAGAGGCGGATCTCCGAAGACACCGTCGACAAAGGTCAGATCCGTAATAATAGGATCAGGAAGCGGTTCTTCATCGGTAACGATCAGCGGATCCAGTACCAGGTAGCAGAAGTTTGCGATGTGCTGCCCCTCACCCGGATCGATTTCGTGTCCGTCGAAGGGCGGCGTGAAATCGAGAACAACGGCGATCGTCCCACCGTTTCCTTCGATGTTGATGACCACAAACTCAGCCCCAACATCGTCAGTTACAGTTCCGGAGATGTCGACTCCAAGCAGGTTCAGCAACGAATCGTCGTGGGCGATCGAGAGAACAAAACCCTGGACTCCGCCTCCTGAATTGTCCAGCAAGATGCGAGTACATCCCACCGACTGCTGGCCCGACGAAGTTCCTTCAATCGTCAAGGTTGCCGGCGGAGGAGGAAGGATCGTCAGAGCTGCAGGAGCATCGACGAGATCCAATCCTTCATTGACCCCGATAGAGAGGCCCCCCTGCACCAGGATGTTCGACATCGGAGGATCGTTCAGGATCTCATCGACGAACTCGAATCCAGTGGTCTCAGAGGATCCCTCGGGGAGAGCCACCACCGATCTGGCCTCAAAAATGGCCAGCAGGATGGCTGTTCCTGCAGGAATGACCTGACCATCAAAGGGAGATTCGGCATCGAGGACCACTCCCAGGGTGAATCCATCGACGAAGATCTCACCGACGACCAGTTCCGCATTCTCGGTCTCGGTACTGGTCCCTGTGATCCCCAGATTTTCGATGGTGACGAGGGTTGGATCTGAACTGACTGCCAGCACAAAGCCCTGAATGTCAGCGGTCGCATCGGCGCTGATTCCGAATCCGGCGCTCCCGAGGCCTGTGACGGACTGCCCCTGGCCCGTCACCTGCAGCGATTGCTGGCCATGAGCGGGAACAGAAATGGTCAGTGCGAAAACCAGCAGCAAGTACCATAACTCTATAAAACAACGGCAGATAGGCACCAAATACCCCTTCTCGAACCGTGGGCGGCGGATAGGTACCGGCGAACGCTACCCGCCGATTCACTCACATTATCTGCTCGAAGGGGTGGAAGAAAGGAGTAGTCCTGACTTTCCTGCCGATACCGACTAACAGAGAATACGTTTTGAATATGACTTTGTGCACAACTCAATTCAACAGCGGTTGCGAATACCACGGATGAGCAAAACTGAACCTCACCATCGACCCGTTCCAGCCCGCGACGGATACCAGACGCCCAGCAGACCGAAACAACTCACGGGAAGTAAGAAACGAGGTCGTCCTGGCAACAGATTCCAGAACGACCCCGTCCAAATCAACAAGAACAGTCGCGACCCTACCCTGCGCAGAAGGAAGTCGCGCAATCTTCCGGAGTTTGATCCGTTTCCTGGCCACAGTCCGGGAATGGATCTGACGGCGCCGGACCATCGAGGAAGCGGTAATTGAAAACGAAGACCGCATCTCCGGTATCAACAGATCCATCCCCATTGGCATCTCGAGAGATGGGACAGGTGCTTGTAGGACCATTGAGGAACAGTTCATAGATGATCCAGATGCCATCTGCGATGTTCACTTTTTCATCCCCATTCACGTCGCCACGGATGAAATCGACGGTCACCACCGCGTTCAAGGTGATACTGCCATCGTCAAAGAGCGCCTGCGAGGATCCACCATCGACCACGACCACGTTAGCCACCGGTGGACTTCCAAGACCATCATCCCAGGTCAGCGCCACGGTCGCTCCGTCTGGGTCGCCAGCCATGCTGCCACCGGTTTCGTAGTCAGCGTTGATGACAGTGGTCTGCTGGGGGAAGGACAATGTAGTCCCACCGGCAAAACTGTAGACCACTCCAACGGTCCAGCCATTGGTAAAAAGAGAGTCCTCGGCAAATTCTGCTGTAAAGGGCAACGACAGGTTCACGGCCGTCGGAATAACCTCGGAACCGTTGGATACGCCCATCGAAAAGCCCTGGGTATCATTAGGGAACGGGGCGCCGATCCCGCTGTTGTCGGTTTCGGAGATGCTGATAGCGACGGAAACGCTGGCATTGCCATCTTCGGGATTGTAGTTCCCGGAGGCATCTTCGGCATGGTAGGTGAACTCGGGATCTGGCACGCCAACCACATCGACCGAACCGGAATTCTGGGTCGGGACGAGGGACTGGCCATCGACCACGATGACGGTTGCCACCGGAGGCGATCCGAGCGTATCGCAGAAGGACACCGTAGTGGATCCCTCAGCGGTCGCGTCATAGGTGGCCACGTCGAGTTCATACCCGGTTCCCGGCTGCAGAGGATTTTGACCAGTGAAGGAGATCACGACTCCAACGGTGAAGCCTTCAGCGAAGACGCTCACCTCGTAGAATTGAGCCGCCCCGCCGCCATTCACCGTCGCCGTGGTGGCACCGGCCTCAACTCCCGTACAGGTCAGAAACGCGGTGTCGTTACAAGCCCCGTAGGACCACCCGGCAACCCCAGCACCGTTGTTATCAAAATTGACGGTGAGGGAACCGCTTCCTCCCTCCGAAAAAGTGCCGCTGCTGATGCTCAGGACGTAGTCCTGAGCCACGGCCACCTGACCGAACAGGAACAGAAGCGCGAAGATATAAAAGATTCTCATGCTGAACGTGTCCTTTACCAGTGGCGGTTCTCCACGCAAACCCAGCGAGAACCGCCGACCCCACTTGCTATGAAAAACTAGAACCGTTCTCAAACACAATTCACCAAAGTGCACACGTCAGATATCAAGAAATCTTCCGGTGTGCCAGGAAATCCCCGGCACACCGGAAGGTAAATAACCTACGGACACATCGTGTCGTCGCTGTCGCATACCGGCAAGGAATCGTCAGTCGGATCTGGACCATCATTGAACGGTCCCGGAGCAGTTGGCTCTGGGCCGAACTTGAAGAGCCAGTTCAACAGATACACGGAGTCCGCCATGTTCAGCTGACCATCGTCGTTGGCGTCACAAGCATCGGAGCAATCGATCGGGTCACCATTGAACTGATTGGCCAGTATCGTTGCTGCGTCCGCCAGGTCGACCTTGTCATCGCTGTTGCAGTCACCGCGCTGGAAGATCTCTTCGGGCACCACGTACACCGTGGTGTCGTTGCGCGCGTAGTCCTGGATCGACTCGTAGTTGATGACCACGTTGTTGTAGAGGTTCACGTTACCGTTACCGTTGATGTTATTGCACCAGTTGATCTCCTGGTCCTCATCACACTCTGCGGTGTCATCCACGGTCACGTCGAGACAACCGATCAACAGGCGTCCCTCATTGAGATCCTCGGTCTGTGGAAGGGTCTGGCCGTCGAAAGGCGGCAGCGCGTCCAGCAGGATCGCCACGACCAGTTCGCAACCGTCACCATCGGTGTCACTATCATCGACCTGAACGGCGAGGTACTCGACGCCGATTTGCTCGACGATCGAGCCATGCCAGTCCCACTCGGTGCCGATCGTCAGATCGCAGTCGTAGCAGACTGTCATCGTCATACCCTGGATGTTGTCGTCCTCATCTGCGTAGTAGAAGCAGAGTGAGCCAGTTTGACCGTGGTAGGCGTAGTTGCCCTCAGAACCGTCGAACTCGGTCTCCATCCACAACGTGGTGTCCTCGGGCAGAACCCCCACTGGCTCACAGCCACAACTGCCATCGTTGGTAGTCGGGTAGACCGACTGACCACCGCTGACGGTCATGTTCTGGAGTGGCGGGTTGTTGACGTTATCGTCTTCAAAGGCCAGCGCTGTGCTCTCCGTTGCAGGAACTGCATCGCCTATGAAGTAGAAAACAGCGTTATTGCAGCTGTAATTGAAGTTCGCCACGTGGCTGGTACCGGCCGGGATATCCGCACCGTCGAAGGGCGGGGTGAAGTCCATGACAACTCCCACGGATCCGCCGTTGGCGTACTCATTGGTCACCTGGAACTCGGCACCAGCAGTCTCGGCAGCAGTGCCGTTGAGATCGATGCTGTCGAGCGTGACCACGCTGCCATCGTGACTGATACAAATCACATAGCCCTCACAAGCGGCAGAAGAATCCATCATGATCTGGATCGCTGCTCCACCGGTCGAGGGCACCGACTGACTCACGGCCGTGTACGACGAACTGTCGCCGGCACCTCCGAGCACCATCGTGGTGCAAAGTACGAACAGCGTTGCATAAGAGACTATGCGTGCCTTTTCTATCTGACTAACCATGTCTCACCACCTCCTTGAAAATCAAGTGAACCATTTATTTCTAATCTCTAACCACAATTACCCGGGCCGCAGTCGTCAGGTTCCTGACCATCAGCAAGCCCACAATCCGGGTGTGGCGCCCCGGGGGCAGGACCACCCAGGAACAAGTGATTGGCGATGTAAACCGCATCTGCAGTATCAACACTTCCGTCGCTGTTGGAGTCATCCGCAGCGGCACAGTCGGTCGTGGGGGAGCCAGGTATGAAAAGCTCATACAGCAGCCAGATCACGTCCGCGATGTTGACGTCTCCGCTATCGTTGGAATCTCCCCGGACGAACAAACTGACCGGCGGAGGAGGAATACAGGTAACCGTTGCATCGGTCGTGGAAGGAGCGATCGAAGCCCCACCAGTCACCACCACCGTTACCGTGGGAGGACTTCCGAGGGTCTCGCAAAAAGCGAAGGTACCAACATCGTCCACAGCACAAGTGGCAGTGTAATTGCCAGTGGCCATGGTGATGGTGGTTCCAGAAGCCAGTACGTTGAGACCGGGAAAGCTGATCACCACACCCTGTGTGTAGCCACAGGCAAACAAATTGAGATTGTTGAAATCCGCGGGGTTGCCACCGTTGACAGTGGCGGTATCGGCATCGTCAACCGAATCGAGAGTGGCGAAACCACAAGCATCATGGCAGAAGCCGAAAGACCAGCCCTGGATTTCTCCATCGCTGGAATCACTCGAAATAACGGCATTCATCTGGAAGGTACTGCCGTCTTCCACATCGAGCGCTCCTGGGCTAACCGACATGGAATACGTGTCTCCCGCCAATACCGGACAACTCAATCCGGCGACCACAAACACAGCGACAACCAAACTCATAAGTTTTCTACTCATCTTTTCCTCTTTTTCCTCTTCCTGATCCAGGGCAGAGACCATTTTCCGCTCCCACACCCTTCGAACCCGTTTTGCACATCCCCGCATGAATCACTCCCATCATGCGCCTGAATATTCTTCTGGTGTCCCGGGAAAGCTCCGGCACACCGGAAGGTAAATAACTTATGGACACATCGTGTCGTCGCTGTCGCACACCGGCAAACTGTCGTCAGTCGGATCCGGACCATCATTGAACGGTCCCGGAGCAGTTGGCTCTGGGCCGAACTTGAAGAGCCAGTTCAACAGATACACGGGGTCCGCCATGTTCAGCAGACCATCGTCGTTGGCGTCACAAGCATCGGAACAATCGATCGCCAAACCACTGAACTGATTGCCCAGCATCGTTGCCGCATCCGCCAGGTCGACCTTGTCGTCGCTGTTGCAGTCACCGCGCTGGAAGATCTCTTCGGGCACCACGTACACCGTGGTGTCGTTGCGCGCGTAGTTCTGGATCGACTGAAGGTTGATGACCACGTTGTTGTAGAGGTTCACGTTACCGTTACCGTTGATGTTATTGCACCAGTTGATCTCCTGGTCTTCATCACACTCTGCGGTGTCATCGACAGTCACGTCGAGACAACCGATCAACAGGCGTCCCTCGTTGAGATCTGCGGTCTGTGGAAGGGTCTGGCCGTCGAAAGGCGGCAGCGCATCCAGCAGGATCGCCACGACCAGTTCGCAACCGTCACCATCGCCACCGTCGTCATCGACCTGAACGGCGAGGTACTCGACGCCGATTTGCTCGACGATCGAGCCATGCCAGTCCCACTCGGTACCGATCGTCAGATCGCAGTCGGTGCAGAGTGTCATCGTCATACCCTGGATGTTGTCGTCGGAATCTGCGTAGTAGAAGCACAGCGAGCCAGTTTGACCGTGGTAGGCGTAGTTGCCCACAGCACCGTCGAACTCGGTCTCCACCCACAGTTCAGTGTCTTCGGCCGGAACCTCGACCGCTTCGCAACTGCAGGAACCATCGTTGGTGGCCGGGAATACCGAGAGACCGCCACTGACGGTGACGTTCTCGAGCGGCGGATTATTTTCGAGGTTGTCCTCAAAAGCCAGCGCAGAGGTCTCATCCGCGGGAGCAGCATCTCCTTCGATGTAGAAGACAGCGGTGTTGCAACTGTAGTTGAAGTTCGCGATGTGGCTGCTACCGGCGGCGATCGTTTGACCGTCGAACGGCGAATTGAAATCCAACACCACTCCGAGAGTTCCACTGTTGGCGTAGGTGTTTGCAACCACGAACTCGGCACCCGCGGCATCTCCCGATGTACCATCGAGATCGATGCTGTCGAGAGTAATCACGCTACCGTCATGGGCGATGCAAACCACGAATCCCTGAACATCGGCAGAGGAATCCATCATGATATTGGCGGTTGATCCGCCAGTCGATGGACTCGAATGGGTCCCCGCGTCGAAGGAGGACGTGTCCCCTCCGCCTGCCAGCACCAACGGGGTGCAACACACCAGCAACATAACAACAAGCGCACTACCAATCTTGGAATTGATCATATCTCACACACCTCCCATTTCTCTGAACTGACTCGCATGAAATATCAAAATATAACTTCCTAAAACAAACTTCCAAAACCATGAGCGCCGCACCTTGGCGACCCCCCGTTTTTATTTCTGCTTCCCCCGAGGAATCCTGGCCCTCAAAGGAGTCTCGGATCTCATTCCCTCTCTAGAAAATCAAAAGACTTCAACTAGCAAACCGCGTTTCTCCTCCGGGCCATTCCCGGGCGGGCCGACACCTCTGGTTCAGATACTCGGAAGTTGCGGTCGAGGAAGAAATCACTGAGACGCGGTGGAAAAAGTGCGCCGAAGAGAAACCGTCCACGGGTTCTCCACAAAGCGCTCCACCTCCCGAATCACCTTCCTCGCACCCGAATACTCGCCGGATTCTGATATGTCCGAGCCCTCGATCACCCACTCAGTTACGGGGTGAATGCCCGGCATGACCGGTTAGTCACCATCGCAACGTACATCAGGATAGTCCCTGGACCGTTGGGCTCAATGACCTAGTTCCGGAAAGATTAGCGGTGGGTTCGCAGCCACAGCAGTCCCCCCCTGCAGGCATTTAACTCCTTGTGAATACAAGACTTGACGTCACCACGGGTAGTCATGAGTACCATCCGGAGGGAATCTGCACGGATTCCAGAGTGTGTGGGGCGGAGGTCTCAAATGAGCTGCATCAGCGAAGCAGGCGCCAGGATCACCAGGTCACCGCAGCGGTGACAGCGCTGACAGGGAGGTCCCGTTCAACGAATTGTCAGCAGCCACTCGAGCGCAGAGCAGCATTTCCGATAACAGCATGTCCGATAACAGGATGTCCGATAAAGACAGAACATCGGGCCCGTACCGTGTCCTCTCACCATGCCGACTGCTGTTCTCCATTCAGGTTCTCGAGCAGATCGACCCTTGCTCTTCGGGCGCTGGGTTCAGACCTGTGCAACCAGACCTCTTTCTTTCGATGGCTGGATCCAGAGCTTGCTCAGGGACAACTGGTGTCGTTGCTATTGCAAACCGGCAACGTGTCGTCGAGTGTCGGATCTGGTCCATCGTCGTAGGGGCCCGGTGCCGGTGGTATCTCACCGAACTTGAAGAGCCAGTTCAACACGAACACAGAGTCCGCCAGGTTCAGAACACCGTCGTCGTTGGTATCACAGGCATCAGGACACAGCACCTCGAGACCACTGAACTGGTTGGCGAGCATCGTCGCTGAGTCCGCCAGGTCGACCTTGTCGTCACTGTTGCAGTCACCACGCTGGAAGATCTCCTCGGGCACCACGTACACCGAGGTGTCGTTGCGTTCGTAGATCTGAATCGACTCGTAGTCAATGACCACGTTGTTGTAGAGGAAGACGTCGCCGTTGCCGTTGATGTCGTTGCACCAGTAGATCGGCTGATCTTCATTGCATTCGGCGTCGTCATCGACGGTAACACGCATCTTTCCGACCAGTAGACGGCCTTCGTTGAGGTCGGCGG
>CAWLAN010000045.1:0-19553 GCA_963854815.1 Planctomycetes bacterium UBA1146
AATTTCCGTCCCGGCGAAGTCACCGCAAAACCTGTATCTGCGGCAGTTCCTGCTCCATCCCCGCGCGTCGTTGCCGACCATCCGGTTGGCGATCTGTCGGGGCAAGCAGCGATTCCGTCTGCAGTTCTCCATGACTCGCAGGAATCCTTGATGCAAGCCCTCGAGGGCGCGCTCGAGGCGCAGCAGAGGCTATCCGAAGCGCAGCAAACTGCTGAAGGTCTGCTCGAGAAAAGTCTCGGTGCAAGCGTCGGTGAAGTTCCCTCCATCGTCATGCCAGCCGCTAGCGCGGCACAAGTCCCGGACGTGATCCCTCCAGCTGAGCCCGTGGCAGTATCCCCCATCACAATCGAGGCTGCTGCGACGCCTGCTGCCGGGCAATTCCCTCCAGCGGTACAGATTCGTGCCACCATCGTGAAAGTGGTCGCAGAAAAAACCGGCTATCCGGAATCTGCAGTAGCAACCGATCTCGATCTGGAAGCAGATCTGGGGATCGACAGCATCAAGCGAGTCGAGATCCTCTCGGCCTTGCGCGAAAGAGCACCGCAACTTCCCGCGATTCCACCCGAGTTGCTCGGGACACTACGTAGCATCGACGCCATCGCCGACTGGTACCAGGAGCAGCAACCGACTCCACAACCAGCGACGGCCCGGCAACCCACCTCGACCCCCACGGCGACCGAGCTGAGCACCCCGGTTGCCACGCCCGGCCGAGAAAAGATGGCTGATTCCGGGGCCACCAGCACGCTCACCGTCGTGATCCAGCAGGTGGTTGCCGAAAAGACCGGATATCCACAATCGGCGATCGGTACCGATCTCGACCTCGAAGCCGATCTCGGCATCGACAGCATCAAGCGGGTCGAGATCCTCTCGGCGCTGCGTGAGAAGAGACCTGATCTGGCCGCCATCCCTCCTGAGATGCTCGGCACTCTTCGAACCATCCTCTCCATCGTCGAGTGGTACGCGAATACTCCCACCCAGGAAGCGCCAGAGCAGGATTCCGCCGTCGTGGAAACCACAGCAGCTGTCCAGGCACCAATCCTCGATATCGACCCGACACCCGAACCGATCGCTTCCCCTCGCGAGCATGAGCAGGAGCCGCTGAAACTGCTCGAAGCGATCCCAGTAGCGGTCTCCCGTCGGCGAGTGGCTCGAACTTCTCACTTCATTCCCGGCGGTGGATTGCCCTTCTGGGTCGTTTGCAACGATCTCCATCTGAGCGAGATCCTGATCGGTCAGTTGCGTTCAGCCGGAATCGATGCACAACCGAGGAGACTCGAAGCTGCTCAGGAAACACCGGAGCAGGACTCCGATGTCGGCGGAATGTTGGTCGTGATCGATACCCCACCAGATCCTGACAGTGCCATTTTGAACAGTTTTCGGTGGTTGCGCAGGGTCGGGAGAGCATTGCAAAAAGAAACTGCAGGATCGGATCCACTGGTGGTTCTGGTCCAGAGGTTCGATGGACAATTCGGTCTCGATGCCGACCGATCCAGCAACACGGATCCGACCGGCTCCGCGCTCGCTGGACTTGCCAAGTGCGCCGCCAGAGAATGGCCAGAGATCACCGTGCGCACCATCGATCTCTCTCCCGATTTCCATTCCGCAACCGATGCAGCCAAAGAACTGATCGAGGAACTGCTCGATGGTGAAGATGTCGAGGTTGGACTCGCTCCTTCACAACGAATCGTGCTGGAACTACGTCCAGAAGGACGTATCTCTGACAACCCACCTCTTCTTCATCAGCCACGGGCCATGAACGGTGGTCTGGTCGTTGTCACCGGAGGAGCACGGGGCATCACCGCCGCTTGTGTCGATGAACTGGCTGCCAAGTATCGACCAAGCCTACTGTTGCTGGGACGTACTCCAGAGCCGGAGTCGCAACCGGATTGGTCGCGCGAACTGCCAGATGATCGCCTCGAAGAGCACCTCTTTGATAACAACGCAGAGGACTCGACCCCGGCACAGATTCGTGAACGAGCACAATCAATCCGAAACTCGAGAGAGATCGCAGCGCGGATCAGTTCTCTCGAAGCACTCGGGGCAAAGGTTCTCTATCGCTGCGTCGATGTCAGAGATCGCGATGCACTGGAGAAAGCCATCGATGAAGCTCGCGCGGTGGACGGCCCTGTACGTGGAATCATCCACGGCGCTGGAGTACTGGCAGATAGCTGGATCACCGAGAAGAGCGACGAGCAATTTCAACTGGTATGGAGCACCAAGGTCGATCCTGCCCGCCACCTCCTATCGATCTGCCGAGATGAAGAACTCGATTTCATCTCGTTCTTCTCCTCGGTCACTGCCCGGTTGGGTCGCAAGGGGCAGAGCGATTACGCCGCGGCCAACGAGACTCTCAACCGCATCGCTCAGATCGAGCGAACTTTGCGACCGGATTGCCGAATCCGTAGCATCGGGTGGGGCCCCTGGGATGGTGGAATGGTCCAAGATGGGCTGCGCACGATCTTCCACCAGGAGGGTATCGACCTCATCCCGCTCGACCTGGGTGCCCGACTATTCCTCGAAACGATGGAAACGGAGGGTTCTCCTCAGTGTCTCATCGTTGCAACTCTCGATTCGCCAGAAGATGCCCTCGAGCGCCTTTGTCAGTTTCCCGATGGCCAGAAATTGGTCCAGACACAGTCGCCTCGACAACCTCAGATGGAAAAAGGAGATCACTCTCTCGAACGTGGAGCAACCGTTGTCATCTCGATCGATCGGATGGCGCCTCTTCGGCATCATGTGCTCGGTTCTCGAGCGGTGGTCCCTGCTGCGTTGTTACTGGAGTGGTGCGCCACCGCCGCTGTACACCGTCATCCTGGTCTGGATCTGCACGGAATCGACAACTTCCGGATTCTCAAAGGAGTGGTGCTGGAGAATCCAACCGAGCAGGAGGTGGTTTTCTTCACCGGTGCTCCACAGTCGCAGGGCGAACTGTTGCAGATCCCCGTCGAGATCCGCTCGGTGACATTCCCCGATCAAATCCATGCCCGCGCCGAGGTGTTGCTTGGAACACGAAGCAGTGCTCGCTCGAACCTCATTGCACCGATCTACTCCGATGAAGATGATCCCGGCTATGGCAAGGCACTCTTCCATGGCGCCACTTTCCAGTGCATCGAGACCATTTCGGAAATCTCGGTCGACAGCATTTCGTTCCGATCCCACGGTGCGGATGCTCCCGAGCATTGGTTCCGGGAGCCGCTGCGACACGACTGGCTCATCGATCCACTGCGCATCGACGCCCCTTTCCAGGCACTGATCCTCTGGAGTCGTGCTCAGCACCAGTCCCCCTGTCTTCCCTGTGGAATCGACAGACTCCGCTGCCATCAGAAACTCGACTCTGGATTGCTGGAAACTCGAGTCCATATCGATGGAACCGAGGGATCCATCGCCCGAGCACGTGTCGAGATCCTCAACCGATCCGGAATCCCCGCCATCACCATCGAGGGTGCAGAAGTGCTCATCGATGCTTCTCTGGAGAGTGCATTCCGCGGCGATCGTCTGCCTGAAGAAGCAAGTCATTGAAGCCGATCGCGGTGGTTGGGTTCGGCCTCCGTTTTCCCGAGTCCCCCACCCCTGGTTCTTTCTGGCAGGTGATTCGAGAGGGCCGGGATACTTCCCGTTGCGTCCCGCCGGGGCGGTGGGCACTGCCGGCGAACCTGGCACTGGCAGGATCCGAGCCAACTTTTGATCGAGTTCGATCCCAACGAGGCTGTTTCATCGATCTTCCCGAGGGCGATCTGGGAGATCTCGACGAAAATCTGGCACATTCCCTCGACCCATCGGTACGACTGGCGGTCATCGCAGGTGTCGAAGCCGCCGGATCACTGGGCAAGGATCTCGATCCTGATCGGACGCGGGTGATCCTGGGGCAGTTGCTGTTACCCACAGACTCCACTTCGGCCATGGCTGATTCCATCATCGGAGATACCATCGAAGAGATGGTCCTGGAATCCCGCGGCCGTGAAGATCGTAGACCTCGCGGAACCCCCAGTTGTCATCCCCTCGATCGCTACGACGCATCCCTTCCCGCTGCAGCACTTCAGCGAGCGTTGCGATTGCGCGGGGGCGCTTCGACTCTCGATGCCGCGTGTGCATCTTCTCTCTACGCCATCGCCATCGCCTGCCAGGATCTCTCGGCTCACCGATATGATGCAGCCCTGGCGGGAGGAGTTTCGCGACCCGATAGCCTCTTCACCCAGATGGGATTCTCACAACTTCGGGCACTCTCTCCTGAGGGAAAATGTCGCCCCTTCGATGACAGAGGACAGGGCCTTCTCGTCGGTGAAGGAGCAGGAGTGCTGCTGCTCAAACGGCTCGACGACGCGCTCTTGTCGGGGGATCCGGTGGTCGGAGTGATCCACGGGGTGGGCCTCTCCAACGATCGCTCGGGAGCACTGCTGGCGCCATCGGGAGAGGGACAGATACGGGCGCTGCTGGCTGCATACCAGCAGGCGGGATGGTCTCCCGAGGATGTGGACTACATCGAATGCCATGCCACCGGGACTCCCATCGGAGATGCCACCGAACTGAGAAGTCTACTCGAGTTGTGGAAATCACGATCGTGGCGTCCGGGTCAATGCGCGCTCGGTTCTGTGAAGGCATGCATCGGGCACACCCTCACTGCCGCCGGAGCTGCAGGTGTCATCAAGGTACTGCTGGCGATGGGACAAGGTGAGATCCCGCCACTTCCCGGGCAGGAAACTCCACCTGCGGGAATCTCTCTCGACGAGAGTCCGTTTCGGATCCCTGCTCGTCCAGAACCCTGGTTGAGACGATCCGGAGCTCCCCGTCGAGGCGCAGTGAGCGCCTTCGGATTCGGCGGTATCAACGCTCACCTTCTGCTGGAAGAGGCACCACTCTCACCGGATCCGCTGGAGACCTCCGTCGCCACCGCGTTCTCTCCGGCGATAACGGTCACGCCACCGGCTACAGTGGCGATCGTCGGTCTCGGTGCCATCGCTGGCCGCCATCAGGGATTCGAGCAGGTGGCAGCGGCGTTGATGGGTCTTCCATCTCAACGGTCGCCACAGCCGATGCCCGGCGACTTCGGCGTCCCGAAAACGCAGTGGGCACTGGAAAAGGGGCTGAGGCTTCCTGTCGGAGAGAGCTGCGGTCGGTTGAGCGCATCTGCGCTGGAGTACCGGATCCCCCCGAGGGAACTGGCCGAGTTGCTCCCCCAGCAACTGGCGCTACTGAAGGTCACCCGCGAGGCGATGGAGAACTGTGGATTGACGCAACTGGGAGAGCGAGGAGGCCTCTTTGTCGGCCTCGAACTCGATCCCAGGAGCAGCCTCTATCATCTGCGATGGACGCTTCCCGACCGCGTCCGGTTGTGGTTCGAGGAGTTGGGTCTGGAGGTGGATCCCGGGCAACTGCAGCAGTGGATCTCGGCACTCCAGGACCAGGTCAGCCCGCCCCTCGATGCCAATCGAGTGATGGGATCTCTCGGTAGCATCGCAGCGAGTAGGCTTGCGCGTGATCTGGGTGCAGGTGGTCCTTCCCATACCGTCAGTAACGATGAAATCGGATCCTACCGCGCCATCGAACTGGCGGTTCGATCCTTGCAAGAGAAACAGGTCGACCTGGCGATAGCTGCCTCCGCCGACCTCGGACTCGACATCCTGAGCCGAACCAGTGATGCGATCGATGGAAATTCTCCGAGAGCAGAAATCGCTGCTGCGGTGCTACTACAGCGTCTCGAAGACGCTCGAAGAGATGGACATCGGGTCATCGCCATCGTCGAGGGAATCGGAACTGCTTCTGCCGGAGTTCTGCAGCGACAGGATGCTCTCTCACCGTCAAGAGAAGCTTGCCGATCTGCAGCGCTGGAGGACGCCGGACTGACCCGGGATCAGATCGATGTCATCTGCACTGACGAATCGATCCCTGATCAACCTGCCGGCTCCGATCAGGATCCGCGACGAGAAGTGCTGCTTCCGCCAGCACTGGCCAGAGGGGGCAGCGCGAGTTTCCTGCTCTCTGTACTGCAGGCCGTGACTTCCGTGTCCCGTGACATCATTCCGTCGCCGGGAAAACCCGATCATCCAATACCCTGGATCACCCCGGAAAACCAACCCCCCAGGATCCTCGTGGAAAGATCCGGACGTCTGGGCGACTGCGCGGCGATGGTGATCGGCCGGGCACAATCGGGCTCGGAGTCGCTCGATAAGGGACCCGGTGAGTTGCACTGTCTGGGAGAGCCGGGCTGGGGAGTGATCGCTCTCGAAGCCGCTGATGTCTCGGCGCTGCTCGAGAAATCTCGTCAGTTACAGTCATGGGTCCCTGAGCATGAGGGTTCCGCAGCGCAACTTGCCCGCCACTGGCTTCGAATTCATCGACAAGATGAAAAAGCCGCCAGAGCGGTGACGATCGTGTTTGGTTCACGGCAAGCTCTGCTCGAAGCGGCCCGGTCCGTACCACCATTCATGGAGGGTGCAGAGCAGGAAATGAGCGGGCCGCTGTGGGAGTTGCATCGATTTTCAGAAACCCCGCTGGGATTCTCTGGAGATGTCACCTTCATCTATCCGGGCTCAGGCAGCCTGTATCCAGCAGCCGGTAGGGAACTCTTCACTCGTTACCCGGGCTCGCTGAAAGCCACCCTGGCTCACTCAGGCGATCTGTTTGCTCAGTTCGGATCACCACAGAGATGGGAATCTTCTGCATCGATTCCGAGTGATCCCATCGATGGCATCCTCACCCAGGTGTCCCTCGGATGCATCGGTACCGATCTGTTACTGGGTTGTGGAATCACCCCTCGACGCGCCGCTGGCCACAGCCTGGGAGAGACCACGATGCTGTTTGCCATGCGAGCATGGCGCGACCGGCGAGGTATGCATCAGCGACTGCGAGAAAATGACCTGTTCACAACATGGCTCTCCGGTCAACACCGTGCTGCAGCTTGCGCCTGGAATCTTCCTTCCGGAACCGTTGCCAGCTGGCAAGTCGCGGTGATCAACGCTTCCGAAGATGAAGTCCTCCGTGCCATCTCAGGGTGCTCTCGACTCCATCTGCTGGTTGTCAATGCAGACCAGGAGACGGTGGTCGGAGGAGACCCCCAGCAGCTGGAACAGGTAGCCCGGTCGAACAACTGGACGATCCTCCCTCTCGAAGGAGTGACGGCGGTGCACTGCGATCTGGTCGATCAGGTCGCATCCGAGTACAGGGATCTCCACCACTGGCCAGTCCACCAACCGATCGCAGGGGCCATCCTCCACTCTTCGGCCACCGGAGAGCCGCTTCTTCTCGATTCCGATAGCGTGGCCGATTCGATCCTCCAGCAGGCACGGGAAGGTTTCCATTTTCCGCGACTGGTACGGTCACTGTGGCAAGCAGGCGGCCGCATCTTCATCGAACCGGGACCCGGAGCCTCCTGTTCGAGGTTGACTCGCAAGGCACTCTCGGGGCTTCCGCATCGCACTCTGGCACTGTGTTACCGGGGAGAGGATCCCGAACTGTCGCTGGCCCGAATCCTGGCGGTGTGCATCGCCGAACGTGCTCCAGCCGACCTGGAAGCGTTCCTGGGCATCGGTTCGAGCACTGAAACCAGCCCGCAAGACATCGAGATCCGAGACGGTAAGGATCAGATCATCGTTTCGCCACCGCCAGGCTCGTTTCCTGCTGCCGACTCGACAGATCGAATCCCGACGATGGTCCCGCCTCCCTCTCCGGTTGTTATCGAACCCACACCGATGCCATCTGCTGGCGCCTCGATGACCAGTTCCGGATTGGTGTCGGCCGTGGGAGAAACAGGTTCCGTTGCCGAGCGCCTGGTCATCGCCAGAAAACGCCGACAGGAACTCACTGATTCAATCCCGTCCAGAATACTGGCGACACGTACTGTCTCGGTAATAACCCCTTCCACTGCCACCGAAGTCGTCGAGCAAAAGGTCCAGGTGCCTGCTGTGTTGTTCGATCGGCAAGCCTGCCTCGAGTTCGCAAGGGGCAATGTAGGATCGGTGCTTGGAGCGCTTCATGCACCCGCAGATGAATTTCCAACCCGGGTGCGTCTACCTGACGAGCCACTGATGCTGGTCGATCGCATCCTCACCCTGGAGGGAGAGCCCCTGTCGCTGGGCAAGGGTCGAATCGTGACCGCACATGACGTGCTCCCTGACGCCTGGTATCTCGATAGCGGCCGGGTCCCCACCGCCATCACGGTGGAGAGCGGCCAGGCGGACCTGTTCTTGTCTGGATTCCTGGGAGTGGATCTGCATACGCGTGGGCTGTCGGTCTACCGTCTTCTCGATGCTCAGGTCATTTTCCATGACGACCTGCCCACCGCCGGGAAGACCATCATCTACGACATCCACATCGATGAGTTCTTTCGACAGGACAGCACACTGCTGTTCCGGTTCCATTTCGAGGGTACGGTGGATGGGAAACCACTCCTCTCGATGCAGGATGGATGTGCGGGTTTCTTCTCGCCGGAAGAACTCTCCTCAGGACGGGGAATCGTACCAGTACCACAGCGGCCCAGGACTCTTCCGGTGTTTCCCGAGGGCTGGAGCCCTCCTGCCGGAACCGATACTCGGGTTCTCGATCGCAACCAGGTGGAGGCGCTCCGACGAGGAGACCTCGTTGGTGCCCTGGGATCACGTTTCAACAATTTGTCACTGACCTCACCACTTCGATTGCCAGGAGGAAAACTGCGACTTCTTGATCGAGTCACCTTGCTCGAACCCATCGGAGGTGAGTGGGGACTCGGAAAAGTAGTTGCCGATCTGGAGATTCATCCAGACGACTGGTTCCTCAGATGTCACTTCACCGATGACCCGGTGATGCCGGGGACGCTGATGTACGAGTGTTGCCTTCATACCTTGAGAACCCTGCTCATCGCCTGGGGTTGGACCGGTGAGGAAGACGCCGTGACCCCGATGCCGGTACCCGCCGTGGCAAGCAAACTTCGCTGTCGCGGCCAGGTCTTGCCTGAGACCCGCAGAGTGACCTATGAGGTCCAGGTCAAGGAAATCGGCTTCCGCCCGGAACCCTACGTCATCACAGATGCCCTGATGCTCGCAGATGGTCGTCCCATCGTCGAGATAGAAGGAATGTCTCTACGCCTGGAAGGTCTCGATGAGGCTCAGATCGACAAGCTATGGCGTTCACAGCATCCCCAACAACTCGAGGTGTCTGCCGCTGATGCGAACAAGATCCCGCTCGATGCACCCGGCGGCGGAGGAGACTCCCCGTGCATCGCTTCCGACGAAACAACTCGATACGGTCACGATCGGATTCTCGAGTTTGCCACTGGACGTCCATCACTTGCCTTCGGCGAAAGGTACCTACCTTTCGATGACGAACGATTCATAGCAAGACTGCCCGGCCCACCCTACTGTTTCCTCGATCGCATCATCGATGTCAAAGGAGACCCGTGGCAGGTAAAAGCGGGCGCCGCTTGCACCGCGGAGTACTTCGCCGGTCCAGACTCCTGGTATTTCGATGCGGGAGGAACCGGGGAGATGCCTTTTGCGGTGCTGCTGGAGATCGCCTTGCAACCGTGCGGTTGGCTCGCTGCCTATGTCGGTTCCGCCCTGTCTCAGGATCGCCCGCTCCACTTCAGAAACCTCGGCGGAGAAGCCACCCTTGTTCGGCCGGTCGATCGTAGAAATGGACTGCTCACCACGGAAGTCGAGTTGACCTCGGCGGATCAGGGCGCCGGGATGTGGATCCAGCACTATGACATCGAAGTCAAAGATGAAGTCGGACCGGTCTATCGCGGAAGTAGCTACTTCGGGTTCTTTCCACCGGAGGCTCTGGCACAGCAGGTTGGCCTTCCAGGTGCCGTGGCCCGGACTATTCCGCCGCGTGAAGCGAACCGAGCACGCGCATTCACGATCCCGCGCTGGAAAACCACAGTTTCAGAACCTTTCCGGATGGTCGAAGATGTCGAGATCTACGTTCCCCAGGGGGGTGTGGCAGGTCTCGGTTTCATCCGCGGCGGAATCGACGTCGATCCCGAGGCGTGGTTCTTTGATGCCCACTTCCAGGGTGATCCGGTGTGGCCAGGAAGCCTCGGCCTCGAGTCGATGTTGCAACTACTGCGGGTGGTCGCAGAAGATCTGTGGAAGGATGACGGTCCCTGGATCCCGCGTACCATGGCCCCGAACATCCCCCATCGGTGGTGTTACCGTGGCCAGATCATCCCGGAACGAAATCGTATCTCCCTGGAGGCAACGGTGAAAAGCATCGACCGTGACCAGCGAATTCTCATCGCCGATGGGATGCTCAGCGTCGACGGGCTCCCCATCTATTCGATGGAGGATTTCTCGATGCAACTACTGAGGGAGGATCGATGAAAACCGATGCTTCTTCACTCGGGACCGTTCATCTGGCTTCCATCGGGATCGAGATCGCTCCCGATGTGATCACCAGTGATGCTCTCGAGGATCAACTCGCTCCAGCATGGAGCGCCATGGGGATCGAGCCAGGCCAACTGGAGTACCTGACGGGTGTCCGGGAAAGACGTTGGTGGCCCGCAGGAACCAGTATCTCCCGGATGGCGGCTCTGGCGTGTCAGAAGGCACTTGATTCAGCAAACCTACCGGCCTCGATAATTGGACAACTCGCCTACACTGGTGTCTGCCGGGAGTCTTTCGAACCGGCCACCGCCTGCGCCGTGGCCTCTCATCTGGAACTTTCTCGAGAAACCGCCCTTCATGACATCTCGAATGCTTGTCTCGGTGCCGTCGACGGCATCGTGATGGCCGCCGATGCCATCCGTCTCGGTCGCACCGACGCTGCACTGGTGGTGTGCTGCGAGAGTGCCCGTGCCATCGTCGATGTTGCCTGTCATCGGCTTCTGTCAGATCCCCGGATGGATCGATTCATTCCAACCCTTGCCACGCTGACGGGAGGCTCCGGTGCTGCAGCGATGCTGCTGGTCTCGTCGCGTGTGTCGACTGAAGGTCCGCTGCTGCTCGGAAGCAGCCATGGCAGCGATGCCCGCTGGCACGAGTTGTGTCGCTGGGGAATCCACACCGACGAGGAAAGTTCTGATCCGGCCGCGAGAATCGAGTACATGGAGACGGACTCCATCGGAGTATTGCGTCACGGAGTTGAAGTGGGCCTGGAAACCTGGAAGCGGTTCCTGAAAGAACTGGAGTGGCGCGCCAGCGATGTCGATCGAACCATCTGTCATCAGGTCGGATCGGCGCACAGGGAAGAGATTCTTGCCGCTCTCGGACTCTCTGCAGAAAACGATTTCATCACATACCCATTTCTAGGAAACATGGGTACGGTATCGATCCCGATGACTGCCGCCCTCGCCTGGGAAAGGGGTTTTCTCTGTGCTGGACACAGAGTCGCATTCCTGGGAATCGGAAGTGGATTGGTATGCCGCATGATCGGCTGGGAGTGGCGATGAACCGACTGTTCGTCGACGAGGAATTCCCTTACAGAGGGCATATGTGGGACCGTGGCTCCGGCATACGGATGCACTATATCGATGAGGGTCGTGGTGATCCCATCGTCTGTGTCCACGGCAATCCAACGTGGTCCTTTTACTTCAGAAAATTGATCCAAACGCTTTCACGATCGCATCGGGTCATCTCGGTCGACCATGTCGGCTGCGGATTCTCCGATTTCCCTGATGAAGACGAATACGGTTACCGACTCGCAGATCGCATCGATGACCTCGAAGGTCTTCTCGATCATCTGGGCATCACCTCCGATGCGACGCTGGTAGCTCACGACTGGGGAGGGGCCATCGGATTCGGTGTTGCCGGGCGAAATCCAGACCGATTCTCTTCACTGGTCGCGATGAATACGGCAGCGTTCAGACTTCCAGAAGGAAAAAGACTGCCGAGCATCCTACGTCCGGTTCGTGGACCATTGGGAGAGTTCCTCATACGGAGACTCAACGCGTTCGTCGAGGGTACCCTCCTCATCGGTACGCGGCGTAGAAAACTGTCACGTGCTGAACGTGCTCATTATCGATCTCCGTACCACAACTGGCGCCGACGACTCGCCGTTCACAGATTCGTTCAGGACATCCCGCTGCAACCAACGGATCCTTCCTGGCAAACACTGCTCGAGGTGGAGGCTGGGCTCTCTGCTCTGGCAGGACACCCGCTACTACTGCTATGGGGAACGAAGGACCCGGTCTTCGATGAAGCCTTTCTCGACGAATGGAGATCGAGGTTTCCAGATGCTCGTCATAAAAAGTGGGATGACTGTGGTCACCTTCTGCTCGACGACGAGCCAGAGGGTGTGATCTTCCAGTTGCGCTCCTTTCTGGAATCGAACGCCAGAGAGAAGGCTCACCAGTGAAGACGAGTGCCCATCCCCTCACTCCCGAAGCAGGTGTTGCGCGATGGCTACGGCGTCACTGCAAGGAACGTCCCGACCAGATTGCAGTTCGCCAGCATCGGGGACATGGCTGGGATGAAAGCACCTTCAGGGAACTGGACCAACTGGTCGATCGAACATGTCATGCCCTGGTTCGCGCGGGCATCGAACGGGGCATGAGAACGGTTCTGATGGTCGAACCAGGTCTCGAGTTTCTGGCCTGTACCTTCGCGATGCTTCGTATGGGGGTCCCCCCTGTCCTCATCGATCCGGGCATGGGAATCTCCGGATTGGCAAGTTGCCTCCAGCGGGCGCGCCCCAGGGCATTCATCGGTATTCCACGAGCACATCGGGCCCGTGCACTTCTGGGCTGGTCTCGCTCGACCATCGAGCACCGGATCTCGGTCGGGCCAGGCTGGATTCCTCCGTTCACAAGCCGACTGGAAGATTGGCGAAAACGCACTGAAGCATCGGTTCCGTTTTCTGCGCCGGTTCTGGATAGTGACGAGACAGCAGCCATCCTCTTCACTTCGGGAAGTACGGGTCCGGCAAAAGGCGCCATCGCTCATCACGGAATGCTCGAGAAACAGGTCGAAGCTCTGCGTGATTTACACGGGATCGAGCCCGGTGAGGTCGACTTGCCCACCTTTCCCCTGTTCGGGCTCTTCGGAGTGGTACTCGGCATGACCTCGACGGTGCCCGTGATGAATTTCACCCGTCCCGCTGAAGCGGATCCAGCCGACCTGATCGATCTGATCAAGCGTTTCGGCGTCACCAGCTTGTTTGCCTCACCAGCACTACTGGGGAACCTCTCTCGTTACCTCGCCTCGCATTCACTGCAACTGGATGGATTACGACGTGTCATCAGTGCCGGAGCCCCGGCGCGTCATGACGAGATCGCAACCTTGATGGCCACTCTTGGCCCAGGAGCCCGGGTCCAGACCCCCTACGGCGCGACCGAGGCGCTTCCCCTGTGTTGCATCGACCACCAGGAACTGCTCGAAACTGCACGAGATAGCGCCCGTGGAAAGGGAATCTGCCTCGGTCGTGCCGTCGATGGGGTGAAGATTCGCATCGCTCGTCTCGACTGCCTCCCGAGCAATGACCATCTTCTTGTCGATTCGGAGGCAGGTGAAATCTGGGCCTGTGGCCCGGTGGTCAGTCGCGGATACCTCAACGATCCCGAGGCCGATCGATTCCACAAGTATCAAGATCAGCAGGGAAACCACTGGCACCGTACCGGAGATCTTGGATTTCTTGATTCTCACTCGCGGATATGGTTCCTCGGCCGCCTCGAACAGATGGTGCGCACCGCCAGGGGTGATCTTCACACCGTCGCCATCGAGCGCGTCTTCGACGTCCATCCTGCAGTTCTGCGCACGGCACTGGTCGGGGCAGGACCGGAAGGTTCCAAACTTCCCATCCTTTGCATCGAAACTTGTGACGATATTGCCATCGACAGGAATATTCTCATCGATGAACTGCGCGCACTCGGTGCCAGGGTCGCGGGTGCTGACAGGATCGAACGGTTCTGCTTCCCGGGCCCGTTCCCCGTCGACATCCGCCACAATGCCAAGATCAATCGAAAGCTTCTGGCACGATTCGCGGCGAGGAGCCTTTCATGAAAATACTGGTCACCGGCGCCGGAGGCTTCATCGGAGGGGCTCTGGCACGAGCTCTCCTGCGACTGGGACATCACGTGCGTGGTTTCCAGCGCGGTTCCTACCGGCAACTGGAAGAAGATGGCATCGAGGTGGTGCGAGGCGATCTGGCCGATCAGAAGCGCGTTAGCGCAGCGGTGGAAGGTTGCGATTGTGTCTTTCACGTCGGGGCCATCGCTGCAGTGTCCGGCCCCTATTCCCTGTTTCATCGCACCAACGTCACCGGAACCGATCACGTCATCGAAGCCTGCCGCCGCTACGGTGTTCAGAAACTGATCTACACCTCATCCCCGAGCGTGGTCTTCGACGGACAAGATCAGCAGGGAATCGATGAGAGTGCTCCCTACCCGGACCGATACCTGGCGCATTATCCCAGAACCAAGGCGATGGCTGAAAGAGCCGTTCTCGCGGCCAACTGTGCAACCGTGGCGACGATCGCCCTGCGACCTCATCTCGTCTGGGGTCCTGGTGATCGGCACCTGGTTCCTCGCATCGTGGAACGCGCTCGGGCGGGCAAACTGAAACTGATCAAGCGTGCCGGGACCAGGATCGATGCGACCTACATCGACAATGTCATCGATGCTCACATCGCCGCGTTCGATTCATTGTCGATAGGATCTACTTGCAGTGGGAAACCGTATTTCATCTCAAATGGCGAACCGATGGCCCCACATCAACTGATCGGAGGAATCTTGCAAGCTGCAGGACTCGATCCGGTAGAGCCGACCATCTCTCCAGCCATGGCCTGGACACTCGGGACCGTTCTCGAGTGGGTTCATCGAACCGGGTTGTGGAGTGGAGAACCGCTACTGACTCGCTTCATAGCGCGACAACTCGCCACGAGCCACTGGTTCGATCTGTCGGCAGCACGTCGAGATCTTGGTTGGGAACCCCGAATCTCCACTGAACAAGGACTGCAGAGACTGGCAAAGAGTTTCTCCCTCACCAGCGAGCCCGTGCTGTGACCATGGACAACCATCCCCCGGAGAATACCATCGAGATCTGGCCTTTCGGACTCGCCGAATCTCCGGACCGGACAAAGACTTTGCTCGCATCCCTGGCTGCCGACGAACAGAACAGGATCAACGAGGGCATCTTCCCGGAGATCGGTCGGCGACACGCCATCTCCCGGGTTGGACTACGACGGGTCCTCTCCAGTTACCTCGATGTTGCTCCGCAGGAGATATCCCTGGTCGAAGGCGAACACGGAAAACCGTCCCTGGTCACGGGAGATCTCGCCTTCAACCTGTCCCATACCGGTGACCACGCGCTCGTTGCCGTCAGTCGTCAGGGAGACCTCGGTGTCGATCTCGAAACAATACGCGAGAGCGCACCGATCGAGGATCTCGCGCACCGGTGTTTCAGTCCTGAGGAACTGGAGCAGTGGCAACGGTTCCCGTCGAAACTTCGAGTCACATCCTTCTTCCATCTGTGGGCTCAGAAGGAAGCTTTTCTCAAAGCCCAAGGAGGAGGGATGACGATCCCCCTCAGGGAGTTCGACTGCAGCGTCGATCCTGCTGTAGGTTCGGGGACCATCCGATCGAGGGTCGATGGTGATGCGACGAAATCCTGGCGGTTCATCGCTTCTGATCTGGGACAGGATCTACGATTCGCCATCGTGTGGGATGGTGAGGAGAAAAGTATTTCCGAGAGAAATCCGGAAGATGTGGGACTCAGTCGATGGTGATGGAGAGGACGCCCGCGCCCGAGGCATCTTGATTCCAGCCACCCACACGAACCAGATAACTGGTTCCTGAAGTCACCGGGATGTTTTGTACCTCCGAGGTGAGAAATGGGCATCCAGCTACGTCTCCGCTGCACCCGATCTGCAGCAAGGAAGCGCAATCTCCCTGGTAAACCACGAGATCGGTATCGAACAGGACCTCCTTGGAACACAGAGAGAAGGTCGCGCTGCCACTACCGGGCGCGGTGAATTCGAACCAGATATCCTGGAACATCGCCCCCAGAAAACTCCCAGGACACTCCAGGTCGTCATATGCATCGATGGAAGAGGTCATGTTGGTGGTATCAAAATCGGTACTCCCCAGACCGATCGAGATCGCCCCGAGGCATTCATCTCCCTCCACGCCACCAGAGCAGTCCGTTTCTGGACACGGCTCGAGACAACCGAGGTTATCAGGTGTGGGGTCGGTTCCTGGCAACGGATGGGGAGGCGCCGGCGGAGTGCCACCGGTAAATAGATAGGACAGTAGCGACACGGCATCCGCGAGATCAAGGGAACCACTATCATCATGGTCGGCAGCAGAAGCACAGGGCATGTCTCCACCGAGGAACAGATATTGAAGAGTGGTCACTGGATCAGAAAGATTGAGTTGCCCATCGGTGGTGACATCACCACGAATGAAATACACCGCGGAACCAGGGATCTCGATCATGCACTCGCTTGCTTCGCCAAGTTCCCCATCGATGGTTCCCATCACGTGGTAGATGACCAGAATCCCCTCGATCGGTGAACTGTCGACGAAGGTCGATGTATCAGCGGGCAAGGTCTGATAGAGACTGCCTTGCCGATTGACTGTCAGCGACGAATAAGGGAGATGGTTTTGCCAGCTCAACAACACTCCCGTGCCACTATCGAGGCAGGTGAGTGCATCGGGTGCATCGATGATGCCATCTACGGTCACCGAACATGAAGATGGTGGAGACGGAACAGAAGCCGAAAAGCCGCTGATCTGATAAACCGACGTCGATCCGAACTGGGCACCTGGATCCTGGTATTGCCCGACACCGGCTGCGATCTCTGCGATGGCAACTCCATCACGTTCGATGCGCACAAAATCGTAGGCGGTCGGTTCGAGCCAGTCCAGGTAGACGATTCCAGCGGCCTCGGCACACTCGAATGGCGTTGGATTGGCCAGATCACTGACCTGGATCGTCTGAACTTCGGCAGTGGTAGCGATGATGTCTCCCTGTGCATCGGTGACGATGGAGCCGAGCCAGCCACAGGTGAAATCAGGAGGCGGAGACGAGAGAAGTGTCGCATCGTTGGGAGCACTGGAGAGAACACGCATCTCCATAGATGCCAGTGGCGTGAGACTTTCTGTCCAGTCTCCAAGGATCACGAGCCCGAAACTGAAGGCTTCCGTACCGTTTCCATCCCACCATTGACTGCAGCCTGTCGTCCCACCTGGGCCTGCAGGTGCAGGAGCGTTCCATGCCAGCACCTGCGGGGTTGGAGAACCCGCGAGTTCGCCGGGTAGTGTCACGGACAGCAGCTGCAAATAGGAGGAATCCCAGGAAACCACGTGCTGGATGCCCTGAATGGATAACTCTCCCGGATTTTCCAGAACTACCGTCACCTCGAAAGTCGCTCCCGGGGCGATCACCGTGGTCGGGGTTTCCAGAACCAGGTTCACTTCCTGGGCCATCACAACCGCAGTCAACGACGAGCACATCATTAGCATCGCCAACCCCAGCACACGAACGCCACAGGTACGGCCCAAGAGAATGGCTGAGTCACTCGAAATCATCATGAACTCCCGCAACAGGGATAAAGCCGACAGTCCCTGACCCTCCAGGATATCACCGCTTGTAGATCTGGCGAATAGGGACCTCAGGCTTTCTCGTCAGAGCCGTCCGTAAGCGTGTTGAGGGCAGCACCCGCCCACAACCACTTCACCTGACTTTCGCTGAGAGTGTGACTGCATCGCGCTCGATCCTCGGTCCCGTCCTCGTGCTGGAAGACCACGGTGATCTCGCTTCCGGACGCAAGAGTATCCAACCCGGCTATCGACACTCGATCGAGTTCCTCGACCCGATCGTAGTCGGCAGGATCGTCGAACTTCAGCGCAAGGATGCCCTGCTTCTTCAGGTTGGTCTCATGAATCCTGGCATAGGATCTGACGACGACTGCTGCGCAGCCCATCAACCGCGGAGACATCGCCGCATGCTCGCGGCTCGAGCCCTCGCCGTAATTCTCATCGCCTACAACGATCCACGGATCTCCCGCATCACGGTACCGGGCAGCAATCTCGTGAAGTGCACGACTGGTACCATCGTCGGTCGCGTCATGCCCCAAACCGGTCACCTCATGAAAAGCGTTGATTGCACCCAGGAACATGTTGGCTGAGATGTTCTCCAGATGACCGCGGAAACGAAGCCATCGACCTGCCGGCGAAATGTGATCCGTGGTGCATTTCCCCTTCGCCTTGAAAAGCACTCTCATATGAGAGTATTCCGATTCTTGCCGTGGCAAGAAGGGCTCCAGCAGTTTTAGTCTCTCGCTGGTCGGATCAACTTCGACTTGAACACTGGAACCATCTGCCGGAGGTTCGACATAGCCACTGACGTCAGCGACGAATCCAGCAGCGGGCAAACTGTCCCCCGACGGCACATCGAGCAGGGTTTCTGCCCCTTTATCATCGGTCACCGTATCGACCAGAGGATTGAAATCGAGCCGACCTGAGATGGCGAATGCTGTGACAATCTCTGGACTGGCGAGGAAAGACAGGGTTTCTGTATTGCCATCGTTTCTACCCGGGAAATTGCGGTTGAAGGAACTGACGATGCTGTTGGTTGTCCCCTTGTCGATGTCCGTCCTGTGCCACTGACCGATGCAGGGTCCGCAGGCATTTGCGAGTACGGTTCCGCCCAGTTTTTCAAAGGTGCCGACCTGCCCATCCCTTTCGACAGTGCGAAACACCTGAGTGGATCCAGGTGAGATCAAAAAACGCGTGGCAGCCCGCATACCAAGTCCGGTGGCCTGATCCGCCACCGCCGCGGCTCGATCGAGATCTTCGTAAGAAGAGTTAGTGCAGGATCCGATGAGTGCCGCACTGAGTTCCAGCGGCCACCCTTCCCGTCGAGCTTCTTCTCCCAACTGCGAGATGGGCCTGGCTCGATCCGGAGAATGAGGACCAACCACATGTGGTTCGAGAGTATCCAGGTCGATCTCGAGCACCTGGTCGTAGACCGATGCCGGATCTTCTTCCACCTCGGGATCCGGTTGCAACAAGTCGGCGTGTTCTCGGGCGAGTTCAGCAATCTCTGTTCGACCGGTAGATTCGAGATATTTGCTCATCGCCTCGTCAAACGGGAACACCGAGCAGGTCGCACCGATTTCCGCACCCATGTTGGTGATGGTAGCTTTACCCGTACAGGAGATGCTCCTTGCCCCTGGTCCTATGTACTCGATGATCGCGCCGGTTCCGCCCTTGACCGTGAGTTCTCCCGCAACCTTGAGAATCACGTCCTTGGCGGAAGTCCAGCCGGAGAGTTCACCCTTCAGGTATACGGCGATCGCTCCGGGCCACATCACGTTCCACGGCAATCCCGCCATCACATCGACCGCATCGGCTCCCCCGACACCTATGGCGACCATTCCGAGGCCCCCTGCATTCGGCGTGTGGCTGTCAGTACCGATCATCAATCCGCCCGGAAAGGCATAATTCTCCAGCACCACCTGATGGATGATCCCCGATCCTGGCTCCCAGAATCCGATGCCGTACTTTTCCGAGGAACTACGAAGAAATCTGTAGACCTCTGCATTGCTACTCTGGGCCTCGGCAAGATCCCGGGAAGCATCGTGTTTCGCCTGGATGAGGTGATCACAGTGAACCGTCGAGGGGACCTGAACCTGATCGAGTCCCG
>CAWLAN010000046.1:0-19275 GCA_963854815.1 Planctomycetes bacterium UBA1146
ACCACCGACATCATCGACCCGGGCAGGTATGTCTACGAAATCGAGGCTCTCGCTGACGGTGGGCGCGCGACAAGCGCTCGTGCCAGTTGTGAAGTAACCGATCCGATCGCCCCTGAAAATCTCGTTTGTTCCGCCGATGTACACAACGTTACCTTCACCTGGAACAACACCGACGCGTACGATCAGATCATCATCGAGTTCGGTCCCGCGGACGGCTCCTCTCCTCCCGTACAGATCGCTCTGATCCCTGGAGGAATGGAGATTTATCAGACAGTGGTAACTGAGGCCGGTGACTACACCGTCTGTGTCCGTGGCGAAAAGTTCAACGGACAAAGTGGAAGAACCTGTTGCACCCTTTCGGTCCCGTTCCCTCTCGGAGCCACCAGTTGCTCCTCACAGGGAACTACCGTTTCTCTCAGTTGGTCCAACGGAGGCGACTATGACACCATCGCTGTTCGCAGAGATGGACTGTTGATCGACACCATATCCGGCGGACTCGAAACCTACACCGACGAACAGGTCCCCTACGGGGACCACGAATATTCCCTGAGAGCGAAACTCCGCCTCGGAGTCACCGCACCGCAAACTTGCGGTCTCAGGGTGCTCGCCTCCCCGGAGAACATGACATGTCGTGGCGAGGCGGATCAAGTCCGCATCACCTGGGATAATCCTGCGACTGCATACACGAACATCGAGGTGCGTCGTGGCGACGATTTGATTGCAACGCTCTCTGGCGATGACACCGAATACGTCGACACGGGAAGATCGCCGGGAGAATACTCCTATTCACTGGCAGGAACACACGGTTCTAGCCGTAGTGATTCCAGCGATTGTGAAACGGTCATTCCCGAGCCAGTCAATACCCTCGGAACCAATCTACTCGAGGGAACCAACGCACTGCTGACATGGGCACCTACCGATACTGACGTGGAGTCGGTCGAGATCTTCAGGGATGGATCCGCCATCGCGATCGTTCCTGCAACCTCGACCTCCTACATCGATCCGAATTTGGCTCCTGGCACTTACAACTACTGCGTCAGATCGCGCATTGGAGACAACTACAGTACTGATATTTGTAAAGATGCCATCGTGCCGATCCCACCCAACAGCATCGCATGTAGCGTCGACTCTGCCATCGCCACCATCATGTGGGGCAACGGTGAAGTTTACGATACCGTGATTCTCAAGAGAGACGGTGGCACCATCGTCGAGTTCCTCGACGGAAGTGTGACCAGTTATGTCGATTCGACTCCTGGACCTGGACTTCACATGTACACGGTCTCAGGCAGGATCGGAGATTTCGTCTCCACCGATCTATCCTGCGTGGTCACCGTACCCTACCCGCCAGCGGATCTGGCTTGCTCTGTCTCCGGCGGGGTCAACTCGGTCCTTACCTGGGTGAACACCGAACCCTCCACGAGCATCCGTGTCTATCGCGATGGATCCCTGATCGACGAACTCGATCCTGCAAGCGCAGGCTATACCGATGCGGGAGTCGCTCCGGCGACGTACGAGTACTGCGTGGTCAATGTGTTTGCTCACGGTGACGGCGAGAAGACCAGTGCGTCTACCTGCTGCACCCTGATCGTGCCAGCACCACCGAGCGATTTCAGTTGTCTGTCCGTATCTGGAGATGTCGAGTTGGCATGGACCAATAACGACGCCTATGAGGATCTCACCCTTCTCAAGGACGGTGACGTGATCGCCGTGCTGGCGGGAACCGACAGTTCCTACACCGATGCTGCAGCGGGGCCAGGTAGCCACACCTACACCCTGAGCGGATCGATCGAGGGCAATAGTTCCTCGACCGTCTCCTGCACAGAGGTTGTCCCGGCCGCCATCAACAACCCGAACGCCACGGCGCTGGCCTCGACGGTTTCGCTCACCTGGAACCACAACGGACCGGGTGCCGAGGTTGATCTGACTCGTGACGGAGTACCTCTGACCACCCTGCCGATCAGCCAGACCTCCCACGAAGATGCCGGACTGAGCCCAGCTCAGTACGAGTATTGCTGGACGGTGAGGATCGGAGACGGCACCAGCCCGACGATCTGCAGAACTGTTCGCGTACTGGCGGATCCGACCGACTTCAGTTGTGCTGCAGTCAGTGGAGAAGTCGATATCACCTGGACCAACAATGATGATTACAGTCAGTTCACGCTGAATCGTGACGGTCAATTACTGGCGATCCTGCCTGGTGGTGTCAGTTCCTTCCACGATGCCACGGCAGGTGCTGGCAGCCATACCTACGACCTCACTGCCCGCCGAGGGGGCAGGAGCACCAGTGGCACCGTCGACTGTTCGGTCGACGTGCCGAGCACACCGGTCGACATGGCCTGTTCTGCTCTCGGTTCCACGGTTTCTCTCTCGTGGACGTTGCCGGCGCCCGGAGACGCGGTGGAACTGAGTCGAAATGGCTCCGTCATCGCAACCCTGGCTGGCGATGCCACTTCCTTCGATGACACCGGTGTAGCAGCGGGTAACTACGATTACTGCCTCGTCAACACGATCGGCTCTGGAACCAGTGCGACAACCTGTTGTTCCGCGCGAGTCATCGCAGCGCCGAGTGGATTCAGTTGCCTCTCCGTCTCCGGAGATGTCGAACTCGGCTGGACCAACAACGATGATTACGACACCCTGACCTTGACCAGAGACGGCTCCCTGCTGGCGATCCTTACCGGTGATACCAGTTCATTCACAGATGCGGCTCAACCCCACGGTAGCCACACCTACGAGCTTTACGCAGAACTCGGAGAGTTGTCCATTTCCGCCACAGCTGCTTGTACGGAAGTCGTCCCCTCGACGCCGCAAAACTTGAGTTGCACCCTCACCGGAGGAACTCAGGTCAATATGTCGTGGAATCTTCCCGCCACTGGAAGTTCCATCGACTTGTTGCAAAACGGCAAACTGATCGGCTCCCTCGGTGGCGCCTCGACCAGCAATACTGAAACTCCTGGTCCTGGATCTTACGAGTACTGCCTGATCGTCCGGATCGGCGATGGGACTGGTCCCACCGTCTGTTGCGACATCGTGGTTCCGGAACCGCTGTCTGGAATTGCCTGTTCGACCTTCGGAGATGGTAACGATCTCTCCTGGACCAACGGTGAGACCTACGACATGGTTCAGATCTATCGGGATGGCACGCTGGCAGGAATCGTCGATGGCGATGAGGAGAGCCACACTGACTTCCCGCTCGGGCCGGGTACTTATGACTACGAAGTGGTGGCCACACTGGCAGGTTCCCAGACCGCTCCGATCGCCTGCTCGGTGACCATCCTGGCACCGCCGGTCAACCTCGCATGTACTTTCTTCGGTGCTCCGATCCATCTCGACTGGGAAAATAGCGCCTCCTACGACACGATTCACATCGAACGCAACGGGGTGCTGATTTCTTCGATCTCGGGTAACGCGACCAGTCAGATCAACGTGGTTCCGGTTGAAGGTACTTACTCGTACCGGATCTGGGGAGAGCACTCCGATGGGATCACCACCTCGACCAGTTGTTCCGGCTCCGTGAAATCCTTCCTGCGTGGAGATGCGAACTCGGACACCAAATGCGACATCGCAGATGGAATCTGGGTTCTCAGCTGGCTGTTCGTCGGTGGTCAAGAGCCGACTTGTTTTGATTCTGCGGATTTCGATGATAATGGAATCGTCACAATAGGTGACGCGATGCTGATGATCTTCTACTACCTGAGTGCTGCAGGAACACCGACCGTTCCACCCTCGGCTCCATTTCCAGAACCAGGGCTGGACACAACGGATGACGTCCTCGACTGTATAGATTCGCCATACTAGATAACTGCGATATACACAACAGGAAAGTTTGCCGAACCCCGCGTATTATAATATCACGCGGGGTTCGTTTTTTTTCTGCGCGAATACATCGACAAAGTGCAAGGATGTCGGGGCTGTATCGATGGTGTATGCTAGTGCGAGAGAACACTTTTAATTCGAATCACTCGGTGGTGAAAGACATCCTCGTGAGGCGTGGCAGATCGACTCAAAACGGCAATATGAATGGTGTGAACCCCGGCATTGCTCGGGCTTACGGACCGGTTTGTTGCTCTTGCCCGATCCGGCATCGTTGCCAGAAAATCTGTGATCTGATCGAAAATTTACTGCCGAGCATGGAAAAAGCACGGGTCGACGCGGAGGATATTCCGCGGCTGTTCATGGGAATTCGAACCGTCAATGTCATGCTCGACAACATCGAGATGCTGACTCCCCGTCAGAAGAAAGTGGTGCAACTCTATTACCGAGAATCGTTGATGCAGAAGGAAATAGCGGAGAAACTGCATGTATCGCAGCAAGCTGTAGCAGACTCCCTGGTGCGTGCCCGCCGTGCCGTGGGGCGTCATTTTGGCGCAAAAGAGATGGCTCGAAATTCACAGCAACCCTCTCCCTTCAGTACCTGATAGGGAAATGTTCCCGGCCTGCCCCTCACTCTTTTGCCCTGATTGACACGATCCTTCTCCCGGATAGAATTCCTGATGGTGATGAAATTGGAAAATCTGGCCCCGGGTAGGTCCCTTTTCTGAACTCTGGGATCTCCTCATCAGTCTTCCTTCGACCGTTTTGGTTGTTTTTCATCGCCCGGATTCTCTGCAGACTCCGCGACCGATCCCGCATGCTTGGCTGCTGATCGTTCCATCACGTCCCTTTCGGGGATCTGTTCCGGAATGACCCGCCTCTGGACCTGCCGGATCAGGTGGTTTCGAACCAGGAACGGTGCTCTCCCAGCGAGGCATCGAAGAAAGACGGACCATGAACTCTTTCCAGACGAATTGCTCTCGTTCGACCCAGGGTCGAGGCCGTTCCACAGCGGCTCTTATCGGCACTTGGATTGTGCTTCTGCTTGCGTTTGCGATCCCTTGCAGCAGCCAGGTGATCTGTGATCCAGTCGATCCCCCCTACGGAACCTGTTTCGTCCAAACCGGTTCCTACCCAGGGGAACTCCCTTTCGCGACGACAGTGATCGATGGTGAGACGAGCGTACTCGTCTCCGATTACCTCAGCGGGCTCTTCTACAAGTTCCCGATCTCCGCGCTGATTGCATCCAATTCGTTTGCTTGCCCGCTCGGTCCAGCCACCTACCTTGGCGTGACATGGAACTCCGACGAGGACGTCCTCTACTGGCTCGTCAACGACCAGGGAACACGCTATCTCGTCACCTCCAGTTCTGGAGGCATTCTGATCTCCCAGACTGCCATCACGGTGCCGGTAGGGGTTCCAACCATCATCGGACTGACCTGGAACCCGGCGACCGGTAACTACTGGACCAACGATGTACAGAATGACACCTACCTCGAACTGCTCTCGGACGGAACCTTCACGGGAGCCAGTTTCATCAACCCCGAGGCGGTCGCCGGCGGAGCAGGAGCCTTCGGTCTGGGTCTGACCTCGGTACTCGATCCGATCACCGGTGAGTACCTGCTCGACCTTGCGGTCGGACCGCCCTCGGCTCAGAGAACCAGTCGAGTCGTCAGGGTCGATGAAACAGGTGCCCAAGAGGGTCTTTTCTTCCCGCTGGCAAGCATCAACTCGCTGACCGGTTACATCACCGGAATCGCCTGGACCGAAAATGGCAGTTGGGGCGGGCCAAGTGATTTCATCGTCGATCTGGACAACAATCTCGTCGTCGAGGTGCCGGTTCCCAACCCCAATGCACCATCCATCACGACCTTTGTTTGCACAGCAGATGGTGACGACAATGTCACCCTTCAATGGATCAATCCGATCGCCTACTCCAGCATCAACGTCTCCCGTGACGGTGAGTTAATTGCTGAACTGGGACCGGGCATCGACTTCTTTCTCGATGAGGATCTCGACTCGGGCACTCACACCTATGATTTGAAACCGATCCCCGCCAGTGGCGCCGATCTTCCCGCCGCCACATGCAGTGTGGTGGTTGGATTCGGGCGATTGCTCGGTTCAACTCCTCATGCCGGCAGTACTCCTGGACCCTCGACGATCATCGAAAGCAGCGGCCAGTTACTGGTCGCGGACGAATCCGGACTCACTGCCTGGCTGTACCAGAAGGACCTGACGTTCGATGGCAGCATCCCGGGCCCTTTCAGTAACCAGATGACACTGGTCGGAATGGCCTGGAACTCAACCAACGACACTCTCGCCTGGCTCACTGACAGTGGTGATCTGCGGATCACCGATCTGTCGGGGCTGGAACTATCCGCCGCAACGCTTCAGGCTCCTTCAGGTGGACTACTTGGTGAGATCACCTGGTCCCCCTTCCTCGGTAGTTACATCGGAATCGATCGTTCCTCCGTCGAACTCTTCGACTTCGACGCAAGTGGAAGCACAGGGAGCCTCATCATGCAGCCTCCCTCGACCGCCACCGGCCGTGTGGCTTTCCTCGGAGGAATCGCCGCCAGAGGTAATTCGATGAGTCTTGTTATCGACGTGGCACTGGGTTCGGCCCAGCACAATGGCATCGCTCGTGTCGAACGATCGGTCGATGGAACGGCAGTGGGCCTGGGTTTCGATCTGGCTCCCTCTGCAAACTCGGGCGAGATCGTCAGCCTGAGCAGTTCTGAATCGGGACCCTTCTCGGGACCGGTTTCTTATGTGGTGGGAAGAGATTCAGGCATCATCTACCTGCTATCGGCGAACCTCGCCGGAACAGGGTCCGATTTCATCCGCGGCGAGGTCGTCGCTGATGGATCGCTGAACCTGCTCGATGTGACCCAGATGCTGCTATTGATGTTCGATTCGAACCAGGATCCGAGTGCATGCCCTGACGCCCTCGACGTGAACGATGATGGCCTGTTCAACATCGCCGATGCCATTGCTCTGCTGACATACCTGTTCGAGGGCGGTTCGAGCCCGCCCCCCCCGAGCGGAGATTGCGGCCCGGATGACACCATCGACAACCTGACTTGCCAGCAGTTCGACGGCTGCTAGAGGGGAATCGAGGTCACGACAAGAACGCCTGCGCCGTCAGTCGACGGCGCAGGCGTTCTTTTTTCATACCTTGTTGCCACCTATGGCGATAGTGCTCCGACGAGCAGGGGAAGGGAAACATCGAGCCGATAGTCGACCGCGGAGTGATCGTCATCGAACTCCTCGTAGACATGAGGAATCTTCAGTTTCTCCATCTTCTTCGACAGGATTCTCGATCCGTGATGGAGTCTGAACTGATCACGAAAACCGCAATCGATGAAGATCAACTCGAGGGATCTCAGTGCCTCGGCATACTCCTCCACCATCTGAACCGGATCGTGCGCCAACCAGCATTGCCATCGCTCTTCGATGATCTCTCCGGTTTCGAGATCGAAGGGGAGATGATACTCGCCCGGATTTTCGTGGTCCGGATCGTAAAAAGCTGCCATGGCGAGAGTCATCAGGGTCATCACATCACTATCGCGATGTTTGACCTTCGTACGAAACTTCTCGAGGAACCGATCGCGTCCACCGTATTTTCGCAGGACATCCAGTGTCGCCGGAAAATCGGGGAGGTAGCCGTAAGGGAAGTACATATCTCCGCTATGGCAGGCGATCGCCCCCCAGGTGTCGGAATATTTCATGCCATGGACGATGGCCCCGTATCCACCCGATGACTTGCCGAACACGCCACGATGATCGCGCGAAGCGAGGGTCTTCCAGCGCCCGTCGACGAAGGGCACCAGTTCCTCGACCAGGTAACGAGCCCAGCGACCCACCGCGGGGGAATCGATGTACTGGTTTCCGCCCAGAGCAGTGAAACCATCCGGCATCGCCACGATGCAGGCAGCCATCTGACCACTCGAGACGAGACGGTCGAGTCGTTCCGGTAAGTTCTCGGTGAAGGCTGACCAGCCGGTGTGCTTCAAACCGCTTCCGGTGAATCCGGCGAGGTCGACCAGCAGCGGGTAACGACGGTCTTCATCGGGGGCATATCCGGGAGGAGTCCAGACAGCGACCTGACGCAGGGGAGAATCCCCTAGCGGGTTCCCTTCGAGCAACTTGGATCGGTGCTCAACCACCTCGACAGTGCCCTGATCGGAGTCAATTCTGCGCAATTCTGACTCTTCCTTTCCGCAGGTCTCGGTGATTCCATCTCCTGCAGCGGTTAGAATCTCCCTTCAGAAGGGTGTGGGCAACCGTCAAGTTGCTCCCCGTCGAAGGGAATTCGATGACCGAGCAGACTGCCTATCCCCGCCGCTACCTCGAAATGGATTTCAAACCAGTCGAACTCGATTCCATCGAGGAGGTCTACAAGGCTCTGCTCGATCGTGAGATCTCCGACCTTGAATCGCTCGAGAGTTGGTGCCGTGACTGGAGTGAAGTCGATTCGACGATTGCCGAGGAAGGGGCTCGGCGGTTCGTCCAGCACACCTGCTACACGGATGACGCGAAAATCACCGAGAATTACATGGAATGGATCGAGAAGATCCAGCCGTGCCTCAAGAAAATCAGTTTCGACATGGACCGAAAGTTCATCGCCTCACCGGCCATCGAACAACTTCCGGAGCAAGAATTCGGGATCTGGGTGAAATCGGTGAAAAACAGTGTCGAACTGTTTCGCGATGAAAATATTCCCCTGCAGACTGAAGAGACCAAACTCGACGCGAAATACGACGAGACGATCGGTGCGATGTCGGTCGAGTTCGACGGGGAAGCGAGAACCTTGCCCTACATGGGAAGGATCCTGGAAGAGACCGATCGCGACCGCCGCGAGCAGTCCTTCAGGGCCACCTGGGATCGAATCCTCGAGGACCAGGACAAGATCGAGGGAATCTTCGACCGCCAGGTCGAACTTCGTCATCAGATGGCGCTGAACGCGGGATTCGATGACTTCCGCGCGCTTCGCTTCAGGCAACTGGAGCGATTCGACTACGGCCCCGAAGACTGTCTCCAGTTCCACGATTCGATCGAGGCGGTGATCAAGCCTCTGGTCGCCCAGCGACAGAAGAAACGCAAGGAGATGCTCGGAATCGATATGCTTCGCCCCTGGGATACGGCGGTCGATCCCGAGGGAAGAGCGCCACTTCGCCCTCTCGAGGGGGGGGTGAACCTGGTCGAAGGCTGCCGTCAGATCTTCGGAAGAGTGCATCCCGATCTGGACCAGATGTTCCAGATTCTCATCGATGGCGACCTGCTCGATCTGGACTCCCGCGGTGGCAAGGCACCCGGCGGATATCAGTGTACCTACCACGAGATCCGCAAACCCTTCATCTTCATGAATGCCGCCGGCAAGCAAGGTGATGTGGAAACGCTGCTGCACGAGGGAGGGCACGCCTTCCACTTCATCGAATCACGGGATCTCGAATTGATCGCCAACCGGGGCGCACCCATCGAGTTCTGCGAGGTCGCTTCGATGGCGATGGAACTGCTCGGGAACCCGTATCTGGATGTCTTTTATGACGATAAATCCCAGATCACCCGGGCACGCATCGAGCACCTCGAGGGGATCATCAGCCTCTTCGTCTGGGTGGCGATGATCGACTCCTTCCAGCACTGGATCTACACCAACCCGGGGCACTCGCGAGAGCAGCGAAGAGCCTCGTGGATCGCCATCATGGATCGGTTCAATACCGGACAGATGGATTGGAGCGGAATCGAGGAGATCCGGGCCCATCGCTGGTTGCGACAGAGCCATCTTTTCGGAGTGCCGTTCTATTACGTCGAGTACGCGATGGCTCAACTGGGCGCTCTCCAGGTATGGAGAAACCATCGCCAGGACCCGGACAATGCTATCCGGCTCTACCGTGAAGGATTGTCGCTGGGTAATACACGATCATTGCCCGAACTCTACGAGGCCGCGGGAATTCGATTTGATTTCTCCCGCGATACCCTCGATGAACTGATCTCGATGGTACGCGAGGAAATCGATACCCTGGAAAATTCTGGTTCTTAACAAAATTGCCTTCGACAAGGAGGATGATTTGAAAACCGTAATGACTCTGAGTCTGTTGTTATTGATGTTGCTGCTCATTCCCGTAGCGGGGATTGCCCTTCCTTCGGGAGATGGAGATGACGCAAAGACTCTCGAAAATGACCCGGCCATCAAGGAAGTCAAGGAGTACATCACCGAGCAAACCAATGCCGGACGCATCAAAAAAGACACCCCCGGCTGGAAGTCACGTCTTCCCAAATTTCCGCGAGCCACTTTTCAAGATCAGCACAACTACATCTGGAAGTTGAAGACCAATCACGGCGAGATCGAGGTCGAATTCCTGCCCAAAGTGGCTCCCAACCACGTTGCCAACTACATCTACCTGACCGAACTGGGATTCTTCGACGGTCTGATCTTCCACAGGGTGATTTCAGGGTTCATGGCCCAGGGTGGCTGCCCTCAGGGCAGCGGACGGGGTAATCCTGGATACCGTTTCGAGGGTGAGTTCGATGCCCAGGTCAAGCATGACAGCAAGGGTGTGCTGTCGATGGCCAATGCCGGTCCTGGCACCGATGGGAGCCAGTTCTTCCTCACTTTCGTCCCCACTCCCCATCTCGATGGCAAGCACACCATCTTCGGCCGGGTCCGCTCCGGCCATGCGGCCAGTTTGGTCACCCTCGCTGCTCTGGAAAAGCTGGGATCACGCTCAGGTCAGACAACCGAGAGAGTGGTCATCGAAAAAGCCTCGCTTTCCGTCGAGATGAAGCCTTCGCTCGAGATACCTGAAGCGAAGAAGCCTCCGCAAAAGAAGGACTCCGAAAAGAAGGAGAAAAAATGAGTAGCAGCAAAGATACCGTAGCCGCGATGCGTGGTGCCATCGCCGCTCTCAAGGAAGCCGGTGAAATCGACACCAGTTCCACCGGTTGGAAAAACACCCTACCGAGATTCCCCGAAACCGCAGTTGCCAAGGATGCGCAAATCTACTGGGTCGTCGAGACGAACCACGGCACCGTCAAGATCAAACTGATGCCGGATGTCGCTCCCAATCATGTGCGCAACACCATGTACCTGTCCGAGTTGGGGTTCTACGACGATCTCACCTTTCACCGCGTCATCACCGGGTTCATGGCCCAGGGGGGATGCCCCAGTGGCAACGGCATAGGAGGCCCCGGCTATCACTTCGAGGGAGAGTTCTCCCCCACCGCCCGTCATGACCGTAGGGGGTTGCTGTCGATGGCCAATGCTGGACCCGGTACCGATGGAAGTCAGTTCTTCATCAGCTTCACTGCAACTTCCCATCTCGATGACAAGCACACCATCTATGGTGAAGTGACCGAGGGCCTACCGGTACTCGAAGAACTGGAGAAGAGAGGATCCGGAGACGGGATCACGACGGAACCGCTACAGATGATCAAGACGACCATCGAAATCGACTGATCGACAGAACCGATGAACACTACCTTTCATCGTCTGATTCTGTTGGCCGGACTGCTGGGCGTCCTTCTGTTCGGGGGCAGCGCCTCGGCGCAGAAGTACGGCGAGGTCGACAAGGTGGCGCCATCGATGGATGCACCGCAGGGGCAGACGTTGGAGTGGACCTCCACCGAGGGGAAGTCGTACTGGTATCGGCTGCCGCGCCAGATCAATCCAAAGAAACCGCCGAACCTGGTGTTGATGCTCCACGGCACCGGCTTGACCTGGGGCTGGGCGTTCTGGAACTATCCAATCGCCCGCGGCGGCTTTCGTGGCAACGATATCGTCATCGCACCGGAAGGGATGACCCCCGGGGGCGGCGACAGTTTCAACTTCATCCAGGGCAAGAGCGATGGCGATCACATCGCCGGGCTCATCCGGCACTTCAAGAGCAAGTTCCCCATCGACAAGGTCTACGTCTACGGCCACAGCCAGGGGGCGTTCTTCTGCTACTGGTTCGCCGGTGCCTACACCGAGCTGGTCGATGGCATCGTCGCCCACGCCGGCAACGTGCTGAGCGTCAATCACAACAAACTGGCCAAGGACAAGGTCGCCATCGGCATCCTGCACGGCAAAGCCGACGCGGTGGTCTCGGTCGAATGCGCCTACCGCACCGAGAAGATCTACAAGCAACAGGGCTACAAGAAGATCAAGTTGACTGTCGTCGAGGGGTTGACCGAACGCTCCGGCCACTGGCCGCTGCCAACCCAGGTCGCCGAGATGTTCGACTGGCTCGACCAGGTCAACGCCGACAGCCCACAACTGGCGATGAGTGTCGCCCTGAGCGAACTGGCCAAGGGGTCGCCGGATCTGCAGGTCATCGCCTCGTCTGCCAACAAGGCGCGATTTCTCGCCCGGCGCATGAAGGGCGACGAGGGCGAGGCGCTGCGCGACAAAATCGACATCGTGGTCGGTTTCCTCGAAGCGGTGCAAGCCGCTCACGCCTTGACCATCGAAGAGTCGCAAAAAGCGAGCAAGTCGGCGAGCAAGGGATCCTTCCACCCCTGGATGGCGCACTTCCGCATCGTCAACGCGTCGTTTTCCGAGTCCGCGTCGTGGCGAAAGAACCTCAAGTCGCTGGTGTCGACCTCCAAGAAGCAGCAACGCGCGGTCGATGCAGCACTTGCAGTGATCTCGAACAAGCTCAACAAGAAGACGCTGCGACAGGCAGTGACCATCCTTCAGAAGTCGATGCTCGCCTCCAACGCACAGGAGCTGGAACTGACTTTCAGCCGCATGGCACAGGTTCCGCCGGCGGGAATGAAGGAGGAGGACTTCACCAACTACCGGCAACTCAGCGCGACGCGCAGTCCGCTCATCGAGGAGGGACACTCGACGGCAGCAGAGATCACGGCCAGTTCGGCAAGGGATTTCCGTGAAGCGAACCCGGAGTTGTTCCCTGACGAGTAACTCTATTTCCAGATCGGAGTGAGTGGTTCCATGCAGTGGCGACATGTATTTGCGATCGGTGTGATCATTGCGGCAGTTGCCATCGTGGGATCCGCTTCTCCTGACCCCTGCCGAGATTACACCGGACCGGGTGCCCCCCTGCCGAATATCCTCTTCATCCTGGCCGACGATCTCGGCTATGGAGATGTCGGTTGCTATAACCCCGAATCGAGAGTTCCCACTCCGCACCTCGACCAGTTCGCCAGCGAGGGGATGAGATTCACCGACGCCCACAGTCCTTCGACCGTCTGTACACCGACGCGCTACAGCCTGCTGACCGGACGTATGGAGTTTCGTACCGGTTTCCGGGGCGTCTTTTCCGGTGTCGGAGGTCCGTGCCTCATCGAGAAGGAGCGTCTGACACTGCCGCAGATGCTGCGCGACCGCGGCTATACCACCGCCTGTTTCGGCAAGTGGCACATCGGAATGACGTTCTTCGATGAGGACGGCAAGCACATCAAAGTCGGTGGGATCAAGGGGGTCGAGCAGATCGACTACTCGCGAGCGATTCCCGATGCGCCGATCCATCGTGGCTTTGACCACTTCTACGGAACGGCATGTTGCCCCACCACCGACTGGCTGTATGCCTATATCGATGGCGACCGGATCCCCGTCCCCCCGACAAAACTGCTCGACAAGAGCAAACTACCGAAGCACCCCTACGGCAACGATTGCCGCCGCGGCAAGGTCGCGGACAACTTCGACCACGAACAGGTCGACCTGGTGTTTCTCGACAAGAGCAAGGAGTTCCTCGAACAGCATGTCAAGGAGAGCCCCGACAAGCCGTTCTTTCTCTATCACTCGATGCAGGCGGTCCATCTGCCGTCCTTTGCCGCCGACCGGTTCAAGGGCAAGACCGAGGCGGGACCACACGGTGACTTCATCTTCGAGATGGATTTTGTCGTCGGAGAACTTCTGAAGACTCTCGAACGTCTCGGTATCGCCGACAACACCCTGGTGATGTTCGCCAGCGACAACGGGCCGGAAGTTCCGACGGTGCTCGACATGAGAAAAACACACCAGCACGACGGTGCCAGACCGTGGCGCGGCGTCAAGCGCGACCAGTGGGAGGGTGGCCACCGCACGCCGTTCATCGTCCGCTGGCCCGGCAAGGTCGAGGCCGGCACAACGAGCGATCAACTGACGAGCCTGACCGATGTGATGGCCACCTGTGCGGCGATCGCCGGTGCCAGGTTGCCGGTCGATGCGGCCGAGGACAGTTACAACATGCTGCCGGTATTGCTCGGTGACCAGGGCGACAAGCCGGTTCGGCGCTACCTGTTGCAGCAGACGATGTCGTTGGCGATGTCGATTCGCGATGGCCAGTGGAAGTACCTCGATCACAAGGGCTCCGGCGGCAACAACTACCAGCGAGACGGCTCCTGGGGCATGAAACCCTACGCACTGGAAGACACCGATCCCGATGCCCCCGGCCAGCTGTACGATCTCGAGACTGACCCCGGTGAGACGAACAACCTGTACAGCAAGCATCCCGAGATGGTGAAGGAACTAAAAGCCCAGCTGGAAGTTTTCCGAAAAAGCGGACGAAGTGCTCCATTGCGGCGATAACCATCGAACAAACTTCTGAAAGAGGTGTGAAATGGGCGGTTTATTAGATCTAGGTGCAATTGGGATCATCATCTTCTGGGTCTTGTTATTCGTGCTAACAATTCTTCTTCCCTTTTCGGCATATGCTGCTCAGAAATGGGCCTGGAGAACCTACAGAGAAACGAAGAAAATTAACGAAAAGCTCAATGAGATTTTAAGCGTCGCGCAAAAGATGTCAGGGTGATAGCGCGCACCGATTCTTCGAACTTCCAGACGTCCGAATACTCGATCCTGACGATGAACAAGGAGCTGAAGGCGAAGCGATAAACCGAGCGCCTGAGTTCGGACGTTGGATCGACATCGAAGCGGGCACCAATCGATGAATACAAACCAACTACCATCGGGTGACCTCGAGACGATTCCCGGCGTTGGTCCCAGTATCGGCCAGGCTCTTCGCGACCTGGGCCTGCAGTGCGTCGAGGATCTGGCAGGAAAGGACGCCCAGAAACTGTACGAGGAGCTTTGTCAGTTGCGCGGTGGCCACATCGATCGATGCGTCCTGTACGTCTTCCGCTGTGCGACTTACTTTGCGGGCCATCGCACTCACGATGCGGAACTCCTGAAGTGGTGGAACTGGAAGGATGCGGACACCGCAACCTGACAAGCCGAGAAAACTGCTTCTCTGAACCCGATCAGTTCCACTCCGGATCTGCCGGCATCATCGACCACAGGGTCTGCTCGCCACCCAGTGTGCGCAGTGCTTGCATCCAGAGTTGCTCCGGCTCCGTGTCGAAGATGAGATCCTCGATGCCGGAGACAGCGATCCAGGCTTGCTCCTCTAACTCTTGCTCCAGTTGTCCAGCATCCCAGCCGGCATACCCGACAAAAAAGCGATATTTCTTGAGCAGATCATTGCCGCTGCAGATCTGATCCACCGATCCAGCGAGGTCCTTGGGCAGAAACATACCTTTTCCGACCTGTTCACCGGCAGTCTCCTGCGGAACTCCGCGTCGGATCGCAAACACCCGCTCCTGGTCTACAGGACCCCCGAAAAACAACGAGCAAGCGTCTGCAATTTCAGGACCCATCTGCTCGAACACCTTCTCGATGGAAATCCCGGTGGAGCGGTTCAGGACCAGCCCGAAGGTGCCCTCGTCATCGTGATCACAGATCAGGATGACGGTGCGATGAAAATTGGCATCTCTCATCGCAGGGGTCGCGATCAGGAAATCACCCGATTCGATGACCGCATCGTTGTATTCGAGCATTTCGCCTCCTGGTCGGAATCCGGACCGCGTTCGATCCGGGGCAACGGAATACCGATTGTAGGGTCTCGAGGCCTACTCGACCATCGAGTCGGGTCCATTCGAGATTTGCTCCCGCAGCCGGTTCCGGTATGCTGCAGCCGCGGGCAGTCTCCCGCGGGGAAGTTTGGTGCGTTCTATTGGCCAGATTCACGCAAATGCGGACATTTTCAGGACATCCGGGGATCCGCCGCACGGTTGTGGCCTCCCTCAGCCTGGCCGTCATCGTGATGATCGCTGGTTGTGGTGGTGGTCCGCCACAGCGAGAGCAGACGTCCCTGCCGTTGAAACTGCGTCAGGCTCGGAAGGCACTCGATCAGGGCAACTTCGAACTCTCGACCAAACTTTTCAGTTCGCTCGAGAGTCCTGAACAACCGTTGAGAATCCGCGGATTGGCACGACTCGGTCTGGGAAGGTTGGCACTAGGCAAGGGCGAACTGGAGCAGGCGTGCCGACATCTGGAGATGTCGCGCAAGTTGCTCTCTTCGGGACCGCATCACGCCCGCGCGCTGCTCTTTCTGGGTGAGGCGCAACTACGACGTGGTATCACCAACAGTGGATTGAACCAGCTAGAGAAAGCCTATCAGTCGCTCGCCGATCCGGACGACAAGAGCCGTGCAGCATTCCTCATCACCCGAACTCTCGATCATCTGGGGCAACCCGTCGCAGCGCTCTATCGCAACGCATCTCAACAGCACTCCTATCCCGAATATGCATCGATCTGGGGCGCCCACCCGCAACCTTCGGAGATAACTTCACGAACCGAGGAACAACCGACACCCACCTCCAGGGTAACCCGTATCGCAAACCCGACTCGTATCCAGGTACAAAATCGAAACAGTTGGAGTGCGCGACCACCTCGTCGTGGTGCGGTGGTCAGAATGACCCGGCCATTTCGCATCACGGTGCACAACACCGCCGACCAGCCCAACATCGAAAAACTCGGCCAACAATCTCCCCCTCAGTACCTGCGCAGAATCCAGGAGTACTGCACGGGCACTCTCAAGTGGGGAGACATCGGCTATCACTACCTGATCAGTTTCGACGGCCGCATCTGGGAGGGACGATCGATGCGTTACCAGGGTGCCCATGCCGGAAACAACTCCCTCAACCGCGGCAACATCGGAATCGCTCTGATGGGGAACTTCGACATGAACCGGCCGACTCCCGCGCAGTTGAAGAGCCTGCGTTCGTTACTGGCAGCTCTGTGCACTCTCCACGACATCTCCCCCGACTCCATCGCAGGACACCAGGAACTGCGTGACACCACCTGTCCAGGTCGTCACCTGCAAGCGGCTCTCAACCGGATGGTGAAGGACCTCGCCCGCTCGCCAACGCGTTCCGGGACCCGCTGAAGGCGGCTGCAGGCCCCTGGTAGCCGAAACAGCGCGTGCTCTCACAGAGGGCTATCGAAAAACGATCGGATTGGCTAGTTTCTGGGCTCAGGGAGGCATCGTTTGATCTTCGGTTTTTTCGGCAAAAAACGCGAGCAGCAGCGTGAGGAAAGGGAGCGTCTTCGGCAGGAACTGACTGTCGAGAAGGAAGCACTCAGCATCGAACTGGAGTTGCTCGAGAAAAAACTGAACTTCGAACTGGAATCGAAAGAGAGCGACCGCACCACAACCTTGAGTCGCTACCCGCGACGCATCGTCGAACTTCGCATCCAGATCGACCGTATCGAGCGAAAACTCAAATCGATGGAAGAAAACTGACCGCTACAGATCCTCTTCGTCTTGTTCCAGTGATTCCCCACCATCGATGTTGGCTCCGCTGCCGTGCTGATTTTTCTGGTGGTCTCCTGACTTGACCTGCTGCTGGTAGTTCAATCGCATCTGCTCGTAATCCTCGGTACTCCCCTCGAACAGTTGTGGTTCCGTTTTTTCTTGCTGCCCCATCACCTCTTCGTGCAAGCGGATGAGAAACGGAATGCACCAGCCACAACCGGTACCGGCGCCGAAACAATCGGCCAGTTGTGACGGTCTGCTCGGCTGGGTCTGGCGGGTGAAGTTGATCAACTTTCGCTTCGAAACGCGAAAGCAATAACAGACCTTGTCATCGAGTTCCATGGTTGCTCCGACCGTACTTCCCTGGTGGCTGCTGCTGCCAAAGAGGTTGCGTGCAGCAGCACTCCAGTTCAAGGCTCCAGTTGCACCACAGCGAGCCGCTGAGACCCCAGGAGACCTTCCCGTTGTCGTCGATTCATGGTGTCATGCTCGATCAGGAGGATAGATGGACCCGGTCGACCTGCGTTCCGATACCGTCACCCACCCCACCACGGAGATGTACCGCCAGATGGCAACGGCTCCGCTCGGAGATGATGTATTCGGGGATGATCCGACGGTGAACCGCCTCGAACAGGTGAGCGCAGAGCGTCTCGGCAAGGAGGCCGCTGTGTTCGTCCCCAGCGGCACGATGGCCAACACCATCGCCGTTGGCACGCTGGCTCGTCCCGGTGATGAGATGCTGCTGATGGAAGACAGCCACATCTATCTCTACGAGGCCGGCGGTTCGGCGCGTCTGTGGGGAGTTCATCCGCGTCCTTTGACGCCGGTCGATGGTTGTCTCGATGCAGACATGATCCGGGACTCGATTCGTCCGCAGGACCCGCATCAACCTCGAACCTCGCTGATCTGCCTGGAAAACAGCCACAATATGCAAGGAGGACGGGTCATCTCGGCCGCACAGGTTGCGCCGGTGGTCGAAGTGGCGCGCCAGTCTGGCCTCAGGATGCATCTCGACGGAGCACGTATCTTTCACGCTGAGGTGGCACTGGCAACTCCAGCCGCCGAGATCGCTGCGCCGTTCGATACCGTCTCCTTCTGTCTGTCGAAGGGACTGTCGTGTCCCATCGGTTCACTGCTTTGTGGATCCACCGACGACATCGCAGAGGCACGACGGTTGCGCAAGTTGCTCGGCGGCGGCATGCGCCAGGTCGGAGTGATCGCTGCTGCGGGTCTGGTCGCTCTCGATGAAGGCATCGATCGACTCGCCGAGGATCATCGCCGTTGTCGCGAACTGGCCGACGGACTGCGCGATCTGGACGGCGTGCATCTGGCGCCCGATCCGCCCCAGACCAACATCCTGTTCGTTCGCTTCGAGGATCTGGATGGGGCCGGTCACGAGGCACTGGCAGCGGATCTGGAAGCCCGGGGAATCCGTGCACTGGCGGTACGGAAACTGGGGATCCGTGCCGTCTTGCACCGCCAGATCGACGATCAGGGCCTGCAGAGGGCCATCGAGGCCTTCCAGCAACTGCGCGGTTCCTGAATCAAACTTTCCGAATCCGACCTCAAAGCGGGTACTTGTGGGTGAGACAGCGAGGGGTGATCCGGGATGGTCCCGGAATCATGCTATACTGCTCAGGAAGGTGATTCTGGCCCGGTATTCAAGGTATATCGGACCCGTCGCCCGAGCCGCGATCTCGTACCACCGGAGACCTGATGAGCCCTTCCAGCGACGCCGGTCATCCTGAAGCACCCGAGCCCGATGCGCTCTCGTCTCTCGATGACGCAGCGCTGGTGAGCAAGGCAGCCAGCGGCGATGAAGCCGCTTTCGAGGTTCTGGTCGGTCGTTTCGGGGCACTGGTGCTGGGACTGGCTCGGCGCAAGGTGGGACGAGAAGATGCCGACGATGTCGCCCAGGATGCACTTCTTCATGTATGGCGAT